>NZXB01000011.1 GCA_002701765.1 Porticoccaceae bacterium
TGTCGAGCCGTCGCCTCCCGTAACCGTAAAGTTACCGCCGTTTTTAAGCGAATCGAACGACAACGGAACAGAACCGCCACGCATGTAATCCTCAATCATTTCTGAGGTATCCAAATCGATTGTAACAGGGTTCTCACCGGCATTGTCATACCGGGTTATCTGGAGTGCCTGTGAGGCAGCTGAAGTGTAATCAAATCGACCGGAATCGCCAAACCTTTGGTTCAGGACATTTTGCAGCTCTTGCGCAATCTGGGTGCCTGANCGAGCCACATCGCTGCCAGCTAAATGTTCGAGACCAATCTTTATGTCAGACGAGCCGTCAATCGATATAGCAAATAAATCCTTTAGTTCTTCTCTAGTGAAACCCGAGAAATCAAACCCATCACTGCCATTGGTGAGATTCAAAGCATCTATATTTGCGGTCCCCGCCAAATCAGAAAGAGTAATTGTTGCTGCCACTGAGGGAACAGGATCCGCCAACTTGTCAAAGGAATACTTCTTGTACAGGGTCCCCTGTGTAATCAAATACTTGTCGCTCTCACTACTCGTTCGCTGGAGTTCTTGAAGTTCTGATCGGCTTTTAATTTCACCATACTTGTTGATGAACATCTCATCACCGGGGTTCTCGGCCTTTTGAATTAGAGCCGTGTCGATTTTTCTTGCTACGCCATTATCGTCGGTTATAAACACATGTGTTTGATATTTGTTNACTGGGTCATCTGCCGTAGCATTCTTAGTCTTGACATAATAAATCGTCGCCAAGTTTGAAGATCCTGAAGTCCCGTAAACAGTCAAGGAAGTCGTTTTGTGATAAGTAGATGGATCCGCAGGGTTGAATGTCTCCGTAATCGGCGTCACCTGCGCTGGCAGGTTTAGTCCCAACTCAACCTCGGTCGTCGGCCTNAACTCAGCTACGGTTTTCCGGGGAATCGTCATGGCGCTTGGATCCTGCGAGAAATCCGCTTTGTTCGTTGAATCGACCGGCAGAGACTGAAGGGCTTGGCCGGAACTATTNACCATCTGATTCTGCTCATTCAGCATGAAGGCTCCGTTCCTAGTGTAAACCTTTGTTCCATCAGAAGACTGGAGGGCAAAGAACCCATCACCCGCTATCGCCAAGTCCAGCGCATTTGCNGAGTTCTCNATGTTACCCTGGCTGAATTCCTGCGATATTTCCTTCANAGATACGCCACGACCAATCACCGAGCTGGACTTCTCCAGAGGCGAGGTAGCAAAAATATCACCAAAGTCAGCTTCGGAACGCTTGAAACCGCCAGTGCCCGAGTTTGCAATGTTGTTTGAAGTCACTGAAAGTTGGGTCGTAGCCGCATTCAAACCTGTTAATGAAGTATAAAATGACATTCTTCAATCTCCTGTTTACTAAATTACATACTTATTCTTTTTACGTCAGACATGGATACCATCGAACCATTCCCGACTTCTAAAGACATCTCTTGTGAGTTGGGATTCCAGCTCACGCTCCTTACTTCNGTTANGGTAGTGACCGGNGCTGTTTCAAGCTTGCCGTGCCGGATATAACTGGCCGTCATCCTGTAATCCCCGCTCGGAGCCAACTCGCCTTTTGTGTTGTAACCACTCCAAGCCATGTTCACGACGCCTGGCAACTGCTTTCCAGAAGTGTCTCGATGCACGAGCTCACCATTGGCATCATAAATACTCATGATGACCGAGTCGGCCCCATGCTCTAAATCGATACTCCCCTCAATTAACTCTCCCTGAGACGAGCTAAAGAATCCGCCCTCAACGGCAACTCGCTTGCCCACCAAGTTAGCACTTTGCAGCATTCGCTCGTTACGCACCCCACCAACCATGGCATCCATGGAGTCCCTCATATCATAGTTTGCTTCTAGGGTAGAGAACTGCGCTAATTGGGCAACAAAGGCCTCATTCTCCATTGGAGATAGCGGATCCTGATTGTTAAGCTGAGTCGTAAAAAGCTTTAAAAAGGCGTCACGACCCATATCGTCCCGAGAAGTGTCCCGCGTTAACTGCTCTTCCTCATACTGCGTAGTTGTGAGAATCTGTGATGCTGAAATTGGATTTGTCATTGTCTATACCTTCACTAAACTTTGGTTAGTTCTAGTGTGCGGGACATCAACACCTTCGCAGTGTTCACTACCTCGACATTGTTTTGATAACTCCTGCCAGCGGCCATCATTTCCACCATCTCAGTTACCTCATTGACATTAGATGCGAAAACAAACCCATCTTTATCTGCCTTCGGATTTCCTGGGTCGAGAATTTTCCGGTTAACAGCTGTGTCATCCACCATGCCAGCCACCTTCACTCCGCCAATGTATGGTGAACCTTGATTTAACTGCTCCTCTCTAAGGAGCGCCTCAAAAACAGGCCTTTTAGCTTTATAAGCGGTCTCCTTTGAGCCGCCCACAGTAGAGGCATTAGCCATATTTGACGCCGTAGAATTCAAACGCACCATCTGAGCATTCATGCCAGTCGATGCGATTCCAATTATTTTATCCAGGGACATATTCTTTTATTCTCCTCTCAACGCTTTACGAATTCCGCCGATATCACTTTCCAAAAACCTTAATGTGGCCTGATATTTTGCTGCCGCTTTACCATATTTCGCCTGCTCAACACTCATCTCGACCGTATTTCCGTCGACTGATGTGTTGAATGGGACGGTATATAAAAGGTCAGCAGTCGCTCTATCGGGAGAACCTCCCAGATGATTCTTGTGGGTCGTATATACATCGCTAGCCTGCTTTTCATCATGATCATCGCTCAACGCTTTTTGAAGCGCGTCTTGGAAGTCAATGCCGCGAGCCTTAAAGTTGGGAGTGTCAACGTTTGCAATATTGCGAGAAATAACCTCAAGATGCTGCTCCCGAAGCTGAAGCGCCTTCTCATGTAGATTAAAAACATTCTCAAACAGTTTCATAACATTCTCGCTAAAGTTCGCATCGGTTGTGTCGATTAAACAACTATTTAATCCAATAAGGATCTTGCTCACGATTACAATGCAAAACCAATGCCAAACAGCACAGTAGTGCCCTGCGGCTTTCAAATACTGTATATTAATCAGTCTCTTAAGCTTGGATCTTTCAGTTCTGACTTTAGGTCATGCCACTTTTCGTGGCGTGTTTTTGCCGCAATCGGTTGCCACAATGTCAGTATTGCGTCACTCGCCACAAAAGCTCATACTCCAAAATATGTTTAAGATTCGTAGTTTAATACTCACATCCCTACTCGCTTTGAGCTTTCTAAGCACAAGCCCAACTTCCTCAAAACCACTCAAAATAAGNAAAAACAAACAAAACCTAATTACCCAAGTACAGACTTGGGTGGCTGAGGAAAGAGAGATTGATGCGGCTGGTGTTGAAGTTGGTGCTCTAGATAGACGTTTTATTGTTCCATCATGCCCNGCTGATTTTGAAATCAACTTCCCTTTNGCCAATAACTATCAGTCGGTCCGGGTCGACTGCTTAGAGACAGGATGGAAAGCATTTNTGAGGATTAAAATTCATACTTTAGGGTTGAGCTATGTCTACAAGCAAGACCTGCCCGCAGATCATCCGCTCCGGAGAGACGATCTAACGGTTAAAAAGTTAAATATGAGAACCCAAGGCTTGGTCACAAAGCTGGAGCAAATNGATCATAAGAGNCTAAGAAAGCGGGTGCGTGCGGGTGAACTAGCAAAACTCCAACACCTTACAGAAAGCGTAAAAGTCTTCCGCCTAACTAAAGACATACTGCTCGGAGAACGGTTGTCACGCGACAGCCTTGAGGAAGTTCTTCAGCCCATAAACAAAACGTTGATGGCTCAGCGCTTTCCAGAGCGCCTCCTCGAACGGGGCATCGCTGCAAAAGATCTTTCAAANGGACAAATACTCCAGAAACGTGACATAAAGGAGCGTCATCTAGCTCTGATAGCGCAAATAACGTTAACTAGAGGTCAGAAATTATCGGAGGATAATGCTCGTGTGGAAAATTATTTTGGCCATCTCCCAAGTGATGCCATCATTTCAGATAGCAGTATCGGGCAATTGGAAGTGACAAGAACCATTCAAGCAGGAAGTGTTTTAAGGATGTCNGATGTNAAAGAAGCTGACCTTATAAAGCGGGACGATATTGTCACCCTTACCGTGGGCCGAGGTGCTTTGGTGATAACCGTTTCAATGAAGGCTGTGCAAAATGGCAAACTGGGTCAGCAAATACAACTCTTAAATCCCGAATCGGGAGAAGTAGTNACTGCAGAGGTGTCGGGGCCTAGAAGCGCNGTNGCACTTTAAAAAGGGTANTAATCACGTTAACATGTTTAAGNTCCTNTAGTATCTGTACTAAAGAAAATCGCTAAAGTGTCGATTACATCAGAGAATGGAAGGAAAATTAGGCTAATAGGCCTGTAGGATGGATGTTATGACTAACTCAATTTCAAATGTAGGCTCTGCCTCGGCTCAGCTTAAATCGGCTGCTGATGCGGCTGAGAAGCTCAAGTCACTGAGTGAAACGCTTGACAAGGCAACACCAAAAGAAACGGCAAAACCTCAGGTTGACCAATTAATTCTGAGCAAAGAGGCTGAGGCCGCTTTAGCAACAGCAGAATTTGATGANGCCAAGGTGGAAGCGATAAAGACTGCTCTACAAGAGGGTAACTATCCTCTGAACGAGCGGCGAATAGCGGAAAATTTCGTCGCCATAGAGCGCATGATAGGTAATACGTAAAAGAGCTTTTCAGTCTCAATAACAAGAGTTCTTCACGCAGAGTGCAGGATGGTATATCATCCTGTGACTTGCTATTGTCAGAACAGCGGCTCTAATGTCTAATCCAGAAGCAGATTATCTAGCTCAAACTCTTCACAAGGCAAATGCCTTGAAGGCGTTATTGAATAGCGAATTCAGATCTTTAAAGGAGCAGGATCTTCAGTCCTTCGAAGAGTTACAGCAGCAGAAGATCGAAATACTAGACTTCCTTGGAAGCGAGGANCTTCTCGAACGCGTCAAAACGTACTCTGAATCACNTGATGCCTTGACNGAGAACTTGATGCTCTGGGAGCAGGTCTTGTCGCTGATGAAAGATTGCAAAGAGCTCCACATGCGTAACGAGGTACTAATCAACCGAAAGCTTGAAACCATTCGGGGAGCCCTTCTGACAATACAAACACCGGACCCTCTAAGTAGCGTTGAAGTATACGACAGGCTCGGGAAAATAAAAGCAAATACCCGCAAAAATCCTGTGGGTAACGCATAGCAAGCGCTTACTCTTTTCCTTTTTTGTACCCTGCTGGCTCCAGCCCCTTTAACCAATATACCCAAGATAACACAACTGCTACTGCAACGTAGAGATTCTCAGGAACTTCTCGGTCCAATTCCAACTGACTAAGCAAAGCTGCAAGTTGGGGGTCCTTAGCAATATGAACCCCTTGCCGCTGCGCTTCTTCTATGATGGCATCGGCCAGTTCATCCTGACCTTTGGCGGTAAGCATTGGTACCGGGTTTTCCCCATATTCGATAGCTACGGCTTTCTTGATTGGCTTGTATGTCATGTGCTCACATCCACCATNCCGCCAGGCCTCAATTCCTGAGTGCCGCCAAGCGGCCTGTTTGCNTTGTGAACCGTCATTTTTCCCAAAGTNAAGCCAAACTCTTGCAACTGCTTGTCCAACNGGGAAGATGATGATCNAGCTAACTGCGCAATTTCCGCTCGGGCGGCCCACATCTCCATATCCAATCGCAACGATGGTTTAAAAGTCGTCTTGAGCCATAATTCCCCCATCGTGCCACTATCAGTATGCAGGTTGATAACCCAATCAGGTTCGGATTCCTCCCCTTGACGCGGCCCTCGCTCAAATTGCACTTGAACAGGATTAGCATCAGAAAAAGGCATATGAAATGAGTAGGAGACAGAGCGATTATTCTGAGCCTGCAGACTCTCTAGCTGACGAGATTCTATTTCGTCTATCGCAGACTCTATGTCCTGAGCAATTAATGACTGCGGCGACTGAGAACGCAAAATAGTTTTTAGTAGCTGCTTTAAGTCAAAATTAGGCGGCAATGAACGCGCTAGCCTGCCCTCAGTAAACAGACCAGATGCCATTAGTGCCCGTTTTACCGCAATCGGCGAAAGCCTAGCCATACTGTGAATAAGTTGTGACAACCAACGTGCATTTTCCCCTTCCACCAATGCCTGNAGGCCGGAGTTACTTCCATGGGGCATCAATATTTGAGTGACTGCAGATTGCCCCGGAGGGCGAAACAAAAGGCTCAAAAGTCTAGGGCCTGGCGACGCTAGAACTTCCGGCAACGCTGATGCTGCAGCCAATGGCTGGAGAAGTCTTCCGTTATTGGATACTCNCAGATCAAGCGTCTCGCCAACTTTTAGTTGGTTCCCAGCTAATCCTGTCAACTCTCGATTATTAATTATTAGTCGCAGTTCTTCTTCCCGCATCCCAACAACTGCGCGAACAATCTGCCCATCCCTCAATCCCAGATCTTTGGCTACTTCTTCAGAAACATTAATAGGCACCACCCCTTCCAAAAAAATAGGCGTGGGCCTTACAGGAAAATTTACTTGCTCTGGACCTAACATTCGCGGCCGACCATGTGATCGATTACCANAGCAAAATCAGCCTTCAGATAGNTCATGGACTAANTTAAGGATACTTAACCCAGGACTTGCGTTCAGTTTGTGCTGCTCTTTTTGCATCTAGCATGCCGCCTGATTCTTTGAACACAACATTATGAATGTCATCTGCAGTTGGGAGTTTAAGTTGCTTATTGGCATACATCCAGTTGGGATTCTTNCGTTTGAACGCATGAGGATTCGCTTCCACTATNGCCTTACGCAAAATTGATTTTCGCACCGGATTATCATCNATGGTTTGCGACATGATCATATCCAGCGTGTCCCCTGGCTTAGTTATGTAGCGACCGTCCTGAAAGGCCTCTTTCAAAGTAGGAGTCATCAGGCGGATATCCTTGACCAGTTGTGCCAAAGCTTCTTCGGGGCTTTCAGAAAATGCGACTGGGCTCAAACANAGAAGCCATAANNCCTTTAAANCAATAAAGTTAAGGNCTNTAAAACTAAGACGATTATTCTTCATTTCTTACCTCCATTCGCACCTAAAAGTATAGTGCTACAAAACTGTTGTTGGCCTGGACATTACTCCACTTTGGCCCTGCAATGTATTTTAAAACCGCGGAATGGCGGTTTACAGATTCTACCCTAGCCAANCCCAATGAAGCNAGTGCAGAGGGGTTTAAAGCNGCATTNAGAACATCGGGGTCGGTGCTAAGTAAAAACTGGTCCCCTACTCTGACTCCCGCAAAAGATCCTGCATTGATCATCACGGTCTCACTAATCTGGTCAGCATTAGAAATATGATAATACTGTGTCGTGCAAGCCATTGAATCCGTTAGCTCCGAAATCATCGACTCTGCAGCCTGAACAATCTGNTAACGAAATTCAGGTGGCATTGCTGATTTNGTATAACCCTTCGGAAGACGAGGATAATTCAAAGTGACAACCCTGCTATATAATGGTGTCTGAAGTTTTCTATCTATTAGCACCAATTCCATGTCCACATTCGATCCAGACCAACCGGANACATTTCGGTAATATTCAGGGAGCATCGACAGGGCGTAAGCACCGAGAGTGCTCCTGACCGGAAAGGTGGAAACATTGGGTGTNTTGTAGTTTGGCGGAGTGGTATCTTTGTCCAATCTCGGTAGTAAAGCCCACGCNGCAGCAGCCATACCCGTCCATTCACTNTAACCAAGCGTGAAGTCAATTGCACTGCGGCCCATGGATGCCCCATATTTGACAACATTAAAAGCCTTTTTTGCATATACGCTAGCGCGACAACGATACGAGATCTCTTCGTCGTNCATACATCCAGATAGTCGCGAGGGATTGTGATCACTTATTGTAATTTCGAAACGATAGGGCACACGATCGCTCGACCCTCCAGACACTAAATTATCATAGGTCGAGGNAAAGCGAATTTCTGGGCGTGTCCGCCAGGTGGGAGATCCAGCCAGCGAGGANAGNAGAACTTCTTCAGACAGAGTAGCAACTTCACTTAAGTAATGGTCGCCAAGCCTTTTGTTTGTGCCGCGATGCGAAACCCNGAGCAATGCCTCTCTTCGGATGTCTGTCCTAGCGCCAGGACAAGATGTGTCGGAAAGCATGGCCGCTTCAACATTAGCGATTGGCACACCTGCTTCTTCCAAATACGAAAGGACCCTGACACCTCTAATGTTGCCCTGAGTAGTCATATGGGAGGACTCATGCAATATCCCTTTGCTATCAATAAAGGCTGCACTGCCCAAGGAGATTTCTGTTCCCAACGCTAAATCAACCAAGGCATGTTTTATGGCTTCGAGTTTTTGCTCTGGCGAAAAGTTTTCAGCAATAGCTATATTNGGAGNCGTTAACGTTAANAGAAATGCAAAAAAACCACGCAGAAACGCCCCATACCTAATGGTATGAGGCTTGAATACGGGCACTAATCTGTATGCCATGCTTAGCATATGCTCACACCACCGCTAGGTCCTATGGACTATCTTGCTTCGCGAGCTTGCCTAATAGTCCAAATAACGTGTTGGATTCGGACCCTTTGCTATTCGGCGCTCTACTCGCAGTCTTTCCCGACATTTGATCAATATACAAGGCCCTGAGGTCATCAACAATCGATCTATCCAGAGATAGGGTGACCGTATAAGTGTCATCGCCGACGGGTGTGATGCTGACCAACTTTGCACCGTATATAACACCCTGAACGCGCGCTCTGAAAGTATCGCTCTGAACAACCATTTCTCCAACAGTTGTATTAACATCCAAGTACTGCCCATAAACCTGCTCAAGNAGGGANCGATAAGCATCAAGCTTTGANGCTCGAATTGACAATAACCTTTGTTGAGCAGGATTGTCATTCATTTGGACACTTATAACCGAATAGCCCGTGGCTAAGATGTTTTCTCGCGTATCTATCATGGCTCGCATGACAGAGGATGAGTATTCGCTGGTCGTGGAACACCCTGCGAAAAGAAGTGCTGCTATAGTAAGCCCAATACTGCTAAGCAGTTTTCCCATTTGAAGTTTCATATCGCACCTTGCTACTAAGTGGTTTAGGTTTGTCGCTATCGCCCCTTAATTTAATACCTCGAATTCGGGGGGTTAGCCACCTTCATAGTTTATGGATCGGCAGTTCTACGTCAATCTTTAGTAACAAACAATAGCTGTCATTGAANGCNATAGTGTTATTTTAAACCCNTTCAACAACTGGCACATTAATTGCTTCGTAACCAAGTACACAATCACCAAATGAATGTGCTAATTGTAACACATTGTTTTATTTAGGATAAAAAATTAATGGCTAGCGCGATACTGTCAAACATACGACAGGACCTGTCAAAATTTGAACTTTCTGGTTTGGGGCTACCGTTACTGGTTCTTCTAATCCTCACCATGCTAATCATCCCGCTACCAGCTTTTATGTTGGATTTGCTGTTTACTTTCAACATCATGGTAGCTTTGATAATCTTGATGGTAGCCATAAACAGTGANAAACCTCTAGACTTTTCAGCTTTCCCCGCCATATTACTNGTGGCGACTATGATGCGACTTGGATTAAATGTAGCNTCCACACGAGTTGTCCTTGTGAAGGGGCATGANGGCTCCGATGCAGCTGGGAAAGTGATTCAGGCATTTGGAGANTTCGTAATNGGCGGAAATTATGTNGTTGGTTTTATCGTCTTCATAATCCTTATGATTATAAATTTTATTGTCGTGACGAAAGGCGCTGGCAGAGTATCTGAGGTTATAGCCCGATTTACCCTAGATGCGCTGCCCGGCAAACAGATGGCAATCGATGCGGACTTAAATGCCGGAGTAATTGACCAAGAGGATGCCAAGAAGCGCCGGGAAGAAATAGCGCAAGAATCAGATTTCTTCGGATCAATGGATGGTGCTTCAAAATTCGTTCGTGGCGATGCCATCGCGGGGCTATTGATTNTNGTTATCAATATTTTAGGTGGCTTGACTATAGGTATAGCGCAACATGATCTCAGTTTTTCTGAGGCGGGGCGTATCTATGTGCTGCTCACTATTGGAGATGGTCTTGTTGCACAAATACCGTCTCTNCTGTTATCACTCGCTACAGCCATCATAGTAACCAGAGTNACAACATCCGAGTCCGTAACTGACCAAGCAAAAACCCAGCTCAATAANCCGATGGCGCTTTTTATAGCNTCAGGAATTCTTATTCTGTTGGGTACAGTTCCCGGCATGCCTCACTTCATTTTCCTCACGCTNGGTTTCGCTGCCGGCGGCCTTGGAATTATGCTCGCCAATCGGTCTGGGAATGCCACACGTCAAGCCCTAATTGACAATAAGACAGTAGAAGAAGATGCAAAAGGCAAAGAAGANGAACTGGGCTGGGATGANGTCGATCAAGTCGATTTAGTTGGTCTAGACATAGGCTATGGGCTTATTCCCTTGGTGAACTCGGAAACCGGCGGGCAGTTGTTATCGCGCGTTAAAGGCGTTCGAAAGAAACTTTCTGCTGAACTTGGCTTTCTGGTTCAGCCTATTAGAATCAGAGACAACCTTGATCTACCGCCGGATGTTTATCACATNATTATGAATGGCGTAGTTCGTGGGAAGGGCGAAATAAAGGTCGGCCGNGAGATGGCNATTAACCCTGGTCAAGCGCTAGGATCGCTAGAAGGGATACCAACCAAGGAACCGGCATTCGGACTGGATGCTATTTGGATAGAACCTTCCCAAAAAGATTATGCACGAACACTAGGATATACCGTAGTGGACTCAGCAACCGCAATTGCAACACATCTTAATACTTTGCTGAGAAACAGTTCAGCCGAGTTGTTGAGTCACGATGAGACACAGCAATTACTTGACAAAGTCTCAGCAAGAGCACCCAAACTGGTGGAAGATCTTGTTCCCGGCAAATTACCACTCGCTACAATAACAAGAGTGCTNCAAAATGTTCTNGATGAACATGTCTCAGTTCGCGACATGNGGACTATCATTGANGTACTCTCATCAGAAAGCGGTAACACTCANGACCCAGATGATCTGACTGCAGCTGTCAGGCCTAGATTGGGCCGGATGATTGTCCAAGGGCTTATAGACGTGAACACAAGCTTGCCAGTGATTACTCTGGATCCATCCCTCGAGCAGATGCTGCATAACATNCTCCAACAAAGCAGCAAAAATCAAGGGTTGGTTATAGANCCAAATTTGGCCGAGGGTTTGTTTAATGCCCTCTCTGAAAATACTCAGAAAGTTGAGAANCAAGGTCACCCTGCAGTGTTGGTTGTATCACCAGGAATTCGGCCTTGGTTAGCTAAAATTACGCGCCATAGACTGCCGGATCTTACGGTACTCTCATACAGCGAGATACCNGATGATCAAGCAGTAAAGGTGGTTGCAACAGTAGATGTAGAAAATACTTAAGTTGAGGAAGTAACATGGAATTGCAAAGAGTCCTAGCACACGACACTCGTAAGGCAATGGAGAAGGTATATGAACTCTATGGCGAAGACGCTATGGTCGTGTCAAATAGTCGGACACATAATCAAACAGAACTCGTTGTGGCTATAGACCTTGCCACCCAAGCTATGGATGCGTTGAGTGAAACGCCAGTGACCAACCCGTCACCGCGCCGAGAAGCACTGGGAGAAATGCCTAATTTTGATTCAGTCCTAGAATCACATGTGTTCGGCGGCCAAAACGCGGCCGGCAATCAAAAGGCTTTAGGGCCTGATAGAGTAAGTCAACCCGACGGCAATCAAATACAACCGTTCGATAGAGGTATAGAGATTAATCCTGACTTCAGCAACGTCACTTCGATGGAACAAGACGATACAGCAAACCTGCGCGCTCGAGAAATTGTCGATATGGTGAAACAAGAATTGGCAAGCATGCGCAAAGANTTCAAATTATCTCAACAGGTTGACGCTTGGAGCGGCACTCTCGCAGTTTCCGATGAGATGCGTCCATTGATTGACGCGTTTAATGAGACAGGTATGCCGGTAGGGTTGCGTGCCATGTTGACAGATATCATNAACAACCATACAGATATGATAAGCGCGCTAACTGAAATCGCATCCTTNATAGGCGACGGCATAAANCATGTAAATCTTCTCGACAATATGTCAGGCGTTCACTTTATCGCAGGCGCATCTGGTGCGGGCAAAAGTCTGATGGCTGGGCGTTTGTGTAAACAAATGGCCGTGCAATATGGTGATCAAGAAGTTGCGATGATAAGCTATAACGACACTCGATTTGGCGCATGGAATCAAGCNCAACTCATTGGCACACAAGCTGGTGTGGAAACCTTTCGCGCAAACAACATAGAGACGCTCGGGCAACTTTTGTCTGAGCTTGAGTCTCGAAAAGTAATCATAATCGATACCCCGGGTGTAGATTTAACCAATAATATTGAAACTCTCAGCAAATTATTACCGCAAGCTAAAAAGCATCTCGTTATAGCAGCAGACGCTTCCGAGGCCTCTCTAAAGAGACACTTACTTAATCCAGACTTCGATTGGGACTCAGTAATGTTATCTAGATTGGAAACTCAAGTTTATCCTTGGCCTGTTATTAGCGCTTTGATGAGTAGCGACATGTCACTTTCAGTCGCGGCCGCTGAGCCCACAATTCTAGATTCGGCCGTGCCAATGTCAGGGATCGGTTTGGCCCAACATACATTAACGCAACTACCTATTCATTTTGTTTGACTAGACCGAACTGATCGACGAAGATAGTAGGTTGAGAAGATGGTAATACTTAAGTAATAGAGGTGCATTCAGCACCATGCGGTTGCTTGTCAAGAAGTCATAACTCAAACGAACACGTGACTCTTGCAATGTAAGGCCATTGGAGAATTTAGTTAAAATGTTGAAGACGGTTCCCACGCAAATCATCGGGATTGCAAGCGGAAAAGGCGGCGTCGGTAAGACGACAGTTTCTGTGAACCTTGCNGTTACCTTAGCATCGCTTGGAAAAAAAGTGATGATATTTGACGCTGATTTGGGACTTGCCAATGCTCAACTGGCACTGGGATGCAGGACACCTTTCAACTTTAGTCATGTNCTTTCGGGTGAAAAGACCCTGCAAGACATTATTGTTGAAGGTCCAATGGGAGTAAAGCTAGTACCAGGTGCTAGCGGAATTCAGCATATGGTCGCCCTGAATCCAATGGAAACTGCCGGTATCATCAATTCTTTTTCAGAAATTGAAGAACAAGTTGATTATTTTATCGTTGATCTTGCTGCTGGCATGGCAGATACAGTTATGACATTTCTCCGTGCTTGCCAGCACAGATTTATTGTTGTTAAGAATGAGCCTTCATCCATTGCAGACGCCTATGGCATGATCAAGGTCATGATTCAGGACTATGGTCTAGAAAACATTGGACTTATTCCCAATGGCGTTGTCTCACAGGAAGAAGGTGAACGTCTGTTCGGCAGCATCAATTCTGTTATCCAAAATTTTCTGGGGGGAGATATTAACTACCTCCATGCAATTAGCAAGGATGACATGGTTCTTCGATCCATTAAGGCTGCCCAACCGCTCACATCATTTGCACCCTCGAGTATTGCCACGCGTGATTTTAGGGTTTTAGCTAAGATGATTCTTGATTTCCAGTCCGACATTCCTATGAGTGGAGGCTTGGAGTTCTTTGTTGAACGTCTGGCNACACAACCACCAAATCGCCTTGGCACCTCNTATGGCTAATATTAAATCTTACCAAGACATTCAGGAAACTGTCGCGCCAGACGAAGGGCTAATGGCTCACGTTGGTCTTGTGAAGCGCGTAGCCATTCATTTGAAAGGACGATTACCCAATTTCATGGAACTCGACGAATTAATCCAAGTTGGCATGATCGGTCTAATAGAAGCTAACAANTCGTTCAACGACGAGAAGGGNGTAGAATTTGAAGTTTTTGCCAAAAATCGAATAAGGGGAGCGATTTTAGACCAAGTCAGAAAGATGTCCTATCTCCCTCGGTCGGCCATAGTCAATCTGCGCGATCACAACGAAGCGTCCTCGGCCTTGGCAGGTGAATTGGGGCGAGAACCCTCTCAAGCAGAATTAGCTGCGTTTATGGGTAAGGATTTGGAAGAGTTCCAGCGCGAGCGCAATCACGCTCATCGTTTCCAAACGGTNTCACTTGAATCACAGCTTCCTGAAACAACGGAACAAACCGCATCTAATGCCAGTGAGCCGGAGGCACAGGTAGCAAAGGAGGAATTTCTCAACTCGCTAGTTGGAGCTATAAANACATTACCCGAAAGGGAACGGACGGTGATCTCTTTATACTACTCAGAGGAAATGAACCTAAAAGAGATTGGTGCAGTGCTTGAAGTAAGTGAATCTCGAGTGAGTCAGATTCTTTCCTCTTGCGTGGGCAAACTTAGAAAACATTTAGATATCACAGAGCTGTAAAAATGTTATTCAAAGATAACGCAAAGAAAAAAGCGCTAATAGCCGCCAAAAAAGCTTATAACGAGGCTGCGGCGTTAAAAGGAGACACTCGAGAGGAGATGGCCTTCAGAAGGCGCATCGGTTTCAGAAGCCGAACCCATTTGGATAAGGTTTTTGTTGAAGGCGCTACCAAGATAGGAAGATATCAGGAAGTATGTGTNCATGCGGAAGCTAGTGGTCAAGAGAGACCGGCCTTTCCAAANCCAAGCATGTTTCAGACCGCAAAAGGGCCTCAAGGTGTTATGTATACCTTCGTTCCCCTAGAATTTTCCGAAGAGGTTTTTAAATTAGGGGGGCAATATCAGACGATGGAGATTGATGCTTTTCGTGCCATCGAGTTGACTCAAGATGTAGCCAATAGAGTTAGTTTTGATTTGGATCTTGAAAAACCAATCGTTTCNCTTCAATTTCTCCGAGACGAGTTGGCTGCAGCTACTGGAGATGCAAACTCAGCTGAAGAATCTGCTGATGAAGGCTCAGGTGAGGAATAAATTNTACTTAAATAACTCTTTTTAGCGAGGCTGAAAATGGAAAAGTTACTACTTCTTTTGGTCGTAATGGCTTTTGCCGCTGTGTTGATTCTATTCATTTATCTGGTTACCAGGGTGAGTGAAATCGAACAAAGGGCAATCCACGGGGAGCCAGNCGATNCCGTCTCGACTCAGCTTCCCCGTTCGGGGCGAGAATAACTANCTAGTAAGGTANCTATAGCGAGTAGCGAGGTCAAAAATGGAAAAATTACTTCTTCTTTTGGTTGTAGCTGGATGTGCAGCGGTTGTAATCATCATGATATATTTGATAAGTCGNGTCGAGAAAATAGAAGACATCGCAATCAATGGTCCTCCCCCCAAAGGATCGCTAGCACAGGTGCGNGAAAAAGAGCCATGGTTGGGGTTGCAAGGGGTAGATCTTTGGGATCTATTGTCTGGCGATCCCCCACCTGGTTATGCTAAAGACGATGCCCTGCCGTGGCAGCCCAAGTATGAACATATCCTCTATAAACATATTGAAATCCTTTTTAACAAAGGAATGGAGGACAAGAAAGCCGCAAAACTAAAAGAGCAGCCTGAAAGTCCAATGCTTATTTCAACCCTCCGGGAAACTATGAACGCTTTCATGCCAAATCAGTACGCCTCTGTTTTGTACGAGTCCGGTTACGAAATTGTCTCCGCAGACGCAGAGCAACGTATGGCTATCATCGACGCCATTGATCGGACCAGTGAAACTTTATTCAATAAAATTAGCGTGGAGCACTCTGGGTCGGTTTCAGCAAGGCTGGTTCCTCCTGCCAACGCTCAACCCACTGATCAAGATCAAATAAATGAATCAAGCGATGACACCGANATAGACGAGGGGGATGGCGAAAATTTCGATGAGCAGACAGCAATGTTAGAAAAAAACCTAGGNCGAGATCTTGGATAAGGCTTCANNATCAGCNTAAAAGGTTNANGAACGGAGCGATCTTNATCNACAAAGNCTANTGNNTCGGCATCGGAGGATAAGACACGACGGATGGAATATCTTGCTCGTCCGGCTCTTCACCCAATTCTCGAGACTCTTCCAATGCGACTTGCCTACGGAGCACATCCAGNTATTTTGCTCTNTCNAAGGTTATNAGTGACTGCACGTCAGCATTTAAAGCTTTTATGTTGCCCACTTGCCCTTGCATTGTTTTNAAACTCTTTGCTTGNGTTTGAACTTTNNTTGNGAGCGCAGAAACTGACTTATTCACTTTGCTAACTTCATTACGCAAACTCTTAATATCCTTGGCCACCTTAGCAGTTTCNGTACTGACTCGTTTTGCCGCTGCCTCTGGCACATCNCTCTTTATNGCCCCAGCCANGCGCTCNGCGTTCTTTACCGACTCAATCAAAGACATTTGAGCATCTGAAAAGCTTGCCTGCTCAATCGCCAGATTNTTCATTGTGGAATTAATCTCATCGAATAGACTCAGTGCNCTGTTCATATTGACAACACGCTTACTAAGTGCCACCAGCATAGCGTCAATCTGAGTTGTTTTTGAGGATAACTGCTGGGCCATAAAACCAAAGACCCCNACACTGAGCAACAGTATAGTCACAGCGCCAATCAATATNTAACCAGACAACTGGTTACTTTTGGCGCTTGCCTCATCAAGTTCTTGCACTCGCTTTTGAACTTGATTGAGACCCTTCTCTAAAGTCAATGAAGCCCGTCTACTTACATCGGCCGCGCTGTTAGTAGCATCGGCAGTGTCGAGCAGGCTGGGCACCAATACTTCCAGTCGGCCCGAAATCTGTTTCGCGTAACCTAAAACATCTGCNAGATCTTCCTGATATTTATCGAAGGACTGCCCGTCATCTCCCTCTCCACCATCAGAAGAAGCATCTCCTTCATTCTCACCNTCATCAACTTCACCGATACCCTCGGTTCCCTCGACTTCGGTTAACTCCTCATCTTCAGNTTCTACTATATTTTCGTCTTCGTCGGCCATGGTCATTAATCTTCATCCACAGGATTTGTTGTAAAATGAGGTTCAATTTCATCTAACTGTTTAGANATATCGACAGTGGCTGCTTTAACTTTAGCTAAACGTCTCTCTAGCAAGTCGTTAAACTGTTTACTTTCAGATTCTGCTTGTTTTTGCGACCGCTGAGTCACCATCTGAGTTACCGCTGGTTGAGTGACATCATCGACCACAGGCAGTTCACTNCCCTTCAACGGCACGAAGTCGTCCTCAGGCGCTTTCTTAGATGCTTGCACATCCTTNATACCTATCGGTCTGAGCCCGCCTCCCAAGGGAAATAGCTCATCATCTCCATCAACCAAATTAGCCGCCTCCGTACCAAGATCNGTATCTGCAACCCGTTTTTAATCTCTATTTACTCTGAGCGCTGCTTTTAATTGGTTTGCACTTCTAAACCAATAGTCTTGCGGAAGCTGCTTGCTTCCAGCGAATCCTCGAGCATCCGCTAAAGATGAAAAAGGCCCAGCTACAACAGCAAATGCAGAATTTCCGCGCAAAAAAATTGGTACCACCAATGCTTTTGCTAAACCTAAATGNTCGTCAATGAACTCCGTTGCCTGCGCCTCTGATGTAAANACNATGTATTGTACAAAAAAATCACCAGAACGCGAGNCCTCTACACTTTCAACCGCTNCCGGAATTCTATTTCTGGACGGAGGCAAGATTTCATTATCGATAAAACTATCCATCTCTTCAACCGGCTGAATCGTCAGCATTTCCTCTGATGCATCCGTTAGCTCTTCTAATCGTGTCGGCGACTCTGCCAAGCCTATCTGTTCTACTTGCTCTAGGGACGCCATTTCCTCCAAAGAACGAACCTGCTCAACCGCTTCTATCTCTTGCCTCCTAAGCTCAAGCTCCCCATCGATTTGATCTGCTAAAGATGGATNATCTTGCTCTGAGTTGAACTGCTGCTCTTGCTCTAAATCCTNAATCAATGCGGTGATCTCTTCATCGCTAAATATTACTGTGGATTCAGTTGCATCAGGAGCGGAAACCCCTAGAGCTCGGTTTTCTTCCACTTCAGAAACCTCCAAGCTTCCCAACGCATCTTCCGAAAACTCTGCAGACACCTGAGCAATAAGTGCTTCCGAAGTAGCAGAGGAGGGATTAGCTTCTCTCAATTTTTCTTGAACATCATCGACCTCAAAGGATGGGTCGTCCATTGGAGTCCACTGACCATTCTCACCTTTACCACTATTTTCTTTCACGGCAATTTCTTTTATGGGAGATTGATCAGAGGAGGCATCCGACACCTCATCAGGGCGGCCGAAGCCCTCTGCTGCTAAAACAACTGCCTCTTGATATTTTATAAACTCGGTAGGATAGAGGCGGTAAAGAATGAAACATACTAAAATAAAGCTAAGAACAGATATAGCAATAGTAACGCCAATGTCTCGAAGCTTGGAGGAGTCATCCTTAACAATCTCTGCCCCCTGCCTCTCAGGACCCGAGGGTATCAAAGAATCTTCGTTGGTCTCCCTCTCGCCATCAGAAAATACGAGACCACCTCCTATATCTTGCATCAAGGTGTCTTCGCTCAAAATATCTATGTCACCCGGCATGATTTCTGAATTGTCAGGGGCAACTACGTCTCCCAATCCTACCTGTTCGAGTAGCAGATCAGTATCTCGCTCATAGCCATACTCTTGAGCGGCATAAGTAAGCTGGATTGCTTCATCAACGGTGGGGGTGTCAACAACCCAGCGATACAATTGCCGCCCAAACATGGGCAACAATTTTTCATACCCCGGCCAACCCGTTTTGTCTATGCACAAAACAAGGCGAACATTTGTTCCAGGAAAATCCGAAATCAGTCTTGCTAACAAGTTCCATTGCTCTTGCTTAACTGACCTAGCATCATTTACAACCAATAAATGCACTTGTGCTGAAGGCTCGGCAGNTTTTCGTGCTTGCTCCATTGTCATTTTTGCTAGTATCTGATTGAANCGGTTTAACAGGCTATCAGTATCATTGGGCAGAAACACCTCAAGATTAAAACCCGAAATTTCCCGAAGCCTTGAAACCAGAATTCTTGAATAGTGATCTAAAACCCCTTCATTGGCGCCAATTAGGGCAAGGCCACGCTCACCGTTTTTGACAGCTTCCAATGATAGCCGAAATCGTTCTTTATCCTTAGATCGGAAAAAAATATCTGCCCCATCAAAGCAATCTTGGAAGTCAGGAACCTCTGATCCGTCTTCATCTTGCATTTATGGTTTTCTCCCTAACGTGGTTGTTCCTCTAATCTACCATTCCCATCGAACTTCATTTCCTTAGGCACCTCTGGAGACGGCTTTT
The DNA here is from genome assembly GCA_002701765.1 of Porticoccaceae bacterium. Classification (GTDB taxonomy): domain Bacteria; phylum Pseudomonadota; class Gammaproteobacteria; order Pseudomonadales; family Porticoccaceae; genus TMED48. The sequence continues at coordinate 19,306 of NZXB01000011.1, forward strand.
TCGTTCCGGTCGCTCCACGATTAAGACTGTTTAGGCCAAAGACATAAGCAATTACCTGAGCCACCGCATAGTATAGTGCCTCAGGGACGGATTGCTTAATTTCCGTCGTGAAATAGATAGCTCGCGCTAACGAAGGCGAAGCAAATAGAGGCACACCGGATTCTTTCGCCTTGTCACGAATAGTTTGAGCCAAAAAGTCTGCTCCTTTAGCTACTACAACTGGCGCCTCATCGGAGCCTGGATCATAAGTAAGTGCCACAGCAAAGTGCTCCGGGTTTACTATAACCACGTCAGCATCTGCGACGGCCTGAATCATTGAGCCCATGGCCATCTCGCGCTGCTTCTTTCTAATTTGCGCCTTAACTTCCGGTCGCCCCTCAGTATCTTTCATCTCATCCTTGATCTCTTGCTTCGTCATTTTCATTTTTTTGTTGAACTCAAAGATCTGATAGGGCACATCAATTGCGGCGGGAATAAGCAGAGTTAGAGTAACCAGCACCGTCCCAAAAGCGATAAGCGCTCCCGCCTCAGCCAGCGCTGGTTTTAGATCCATCATTCCAAGATAGATGATGCTATCGAAGCGCTGGCTTACTACTAAATACAGAACACCGCCCACTAAGAGGAATTTCAGCAACGCCTTCGTGAGTCCAACCAAAGCCTGCATGCCAAACATTCGCTTTAATCCAGTCAATGGGTTTAGCTTACTTGCTTTAGGCACAAGCGATTTTAAAGAAAAAATGAACCCACCTATTATTCCTCCAGATCCGGCAGCAATAACGGCTGTTAACCCAAAGAAAGGNAACAAGATAAGCATCGATATTAGTGCTCGATCACCAAAAGCAGCGGGCAACAAATCCGCGGAAAAAACGGTGCGACGATCAAATACGAAACTTGTGGCAAATGCNTCGACCAAAGCACCCATCAAAAAAGCCCCGAACAGGTACATGAAAACGGCNGAACCAATCATCATTGTAGCTACACCCAATTCTTGGGATCGAGCCACTTGNCCATCCTCTCGCGCCTTCTCCAGCCTTTTNGCCGTGGGTTCTTCGGTTTTTTCTTGCGCACTTTCTTCAGCCATTACACGATTCCCACCATTGTACCAATGGTATCAAATGCTCTCTGCCACAACGCCTGAATTTGATACCCTATACTNGGCATTGACANNGCNACAATTAACATGCCAGCCATAATCATTGCTGGAAAACCGACTGCAAATATATTGAGCGCAGGAGCCGCTCGCGTGATTACACCTATTCCCAAATTTATAAATAACAGAGACACCATAATAGGTATCGCAACTAGCAAGGCTCCCAAGAATAGCCATTTGCTCCAATCAATCAACAAAACCATTAGAGACTGCATGTCCAGTTCTGCTCCAATTGGGAGAGTTACAAAACTCTCTAGCAACGCGGTTATTACGAGCATATGGCCCCCAAAACCTAAAAAGATTAGAGTGGAGCAAATTAGGAGAAACTGTGCGATAACAGGCACATTGCCCATGTTAGGGTCAACCATATTAGCCATACTCAAACCCATTGATGCCGATATCGCTTGTCCTCCCACCACCAAAGCATTTTGAACAACCTGAAGGATCAACCCCATCAGCACGCCTATAAAAATTTGCGCAACTATTTCTTTTAGACCAACAGCTGAGATTGGGTCAATTGCAGGCCAATCGATCAGTGGGTGGATCATTATAGTGAGCGCCAATGCAATCAAAACTCGGATTCTAACCGTTACAGCCTGAAGACTAAACAGCGGTGCAGCCAATAAAAAAGCAGAGATTCTGGTCATGGGCGGCAGGAGGGTATAAAATCCTTCGATAATTTCAGCTGCTAAAAGATCCATTAGACAAAAAGTGTAGGAATGCGCTCAAAGATACGCTGAAAGAAATCAACCATAACAGAAATCTGCCAGCTCCCAAAAAGGACTAGCGCCAAGACCATAACTGCCAACTTTGGGATAAAACTGAGGGTCATCTCTTGTATCGAGGTAGCTGCCTGAAGAATCCCAACTAACAAACCGACTGCCAGCGCCGTCCCCAGAAGAGGTGCGGCAACCATCACCGCCACCCACAGTGATTCTCGGCCTAGATCTATCACCATGGATGCATCCATATTAAACTCCTATAATACCGCAAAACTTGAAGTAAGAGATCCCATTATCAATGTCCAACCGTCCACTAAAACAAACAACATTAGCTTGAATGGCATTGAAATCATCATAGGCGATAGCATCATCATGCCCATAGACATAAGTACGCTGGCCACCACCAAATCAATAACCACAAATGGGATGTAGATAAGGAAACCGATCGAAAAAGCACTTTTTAATTCAGACGTAATGAAAGCCGGAACGAGCGTGCTAAATGGCACATCTGCTGGTTCAACCACTTCGGTATTACCCGCTATCTCAACAAATAGAGCAATATCGCTCTCCCGGGTCTGATTCAGCATAAACGTTCTAAAAGGCTCCCGAGCTACCGTCACCGCCTCTTCGAAACCAATGTCTTCATTAAAGTAAGGAGTTATAGCATCATCATAAACAGCCGAAAAAACTGGCATCATAATGAATATGGTTAAGAATAATGCCAAGCCAAGCAAAACCTGATTCGGCGGTGTCTGGGCTGTACCCAAGGCTTGTCTCAAAAGCGACATGACGATGATTATTCTCACAAAAGACGTCATCATCAAAAGCAGCGAAGGCAAAAGGGTAAGCACTGTCATTAGCGCGAGCAACTGAAGCGTCAAACTATATTGCGTGCTGCCACTTCCGTCATCAATCATATTAATGATAGGCAATCCACTTTGCGCCCAAGCCAACTGAGGAATGAAAATCAATAAGGCTAGAAAAAATACTTTCGTTACCTTAAATGACATTAATTCTTCCCCCGTCGCCGATAAAGGAATTGATCAAAGAACGATCGAAAAGTGGAAGGGCTAGGAGTCACCGCCTCACCTAAATTTTCTTCGTCCCCATTATCACCGGTTTTGTCTCGAAGATGAGCTATCTCTGCGATATTCCAAGTCCCCAATAGTGTCATACTTTGTGGCGTTTGGCCGATTAGTATCTCATCACCGTTAAGCTGAATCAAAAGAAGTTTTTGTCTGGCACCAATATGCTGCACCTCACTCACGTGAAGACGCTTCCCCGACACGCCACGAACACCGGGAGACATTTTCTTAATTAAAAAGAGAGTTATTAGAAGTAGGCAAATAACCAAAAAGAATGAGGCCATCATCGACAGCCAGTCGCCAATTCCAACTTCTGGAGCCATAACGCTGATAAATCAGAGGTTTTTAACGCGATCTACAGTCGGAATAACACTCGTCAAGCGGACACCGTATCGGTCATTAACCAATACCACTTCCCCTTGAGCAACCAAAGTGTTATTAACCAACAGATCCAGAGGCTCCCCCGCAAGACGGTCTAGCTCAACGACACTGCCCTGTGTTAACCGCATGAGATCACGAATTTTTAGGGACGTGCGACCCACTTCAACGGAGATTGTAACGGGAATATTCTGCAAAACATCAGAATTAATCTCGCTCTGACTAATGTCGAGCGCACTAGCTTCTCCGTTGCCATTATCTTCAACTTGTTGCTCTTCGTTTGCTTCTGCCATAATTCTTTACTCGCTTTTAATTTCGGGGTCTATGTCTCCGGCTCGATTGCTTTCACAACTTTCGCCGCCATATTTGGACCGCTACTTCCAATATCTGCCGCAAGAACTGGAATCTCGTCCACCATCATCCGGGCATACTCTTCCATTTTTAGGTAAAGGACATCACCTTCTTGCATCGCCTTAAATTCACGCAGTGATAGTTCCGTTTCCGCAAGAACCACTCTGATAGGCACTTCGGCATCTGCTGCAGCTGCATCTAGTTCATTTCTCCAAGTATTATCATCTGAGAAATCATCTCCTGTCTGGACCCGACTACCCAACGCCTCCCTGAGTGGCTTAAGTGAATTATAGGGATACACCAAGTCAATGTTACCCGTATTGTCATGACTAAGTTCCGCGGTAAAGCGACTGACCACCACGAGATCATTTCCATCTGCGATTTGAGCAAACGCAGGGTTAATCTCGGAACTTACGTGCTCGCATTTTATCGGCATTACAGGTGCCCACGCCTCTTGTAGAGAGCCAAAAAGCACATTAATCATTATCCCAATGACCGCTTTCTCGGTTGGCGTGAAGGTCCTACCTGGGGGCAATGCATTCATGCCTCTTCCAAAGCCGCCAAAGAAATTATCCAAAGAGGAAAATACCACAGAGGGGTCAATACAAACCAAAGAGTGCGCCTGCAGGGGCTCAAACCTTACAGTCTCGACCGCCAAAGGAGGAGTGAGGTCCGCAAGGTAGTCCGAGTACTTGATTATTTGGACTTTCGCCATGTTGATCTTTGGCGTGGTTCGAAGAACATCAAGCAAACCTGCTCTAAACTGACGAACAAACCGCTCATTGATCATATCAATAGCGGCAACGTTAACCCCAAGAGACGAGTCTTCATTGGTTAGGTCATGCTTAACCGCCTCTGTCCCGGTGTTAATTCCGGTATTGCTTTCAATTGTACCGTCCTCTATTCCAGCCGCTAGAGCATCCAGCTCCTCTGGAGAAAGTAGGTTGGTTGTGTCAGTCATCTGAAAATTCCACCATCAAATTCTCTTCAGGCTCGGTGATTTCTACTGGACTACGAATGCCGTAAAGCCGACTTTCTCTACCCCACCGAAGTCTGTAAGATTTTCAAGAAGCGAGTTTATTTCGATCTTGAATTCCTCCGCCAACTCCTCTCTAAACGTGGGCCGTGCCAAATCTTGCTCGGTCTTGTTAGCCATTATCATCTGCAATGCCGAGCGAATCGGGAAGTCATGTTTTTCCATATGAGCAAGCACACGCTCGTCGTAATGAGTCATGATATAAACCTTAACCTGCATCACCTTTCGAGAGTTCGAGAGATTAGAAGTCATTTCAGACTCAATCTCGAAGTATGTTTGCTCGTAACGAGTCATCTCTGGAGAGTCAATCGTTACGCGATCAGGCCCGGCTAGCGCGGCGGCCGCGGCGGCGGCTTCTTCTGATGCGATTGCCTCTAGTGCAGCAACAGCTGCCTCGGCGGTGGCCTCTTCATCTGCCTCGAAGAAACCTGACAAGAAAAGCGTACCGCCAATGGTCAATGCCACCAGCAAGAGTATGCCAACAACAAGACCAATGATCTTGACAAGGTTTCCCTTACCACCACCTTCCCCTTCTTCCAACTCCGCTGCTTCATCAGCCATGGCTAAATCCTCTTTATATCTCTTCTAACTTGAACCGGACTGTCATTATACCATGACGTCCAACCCATCGTCCGAAACCGGCTTTCGATCCGAATCCGAGTCTGCCGGATCATTACCGTCTCCAGCATCCACAGAGCNCATCTCAGCCCNAGGTGCCGAGTTTCCGTCATGTTGGCCCTTATTTCCAGCTCCTAACCCTACATAAGCAGAATTCGTGCCAAATTGTTCCAACATTTCCCTCAGCCGATGTAAGCTCTCATTCAACACCTCTCTAGTGGNCGCATTCGAGCTAAGGAAATTTGCCTCAAGCTCACCGTTCCTCATCTCCAACTGCACCTCAATCCGCCCCATAGATGCCGGATGAAGGTCCATTTCAACTCGCCAAGAACCTCGTTCAATCTGGGCGCTCAGACGCTGCCCCAAAACCTGTGATAGCCGCTGAGACAGCTGATTCTGTTGGTCTTGTCTTCGTAATAGTTGCTCCGCAGCATCTTCCTGCATATTTTCTGGTNCGGNNGAATGGCTTCCCTGCTGCCCACTACTTCCACNTTCAAAAGNAAAACCAGCACCTCCAGCAACAANNGCGGAGACAGGTGATAGACCATTAGATTGCAAACCGATAGGACCTTGATCTGGCATCACCGATGTNAANTTAATTGCTGGCAACTTGGCCGTCGCAGCATGCTCACTTCCTAGCTTTAAGCTAGATACATCAATCTTTGGAAGACTAATTTTTCCTGCAAGATGTTCTCGCTGAAGTCTCGTCTGCGCCTTACTAATCATCTCTGCAGTGATTTCTTCCCCTACAACTGCGGAGTTTCGACCATTGATATCAGGTTGGCGAACGGTCGGATCACGCAGAAATGTCTCTAGGGCAACATCTGATTTTGCTCTATATAAGCCAGCTGCTTGTGTCATATCGGTGCTATTTATTTTTACATCTGACGTGGCCGGCTGACGTATGACTTTTGCTCTAACCGCGTCTAGACCAAGTGCAGCACCACTGAAAGGCTGAGATTGGTGTATGCCTTGGTGTGCACCGAGCAACGAGACTGATGCAGTATGATTAATAGTTCGAGAAGCGACGTTGTCTNCTAGCTCCTTTGGAGAATCTGNGGTTCGAGTCATCTCTGTAGGTGCCACGCCATTAAACCCTCCAAGGCCCTCTAATTTATCTGGGCTGAAGACCAATTTAGCNGAGGCTCTTACCTTTTCACCTGTCGTCGGATCGACTGCCATCGTAGCTTGATCATCAACATCGTCATATAGGGCTGCAGACTGAATTTGTAACTGAGGCCCAACTGATCTACTTGAATCTAGCAAAGCGTGAGCTTCCAATGCTGCAGTAACCAACGAAGAAGCACCTCCAATCCTGTTCGCCACGCGAGTCATAGCTCTATCAATATCAAACCCTTTAACCCCAACGCCCTTAATTACCTCAGTCTCAGCAGAGCCGTCTTGACTGGCACTTTGTTTCTCGGCTACCGAGGCCGACGTTAGTNCNGATGAATCCTCCAACTCTTTCAGCAACCCAAGTGCNTGGGGATCGATTCCCTGAGACCGAGCGAACTCTTCCAAGCCTTTGGCCGACGGTTCCTCGCCAGAAACTTTGATCCTAGTGCCACCCAGTAATTGCCGACTTTNTAGTCGAACTTGGCCACCTTCTGGCAACGGCTTGCCGCCTTCGGCAGACTTGGTAACGTCTATTTGTTCTTTGAGGACAGTGGAGAACGCCGCATCAGAAGGCTTTTCAGAAGCAGGTTTAACGGTCGCTATGTCAAGCATAGCTGGCTTTCCGGGGCGCATAGACGAATTTTGAATCTCTGACATGGTTCACTTTCCTTTCCGGTAAAATGGTGCATATACCAAAAATACAGCAAAACACATGCCAATGTTTTGCTATGTCTGCTGAATCCGCTCCTTAAAGTTAAACTGCTGGAGCGCACTGCTTTCAATTTCTCGTGTTTCTCGAGCAAGGGCCTCAATTTCAAATTTTTCTCTTTCCCTCTGCTCTAACATCTCAATCTTGAGCCTCTCATGCTCAAGTCGAAGCATATGTTTTCGGGCGGCTTCAAAATTAGTTTTTAATATCTCCATTTCATGCTTCGACTTCACTCTCATCGATTGCAATTGTGAAATGAATTGTTGAAAATTCCCAACCTCTGCTGTGTTATGCGATCGCAACTGCACAGCCTTGAGCTGATCGGTGTACTCAATCAGCAGATGATCAAGCTTGTCTCTTCGCTCTTCAGCCGCAGTTTTTGTTTGCTGCACATCTGCTAGCTTTTGACGAGCAATCTTGACCTCCCTCTCACTTTTGGAAAGCAACACACTCCATACCGATTTCATTGTTCAAGCCCTCCAGTCAGTTGAATCAACAGCTCCTGNGAGTCAGAGAGCGAGACACATTCGTCACCAAGCTGCTGGAGAAGGCTCTCCATCGCCGGTCGGATACGAATGGCTTCATCAAGGTCTAGATTTGTGCCGGGTTCATATGCGCCCACTTGGATCAAATCCTGATTTTGCTGGAAAAGGGTCCACANACGCCTGAATCGATTCGAGGCATGGAGCTGTTCCGGACTCAGTATACTCGCCATAACTCNGGAAATTGAGCCCGCGAGATCGATCGCTGGGTAGTGCGCAGCATCCGCCATTTGCCTGGACAACATCACCTGGCCATCTAATGAAGCCCTAGCAATATCGACCACAGGNTCAGATTTATCATCCCCCTCTGCTAGGACAGTATAGATAGCAGTAATCGAGCCATAGCCGTGACGTCCTACACCTGCCCTCTCGATAAATTTCGGCAGAACCGCAAATACCGAGGGCGGATAACCTTTNGCCGTAGGTGGTTCGCCTATAGCCAATCCAATCTCCCGCTGCGCGTGAGCCACCCGTGTCAGGCTGTCGCATAACATTAAAACGCTTTTGCCCTGATCTCTGAAATACTCAGCAATTAGGTGCATTAACTGTGTCGCTTTTAATCTCAATACTGGGGATACATTTGCTGGGGCCGCAACAACTACGGACTTCGCCAACCCTTCGGGTCCTAGTGTATTATGAATAAATTCTTGAACCTCTCGGCCCCTTTCACCAATTAAACCGATAATCACAACGTCTGCTACAGTATTTCGAGTAAGCATACCCAATAGAACACTCTTTCCCACTCCAGACCCTGCCACAAGGCCAATACGCTGGCCTTTTCCTAACGTTAGACAGGTATTAATCGCTTTAATGCCCGTATCTAAAACTGTGTCGATAGGTCCTCTCTCCATTGGATTAATTGATAACCCTTCAAGGCTAAGGAAGTCCTCGTATTCAATTGGTCCTTTAGAATCCAAAGGCTGTCCCAACCCATCAATGACACGTCCTAATAGATTATCGCCTAGACCTGCCTTAGAATGGTTCGACCGCACCCAAACCCTGGCCCCGGGAGCCAAACCGCCGGGGTCGTCGAAAGGCATTAAGTAAAGGGTGTCGTCGGCAAAACCGACCACCTCCGCATCGACAAAGGAATCAAAGTCAGTATTTTCAACCTGACAATGTGCCCCAAGCGGGGCCATGATGCCTTTGGCCTCCAGTGTAAGTCCTACGACACGAACTAATTTGCCGCTGCGAGCGGCATCGGAAACTCTGGAATGGGCGACCAGATCATCAACCTGAGAGGCAAAACTAAGCATCTTGATTTGTTTCTAAGCCCACAGTCTGCTCTTCAATGGCAGCACCAGGATCGTCATGGGCCATATCTGAAATCACTCCGTCCAATTCTCCGTGGACGTTTTCCTCAGCAACTATGGCGTCTTCAACGTCTAGCTCCTGATCTGTCTGCGGGGCGGCAACAGGATCCGATTCATCAGTCGATAAGGAAGATCCTTCTAAAACACGCTCTTCAACCTGATTGGTAAATTCTGCGCCACTATCTACCGAAGATGTGACCTCGGCAGAGAATCCTAAGACCTGCTGTGCCAAACGAGAGAGGCGTTGCTCAATAAGATCTTCGATAGCTGAGTCATCAATAGAAATCCTGATACTGCCTTGAGAAAGGGCACGNTCAGACCTTAACTCGATCCCGCTATATTCGTCATAAAGCTCCTCGCCGAAATGATCTCGATCTGACGGATGCATGAAAATNATNATGGGCCCTTCACCTTGTCCTTCAATGTCGTCTAGGGCTGCCTTAGTCAGCCGCTCTATGGCGGAAGAGGACAAAGACAACTCACCACGAACAAGCTGCTGCGCCAAATGCAGCGCCAATTTCTTAAGCGGCTGATAAAATTCATTCATATCGTTTTGAGCAATGCGCAATGATGCGACCATCGCTTCAAAACTATCCTTTGATTTTTGAAAGTTCGCTNTCGCCTCTTCACGGCCCTTTTCATACCCTGCATCATGCGCCTCTTTTTTAGCCGCCTGCAACGCCTCTTCAGCGTACTTGGCTGCCTCAGCCTCTTCATCTAGAACGCTTTGAGCTTCGTCTTCTCGGGTTGTTTCTTCTGACTGCTCGGAGAGAATCTCTTCGGGATCAGCCTGTTCAGTTGAGGCCTCTCCTTCCAAAGATTCAAGAGCTTCTTCTATCTCTTCTTCTTCGGTTTCATCAGAGTTCGNTTCTACGAGGATTGGGGTCCATTCTTTAAATGANTCCGNCATAGCGGCTGNAGTCTTACTCTCAGNATCGTTCCAGCCGATATCTGCATAGGCCTTCGCTTTTCGATCCGCTGCCAGCAGATCATTTAGCCGCCAAGTGACAGACCCATCACTAGACAAAGTCATCGCCGCGGCCCGCAAGGACTATGTCACCAGAGTCAGACAGTTTTCTCGATGTTCGCATGATCTCTTTCTGAGCTTCTTCCACATCCGTTATTCTGATCGGGCCGAGTGCCTCCATATCATCGAGGAACATGACCTTGGCACGCTGCGACATGTTGCCAAGGAATTTCTCTTTGGTCTCCTCATCAGCGCCCTTCAAGGCTCTCATGAGTTGATCACCCTCTACATTTCGCATTATCACTTGAACTGCACGATTATCCACAGCTGCCAAGTTATCAAAGGTAAACATGTTATCCTGGATTGCCAGCGCAAGATTTTCATCTAACCCGGTTACACCCTCCATGATGGCATTTTCCATATCCACTTTAACAAAGTTCATTATCTTAGCCGCTGTTGGGACGCCACCCATGCTAGAGGACTTCGCCGACGAGCTGGAGCTGAACTGTTCCTTCATTATTCCTTCCAGCTCTTCCATGGCCGAGGGTTGGACAGTCTCAAGCATTGCAACACGCTGCATAACCTCGGCCCGCACTTCGGGAGGCAAGAATCCTAATACGTCTGCCGCCACATCAAACTCAAGAACGGAAAGGATAATAGCCACCACTTGCGGATGTTCTTCTCGAATCATCTCACCAATGGAGCGAGCATCCATCCAACGTAAAATCTCAAGCCCTTTACTAGAGGCACCTGGTAAGATTCGCCCAAGAATAGTAGCGGCCTTATCATCCCCCAATGCTCTTTTGAGAACGCTTTCGATGTAATCACTGCTTCCAAGTCCAAGTGCCGTCTGGCCCTTAATAGCTGCCACAAAATCATCCAGAACAAAACTAACGGCTTCCTGTGAGAGGTCTGCAACACCTACCATAGCAGCGCCCAGCGCCTGAACTTCACGAGGATTAAGAAATCGTATTATGTCTGAAGCCTGTTGCTCCCCGAGCAACAGGGTAATAACGGCTGCCCTTTCAGTAGTGGTTATGACCTCCAGCTCATCTTTGACGGCTTGGGTCATCCCCCCTTCTTCTTCAACTTCAGCTGCTGCTGCTTCGGCCATTATGTATTCTCCTCAAGCGTTCCTCTAACTGACCTTGATCATTTTCCGTATTACGTTTGCGACTCGACCAGCGTCTTCTGCAACCAAGAACCTGACCAAAGCGACTTTATCGTCATAGCTATTCGCAGTGTCCAACATATCAGCAGATATCTTAGTCTTTTTCGGCTTGAGTTTCGCCTTGATATCTTCCAGCGACTCCGGCTCTTCCTCGTCTTGGATCATTGCCAGTTCTTCTTCGGTAAGTTCGCCGTCCGCACGCCGTGTTCGCGTAGTTTCCTCTACTACTTCTACCTGAGGTAGATAAGATTTGAGAACTGGCCTAACCACCACGAAGAGCAGCACGACAAACGTTAGTGCCGCACCCAGACTTTTAGCGGTACTCATGACTTGTGCATTTTCATACCACTTAACTAAGCTCTCCACAGGCACCGGCTTCTCGAACGCAGCAGCCACGACTGTTACAGTATCTCCGCGTGCCTCGTTAAACCCGACCACGCCTTTCACCAGATTAGTAAACCGCTCAAGCTCTGCTTCAGTGAAGGCCTCAACAATCGGGGCAGCGGACACTGCAGGCGCTGCTTCTGCAGCAGGATCGGCATCAGGATCGGTTGCAGCAGGAGCTGGTGGCGGTGCCTCTGTAACCTCTCGCTCATTTATAATCACAGCAACCGAAATACGCTCCACATTTCCACCAATGCGCTTTACATGCTTCACGGCCCTATCGACCTCATAGTTGCGTGTTGTTTTAGTGCTTCGAGCGCCTTGCATTCCGCCCAGTTCACTTGACAGCTGTCCGTCTACCACACCTGCGGATTCAGCAGGTGTTGCGTTTGAAGACGAACCCGGAATACCCATGGCGTCCTCAGAATTTTTAGCCTCACTAGAAATAATCTCCGAGCGGGCTTTCGGACCAACTCCACGGTTGTCGAATTCTTCGAAAGTCGCCTCCTCCTCAGTGAAATCCATACTCACGTCAACCTGAGATCTGACGTTGTTCGCTCCGACTACCGAAGCCAGCAGCGCTTCAATGCGAGTCCTATAGTTTTCTTCAATACTGAGTTTATGCTCCATCTGCGATGAGCTTAGCTGCATTGAAGCGTTACGATTCGCATCAGTTAGCAACTTCCCCCGCTGATCGACAACAACCACATCATCAGTAGCGAGATAAGGCACACTGGAAGACACCATGTGTATGATGGCTTCAACCTGCGAGTTGGAAATAATTCGGCCCTGATGCGGAGTAACCACAACTGATGCTTTGGCTGGGGTTCGATTTCGAACAAACACACTTTGCTTAGGCGCAGCCAAATGTACTCGAGCAGTAGCAATACTTGAGATCTGAGACACGCTTCTCGCCAATTCCTGCTCCATTGCGGCAATGTATCTCACTTGCTCCATAAACTGACTTGTAGTCATGGATGCGTCTTCACTCAACGAGCCAACACCACCTACAGATGCCTCCTGAGGTAATCCACGCGAGGCTAAAAATAATCTTGCTTCATGATAACGCTCATCGGTAACAATAAGATCCCCAGATTCGGGATTAATCTTTACGTCGAACTCTGCGCCTGATAGAGCTTCAAATGCTGCCTGACGGTCAGACTCAGAAAGTCCAGGGTAAAGAGATCTATACGGTGGCTCTTTTGCCAACGAATAAGCGATCAGAAATACAACGATAGTAAGGAGGGTGATAATCGCTGGCATCGCCTTCCGCACTGCGGGCTGCGCCAGGACGTCTGTAACACTAGGGAACCCCTCTCCGGAGACGACTGGCAGCATGCTACCGGAAGCAGAGGGACTTGAAGAGGCTGTCGTAGCAGGCACTTGCCCCTCCGCCATAGCGTTGTTATCAACTTGTGAAGGCTCGGCAACTAAATCAGTGCCTGGCTCTGCTGCTGCTGCCATATTCGTACTCTCTCAAAAAATATGTTACACCGGCATATGAAGAATATCTTCGTATGCNTTTAAGACCTTATTTCGAATCTGTAATGTGGCTTCGAAGGCCAACGACGATTTTTGCATNCCAATAACAACATCAGTNAANGGAACNTCTTCACCATGCTCATATGCCGTTCGCAATGTCTTCGATTCCATCGCCTTTGAGTTAACTTCTTGAATTGCTCCTTTAATCGCATCACCAAAACCCACTGAATCGCGATTTACCNCATTCATTCCGAACGCTGTTTTTTGTGTGCTATCTTGGGCCTGTGCTTGATAGTTGCGAATCTGCCCCAGAACCGCCTCAATATTACTCATGCTGGTAGGGTTATTCATTTTGATTCTCTCCTATCGTGCATATGCTCTAGTTACTGAAATACCTTGCTCTCGGAGCTTTTGCAATTTATGTCGCAAGGTTCTTGGACTAATACCCAGCTTTTCTGCTGCCTCATCCCTACTTCTAGAGCTTTCGAGCGCCTCTGTAATTGCTCTGCATTCACTTTCCTGAACCGCNCGATTTAGAACAGAACGGACATTAGANGTTGTATTTGTTCGGTTTTCTCCTGCCAAATTCTCATTTAAAGCTGCACCATAATTGACTGCATTTCTGGAATTGGTTGTATATGGACTCCCTTGGGTCCAATTGCGAGACCGATCATCATGAGCACTATATTGACGCGTTGGCTCGGAGAACTCGTCTCTTACATGCAAGTCGTCGAAGAGTAAGTGTTCTAACTCTATGGGTCGCCCATTCGATAAAACAATAGCTCGCACGATCACGTTTTGTAATTCTCTCACATTTCCTGGCCATGGGTACTCTACCAATCGTTGCTGCGCAGCAGCGCTAATAATGATCGGTTGTCCCGAACTATTGTGCTGACTCGCAAACTGTTCTACCAGAGGCATGATATCCATGGGCCGTTCTGAAAGCGGCGGCAAAGACAACTTAAACGCACTAAGCCTAAAATATAGATCCTCTCGGAAACGATGCTCAGCAATAGCTTGCTTCAAATTCCGATTAGTGGCCGCGATAATACGAATGTCAAGGGGAATAGACTCTTGCCCGCCTAAACGAACAACCGTTCTCTCTTGGAGGATTCGCAGCAATTTTGCCTGCATATGGTAGGACATCTCGCCAATTTCATCCAAGAAAATAGTCCCTCCTTGAGCTTGCTCAAACAACCCTTGCTGAATCTTGGACGCGCCTGTGAATGAACCCTTTTCATGACCAAACAGCATATCCTCAATAAGATTTTCCGGCATAGCCGCACAGTTGAATGCCACAAAAGGGCCCTCGTAACGAGGAGAAGCATCATGAAGAATACGAGATAAAACTTCTTTACCGGCCCCTGTCGGTCCAGTCAAGAGTACCGTAACATCAACTTTTGCTACGCGCTCGGCCAACGCAAGCAGATTTCGACTGACTGGATCAGCAAAAACATATTCCCCTGCGTCCGAACGAGATTCCCCAAAAGTTGTATCAACAATGTGTCTCCACTCAGATGGAGCCAACTGCTCAGATGGAACCGCAGTAAGCGCACCCTGACGAACCGCTTCGATGCCCAGCTCGAAAAGATCTCTAGCTACTCTAGTGATCACTCGAGCAGGAGATCCTAGGCTGTTGAGTTTCAACTGCAATTCCTTGAGCGCTGTAGCGCACTTTGCAAGTCTCACCACNACTATTTCCGCGGAGGTTAGAACATCGTCATCAATGTCCAGTGAATCCCCTACCGTTATATCAAAACCTTTGTCCAAAAAGGCTTGTCTTTGCACCATATCTAATCTTTCGACTGGATCGATCCACAACATGGGTATGCTATTCGTATTCGCCACTTTTGTACCTTCTAATGGTTAGTAAAAATTAAANTNTNTGCCGCTTCACNANAAGNNAAGCAATATATATGCCAAATAATAAACATCATGTTTAACAGGAAGTTACGTATAGAGNGGCAAAAAACTGTCAGTTATTCGCCAGCGGCAAAGGCCATCTAGCCATGTTTGTTATTTAAAAAGTCGACAAACTGACAGGCAAGGTCATTTAAGCCGTGGTGACGTGCCGAGTAAAAACGGGTATCACTCAGTTACAGATTGAGTGGTTGGATATAGCGGCGCAGAACATGATCTGTGAAAGAGTCTATACTTAGGCACCAAGGCCGTATTTATTGATTTTCTCTATCAGGGTGGTCCTTTGAACATTGAGAAGGCGAGCTGTTTTTGACACATTGCCTTCGGCTTTGTCAAGTGCTTGCTGAATAAGACTTCGTTCAATGTCGACCATGTGTTGCTTTAATGGTAAGCCTTGCTCGGGGAAAGAATCCCAACTTTGAGCCAAAGCGATAGTCTGCATNGTCTCGTCAAACATTTCTCCCGTNTCGCTTTCCATCGTTTNGGTATTATCAACTCCATTCAATCGCGGCGGTTGTTTTTCCAGCTCCCCCTGCCCATCGAAATTAAATGTTCCCTGACCACTAGCTAGGCCCTCCAATTCAGATCCTTCCAAACCTTCATTAGCCAGCATTCTTATGCCCGGTGGCAACATACTCTGGGGTACGTTACGGAAATCGACGGTTTGTCCGGGGTACAGTGCTGAATATCTATTAACCAAGTTTGATAGTTCTCTGACATTGCCGGGCCAACTGTAGCGCATAAAAAGGTCCATTGACGCAG
The DNA here is from genome assembly GCA_002701765.1 of Porticoccaceae bacterium. Classification (GTDB taxonomy): domain Bacteria; phylum Pseudomonadota; class Gammaproteobacteria; order Pseudomonadales; family Porticoccaceae; genus TMED48. The sequence continues at coordinate 35,012 of NZXB01000011.1, forward strand.
TGGCAAACGTGATGGGCTGCTGCTTTCGCTTANCGTGCATTGAGGCAAAGTGTTCTATNAGAGGCACAATATCCTCTTTACGATATTGCAAAGGCTGNATTTCTATGGGCATAACGTTCAGGCGGTAATACAGGTCTTCCCGAAATTCACCCTTGGAGATCAATTCCTCTATATTTTTGTGGGTTGCTGCAATAACACGCACATCAATTGCCATACTCTGGGTGGTTCCGACTGGATCGATTACCCGCTCTTGCAGAACCCGCAGGAGTTTGACCTGAAGATCCATTGACATATCGCCGATCTCATCTAAAAAGAGCGTACCGCCACTAGCCAACTCAAAACGACCTTTCCGGTCTGATATGGCCCCGGTGAAAGCTCCTTTTCGGTGNCCAAATAGTTCACTCTCTANCAATTCTCGGGGAATTGCACCNCAATTTACTGGAATAAAGGGTTCGGCGGAACGATCCGAGCAATCATGAAGAGCTCTTGCCACGAGNTCTTTACCGGTGCCACTTTCTCCTANAATAAGAGCTGTAGCNTCACTTGGNCCCACNACCTTAATTAGACCACGGAGTTCATTTATGTCCGCGCTATGTCCCACAATTTTTTTTAGATTTTGCATCTAAACTATACTCAAAAAGCTACNTAAAGCCCACATTTCCGGCTGCAGGATACCTAATAACAATCAAAGTGCGCTTGCAACAAAGAATTAACATACGTCATAGCACTTTAATAACACAACATAAGTCATTATTCTAGTGAGAATAAACGCCGCCTTCAAGAACACAAATTTNNAAANCGTCGCGCAAGAACNAATTTTCACAAGNATTGCCTTCTGCTACACTAGAGATGAGGCTNGANTCCGATTTACATTTGTTGTTTTCAGGTGTGTCGGTTTCCTTGCAAAAATCTTAATAAATAAAAAGGCTTCATCATGAAACAGGTCAAAGATGCTTTTGTCGAGGTACTTGTAATTTTTTTTGTCGGGGGATTAGTTGGCTCGATAATGTCNGTANTCTCCAATTTNTTTGTAATCGCAGTCAAGTGGCTCAGCCAGCAGCGAATGAATTCAGACATACTAAATATTAACTTTGGTGGATTCGACCTATCCATGTCTAGCCTTGTTTTTTTGTGGGTTGCTGCAGCTGGNATGGTTTGCATTAAAAANGTTTTTAATATCCAAAAATGGGCAGGGCCAGCAGACTCCATGTATGCTGCACATCAACCAGNCTCGCCACTGGATGTAAAACAAGGTTTTGCGTCNACGCTTGCNGCATTTACCTCCCTTTGCGGAGGCGCATCGGTTGGGCANTATGGTCCAATTGTTCACTTTGGAGCAACTATGGGCGTAGTAATTTCTAAGCTGCAGCTACGAAAACGCGCTGGATTCTCAAGGCTGCCTCGAGAAGTATACCTTGGTTGNGGTGTGGCAGCGGCAATTTCAGCAGGGTTTAATGCACCNATTGCAGGTATNATCTTTGCGCATGAAGCAATTCTTAGGCACTTCTCAGTCCGGGCAATTGCGCCGATTACTGTCGCNTCAATCACGGCAAGTAGTTTNGGAAATTATCTTTTTCCACAGACGCTNACGTTTCAAATTACATCAGCCGCTCCGGCACTCGCTGAAATAGTTCCNTTACTAGTNATCCTCTCTCCCGTATTTGCGGCTGTTGCAATCGCTTTTATGTGGTCTCTGCGTTATGCCACTGCAACCGCTGCATCTATGAGTGTGACCCCNGTAGCCGTTCCCTTTATAGGTGCCACTATTTGCGGCGTAATTGGAATATTTGTACCTCAGGCACTGGGTNTAGGAATTGGTAGTGTCAATTCCATGATTTCTGGAGAGTTCCTAGTGCCGCTTTTAGCAACCGTTTTAGTAGCAAAAATTCTAATGACATCAGCATGTATTGGCTTTGGCGTATTCGGGGGAGTGTTCTCACCGGCACTATTTATAGGCGTTGCGGCTGGCGCACTTTCCGCTCAATTGATCGCACCACTTGGCTTTAGTGCTGCAGGGNCAGTAATCAGCGTAGCAGCAATGGCCGCGGTAAGTTCTTCAGTTATTGGGGCCCCTCTGAGTGCCGTTTTAATTGTTTTGGAACTATCTCAATCGTATGAATATGCGGTCGCCGCCATGATCGCCGTGATGGTCTGCACGTTGATAACCCACCGTCTTTTTGGACACTCTTTTTTCGATCGCCAACTTCTGGATCGAGGNATAGACCTCTTAAAAGGTAGGGANGCTATTGCCCTAGAGCAAAAGGCNCTAGCTCCATTTGCTTCTCAAGATTTTGTTCAAGCTGACCCTTCCGACTATGGAAACAAAGTTCGAGACGAAATGGAAAACAGAGGTCATACCGAGGCATACATCGTTAATGCGGAAGGCTCGCTATTAGGCAAACTGAACATCTACCAAGCAATAGCCTGTCAGGATGGCAACGTAGGTGAGTTCATGGATAAAACACCAATCACCCTTTATGGTGATGAATCACTTAACGAGGCAATGATCAAGGTCAGTCAATTTGTCGGTGAAAGTCTCCCAGTGGTTGAGAAAGGCTCAAATCGTCTGATTGGAAGCATAGCTGAGGGTGAATTATTTCAAGCAGTGATAGATGTGCAAAGTGAGGCACGCACTATTGAACGAGANTAGGTTTACTATAAATATTAGGTTGTTATGTTGAGACCTTATTGCACTATCTTATTAGCCCTATTTTTTCTGAACTCGACTTGGGCCCAAGACAATAGTTTTGATGCTGGCCTTGCTGCACTAAAACGAGGTCATTACGCCACAGCTATGCGCGCCTGGATCAAAATGGCAAATGAAGGAGTTGCTGAAGCACAAAACAATGTAGGCCATTTATATGAGGAAGGATTCGGCGTGGCTCAAGACTATCCAAAAGCCATGAGCTGGTACAAACAAGCGGCTGAGCAAGGCCTCGCTGAAGCTCAACACAATATCGGAATGCTTTACTATGAAGGATATGGTGTTAAGAAAAACTACCGAGAAGCAGTCAAATGGTTCAAATTGGCTACAGCTCAAAAGCTGCCTGATGCACAATATATGCTTGCACTGGCTTACCATCAAGGGCAAGGGGTGACCATGAATTATAAGTTTGCCAAAGTCTGGTACCTCGAGTCGGCAAAACAGGGTTATGCCAATGCACAATTTATGTACGCTTTTATGCTACAGGCCGGAGACATGGGGGAACCTGACCCATTGAAAGCCTTNGCCTGGAGTGAAGTTGCCAGACGCAATGGCAGAGAAGATAGCTCGGATATCGGCGACCTATCGAAGCTTCAGCTAACCGAAGAAGAAATAGCTAAAGCGTCACAACTAGCTGAGTTATGCCTCAGTAGTAACTATAAATCTTGCCCTACATTTTAAGCAAGTTACGTAATTATCGTATNATAAAATTTAATTGGTTTATTTCCTAAAGAAATCCTCGTTCTCGACGATATAAGTACTACATCGGTTACATCAGTACTAGAAGTAAAACACGAGGAGTTCCACAAAATGAAAAGACATGCCAAAGCTTTGAATGCTTATCAAGACGTGAACGTATCATCTGCCGTTCCGTATGCTGATGGTGTTCAGCTGATTCAAATGTTGTTTGATGGCTTGATAGATTCTTTATCTGCCGCCGAAGGTCATCTGGTGCGGAAGTCCATCAAAGAGAAGAGTGATGCTCTTTACAGGGCCAGTAATATCATAATCGGATTGCAAGGCTCATTGGATTTTGAAAAAGGTGCCGAGTTAGCTCGAAACCTTAGTGAATTATACGATTACTGCTTGCGTCGCTTGATTAAAGCAAATCTTTACAATGACATTGAAGCAGTCCGTGAAGTCAAAGGTCTAATGGAAGAAATAAGTTCGGCTTGGACCTTACTNCCATCNTTGCTCAAAGATCAAGAACGAGCTATGGCTTCGTAAACCGAAGTCNTTCANTAGCTTTTCATGTTNATTGGATCATCACAAAGCGCTCTCAGANCTCGATCTCAGAGCGCTTTTGATTTGNGCCTTTCTCAAAGCCATCGNAATGANGGCGAATCGCAATTTAGCCAAGANTATGACTGGCTCTATGGTCAAAATACTGCGTTAGCAGAATCAGAAAACGCAGAAGAAACNNCTCAAGACGANGAAGAAATAGCTGTCAATCATTCGACCGAGTGTTTTTTCTTTCACCAATTCATTGCCATCCATCAAGAATCTCCAAATCTAGTGCGATCGGACTCTATCTTTAACGATCAGATATCCAAGATAAACACCTATCTAAGTAGCCTGACCGATANACAAGCTGCCGNNAACGAAAACTCGGAAACGGATCCTTCGATCTAAAATTATTTAACCCTATCAAAACCATGATACAAAAACGTTCTGTTGCTTGACAGTTGCANNCGCACCATGGCATAAGCTAATCTTAATGGGNAAATAACTCCGAGAGGCTAGAGATAATGGAACTTTCACGTCGCAGAGTATTTCAAATCCTTAACAAAGGTGATAGGACTGACGCAGCNAGCTACAGCTGCGATATTTTTCTTACCACACTGATCCTCTTAAACCTCTTGGCTGTGTGCCTCGAATCTCTGGAAGGTTTTAGGGCATCTTATCAAACTGAACTAGAATTGTTCGAAAATGTCTCAGTGGTTATTTTTGTTTTGGANTATCTACTGCGAGTCTGGTCAGTGGCCTCTGACGAAAAAAATCTCGCCAAGGACTCATCCGGCAGACGAGCAAGCTATATTTTCAGCTTTCACGGCTTAATAGACCTTGCCGCNATCCTTCCAAGCATTCTTCAAGCTTTGATGCCTGGAGCTGATTTACGTTGGCTGCGGGTTCTGCGTCTGGTTCGATTGCTCAAAATCTCGCACTACTCAACCGCGCTGGAGGACCTGTTCTCTGCAATTTATGCTGAACGCCAGTCATTTGTTGCCGCAATNTATTTGATGGCGATAGCTCTTTTTCTGTCAAGTTCAATGATGTATATCGCCGAGAGCGGTACGCCTGAAAACGCTGATAATTTCAAATCTATACCGCATACTATGTGGTGGTCATTAATTACCCTAACCACTGTGGGTTACGGGGATGTAAGCCCAGTAACAGGAATNGGTAAGGTTATTGGTTCCATCACTGCTCTTATGGGCGTTTGCGCGGTTGCTTTGCTTACTGGCATAGTGGCATCCGCCTTCTCAAACCAAATGGCACGCAGAGAAGCAATCTTTGAGGCAGAAATTACTGCCGCGATGGCCGACGGAATCATCGACGAGGATGAAGCCGAACATTTGGAAGACCTTCGAGGGAGGTTTAAGATTACTGAGGAGCATGCGCAAGCTATTTTTGATAATATTCAGGAGCAGCAAGAGGTAGAGCAGATTATTGAGGAGCGNGAACGCTCAGACGATTAACAAATCGTAAGAGCTAACTAGCCCTGCTAAACGGATAAGTCGGCTACTGGGCGATGTTGATACATCAAGAGGTTGTAGTTAGCTTCCTNGTTAAAAAGCTGCTTCTCAATTAAAAAGTCGGTACTTGACGGAATATNGAATGAGCACATTCACCCATCAATTATGACTTCGATACGACGGTTTTTAGCTCTACCCTGAGGGGTCGAATTGGACATGATAGGTTTTGTGTCCGCAAGTCCAATTATCGTTACTCTGCCCCGAGTAACGCTGGAATTGTTCAGTAGATAATCTGCCACAGCCGCCGATCTAGCTGCAGATAGATCCCAGTTAGATCGATACCTTTCACTAAAAGCCATAGGTACNTTATCAGTATGGCCTTCAATAGTAATTAAACCTTTTGAATCGCTGATCGAATTACCGATCCTCTGCAACATCGGTTTAAACCCTGGCTGCAAATCGGCAAAACCGCTTCGAAAAGAGCCTTTTTCCGCAAGACGGACGATGATTTTATCTCCATCCCTCCTCACTTCGGCCAATCCCTTTTTAATTTCGTTGGAAAGATTCATCCGGATTTTTTCATACTGGTCTGCTACAGCTCTTTTCCTCCTCTGGCTATTGGTCCCAGCTAGGTTTTCCGCCCTATTATCTGGTGAGGCCTCAACTACTTGCAATGCCGATTGGACCTGTGTCTGCGCCATTGCTATCTTTGCATATACCTGCAAGTCGTCCTGTGANACCTGAGCCCCAGAACTTTGTTTGTCTNTTGTTCCATCTTCACCGGTAGATGTTGTCGTCTTGACCTTAACGACCACCTTTTTGTCCTCTACTCGAACTTCTACCTTACCCTCCGCAATTTCCTTGGCCATGGTTTTCTTAACCGCCTCTACGTCTGAGTTGGTATCGAAATCTCCAGTTTTTGTGGTGCTTTTNAGGACNGGGTCAACCGGTTGCTCTACATCTGTGGTCTGCTCTTGGATCACATTAAGCGCTGTGGGTTCAATTCTCGCTCTCTTATATTGCTTTGCAATAATACTTTTAGCCTTTGGAGGTTCTACCGTGGGCACAATGCGCTGCACCCCAAACGCGTTCTTCATTGAGCCGCTCACTTCCTTGTATTTGGGGACGTTCATTTCCGCAAACGAGAGCAGTAAGACGAAAAAAGCCATCAGCAGTGTTGCCATATCAGCGAATGTTGCCATCCAGGCTGGAGCTCCGCTTTTGCATGGAGGGCACTCAACCTTTTTGTATTCAATAACTTCCCGCTCAATAGGCTTGCCACTCTCCTCATCTAGAACTGTGGGATTACCTCGGGAATCTACAATTTGTTCTTCCTCTTGATCAGCCTCAGCTTCTGAGGCTTCTGCAGGCACAGGAAGTTCAGCATCTTCAACTGCTTCGTTTTGTTGTTCCTCGTCAGCCATTAGCTTGTGCTCTCAGAATTACTTACCATCAACGATTATCTCTATCCTACGGTTCTTCGCGCGACCTGCAGCGCTATCATTTCTCGCGATTGGACGGGTATCTGCAAACCCAGCCACTGTTACATTTTTCTCTTTAAACCCTGACTCATTAATGAAAAACTGTGCCACCGACGCAGATCTTTGAGCAGACAAATCCCAGTTGGATTTGAAACGCCCGTTATATGCCACCGGAACGTTATCCGTGTGACCTTCAACCCGCATCTTTCCTTTAGATGCAGACAGCGACTTGCCAACTCGCCCCAATAGCGCTTGAAATTCAGGTTGGAGATTGGCGCCGCCTGAAACAAATGAACCCTGACTTGCAAGTCGCACTTTAATCTGATCTCCAACCTTCTCCACAGCGGCAAGGCCTTGTGCAATGTCTTTGGACAGGTCAGCTTTAACTTTTTGATATTGATTCTCAATATCCTGNTTTATTTTGTTCGTCTGGCCGCCCGGAGACTTATTTGCGCTCTCTTCGTTTTCACTNCCNCGTTTTGACCTCCCGCTAGCCAGCTTTTGTTTNCGGACCTCAACTTCCGTAGACAATTTAGCCTGCACCTCAACCACTTTGGCAGCAATATCGATNGTGGCCTGNCTAATCGGGCCACCTGTGCCCTGATTGACTGCGGCATCACTCTTACCACCACTGTTCTGGTTGTCCCGCAGCTCAACAACGACCTTGTTATCCTCTATTCTTACCTTAACCTGGCCTTGATCTATTTCTTCCTGTAGCGCCTGTTCGACCGACCTGAAGGCCTTCTTTGTCTTGAAATCAGCTTCCTTTTCTTCAGTCTTTTTAACCACATTGGGGTGGGTTATATCGTCAGACCGTTGTCTTACATTTCTCATTACCGTAGCTTCAGCGACAGCCGGAGAAAAATCGTCCACCAGAATGCTTCTGGCAGTCTCAATAGTGATTGTGGGAACGATGCGCTTCACCCCGAACGAAGCCTTTAAAGAACCTGCAATCTGCTTATACTTGGGGACGCTCATTTCAGCGAACGAGAGTAAAAGAACAAAAAACGCCATTAGAAGAGTAGCCATATCGGCAAAGGTTGCCATCCAGCCCGGCGCTCCGCTTTTGCATACAGGACAGTCGTCTTTTGGCGCGCCGGGGTCAATTGGCTCTTCCCACCAATTAAGCTCAACTTTTTCCTCGCCCTCAGAGGCGTCTTCCGAAGCCTTGTCGTCTTCTTCAGCCATTACTCAATTCACCCGAAATTAGCCAGTGGCCAGTTCGGCCTGAACTTTAGGATCCAAAAAGGCAGCTAATTTGTCTCCAAGGACTCGTGGATTACCGCCCTCGGCCATAAACAGAAGCCCCTCAATAATGAGCTCGTTATTCTGCTCTTCAGCAGCACACATCTCCACCAGTTTCATATTTAGTGGCAGCATTATTACATTGGCAAGAATTGCTCCATACATAGTNGTTAAAAGTGCCACTGCCATTGCAGGTCCAATCGCCTTGGGGTCTGACATGTTCCCCAACATCTGNACCAANCCAATCAGGGTTCCGATCATACCCATGGCAGGAGCCACCTCGCCCCAAGCTGCAAACAAATTAGCCCCATCCGTCTGCCGTATCTTGGTGGAATCTTTCTCTCGCTCTAGGGTTGGTTTAATNACGTCGGCATCTGAACCATCAACCAACATCCCTACTCCTTTTGCCAAAAATTTATTGGATAGCTCCTGCCCTTCGAGGGCGATCATCCCGTCTTTCCGAGCGATAGTGGCGAGCTCTACCATTGTCTCAATGAGATCTTTCGGAGCATCCATTTTGTACATAAAACACTTGCCCGCTACGGCGCCGGCCCCCAAAAATCCTGACAGGGAAGATCTAGCCAGTGTCACCATGGCAGAACCACAAACCACGATAAGTATCGATGGCGTATCGATAAAAGCGCCGATGTCATCAATTGAAGCAAAGATCAAACCAAATGCACCTAAAAGGCCAACTATCGTTGCAATATCCATAAAGTATCCCCAAATACAAAAAATCGTCAGTTGCTGTCAAAACTATACTTGTTTGACGCTTAAAAAAACCACTTTGACCCCAGATAGTTCTGCAGCTCACGAGAGACATATCGACAGAACTTGCCAGAAATTTAATCTAACACCCTTCAATGGATCCCTGTCAAGATGTCTTTGCCATTAATGGCCTTCTCTTAGAGTTAATCATCATAAACATCTTCTAAGTCAATGATAAAATGAGAAGATAGCATCTTTTAGGGGGTTTGGCATTACTCAGACAGTGCCATCAAAAGTGATTTATATTGCAAGCCTTAGTGCAAGAGTTTAGGATCCTTAAATAATGAGCTGTCGTAAAGCTAATAGATACGGTTGGTGTCCAAGATCTGTGAGGTAAGGTAATGCATACATTTGACCTTGAAGGTTGGTCCCCTTTCTCCCCGCGACTATTCCATGCATGTTTCATAACTGCCGCAATGCTGGTTGTAGGCTGTGATATTCACAAGGTAGAGTTAAAATGTGAAGATGCCATTGAANCATACGATAAACAGCGCTTTGAGGGTTACACCGATGAATTGGGCTCGGCTGTTGATCCCTTAACTGGCATTACCTGGTACAGATGTCCGGCAGGCAAGCATTTTGTCAACTATGTNTGCAAAGGTGAGGCCCTGAGACTTTCTTGGGACGAGGCAGTAGCCTTTGGTAAGGAGTTTTCTGATAAGTCTGGNGTATCGTGGCGCTTACCCACAAGAAAAGAAATGAAATCAATCATAGAGCCCAACTGCATTGCGCCNGCGTTAAACCCGAATGTCTTTAAAGATGCTGAAGTAGCCAACCACTGGCTNTCAGATCCAAACACTCTCCATCAAGACCAGTTCCGTTGCGCTCTAAACTCATACTCTGGAAATATCTCTTGTCGTCAAGCGAGGATTATTAAGCAGCCATTCATGCTGGTTCGCGACCGNTAGCACAAGCATCATCGTGAATTCAAAATTATNTTAAACGAGGTTTTGGATAAAAGCTCAAGCAATGTTCCCCGTGCGCTCGAATTACTTCCACGCTTGGTAGCGCTTTCGATTTGAATCCCATCGCATTGCAACCGTATGGCCTGCGACGGTCATGAGTGATTTTAAAGTGAACGCAAGCCCAACAATTAGGAGCGGTCTTGGTCGGCCGATTCACGACGGGGTTTCCATATCTCATGATAATACTTCCANCCGATCATACAAACAAACGCCACCGCAATGAAAGCCGAAAAAGCATTGGTTAACGATATTCCTTTTAGCCGCGCTATTTCTGGCTGAGTCGACATGATTAAAATCATGGGTATTGCTAGCATTATGTATATCCGTACTAGCTTGCAAACTGCACAAGGGGGATTTTGATCGTTTTGCACTTTATTTCCCTCAATAGTTGGACGGTAAACTTGCGGCCAGATCCTTCTAGCTTCTCCTGATCTAGCAATGCACTCTTTTAAAGACTACCCCACATTGAGTGCATCGACAACCTCCACAATAAAATTTTAGGCTGGTAAATTTTAAAGAGAAGCCTCATTCAGCAATNAAAAGGCGTCCAAAAAACGAGCTTAATCTAAGGTCGGAAAACCAAACCTTGATCTTTAGCATCTGAAGAAATTTTGGTTATNGGNTGATAAATNAAAANAANTATTTNTGGCTGCTACTTTAAGCGAAGTAGCTCTAACTCTCTTTCAGCGAGCTTTGCCGTCAGCCCTCCACCAATTGAAGCAGCCTTGAGATAATATTGTGCAATTTCCAAATCACCCCGTTGCCTCGCCATCATTCCCAGAAGATAACTAGCCCTGTAGGTAGGCAAAAAATCATAGCTGATTTGAACATCAGCTAACGCCTTAGTGGTCTCCCCTTGTTGGAAATATAATTCTCCGCGAGATAGATAGTTTAAGTAGTAACTGTTATTTTTTGCNATCGCTTCTGAATAATCCGCTTCCGCCCGCTCGATATCNTTAATTAGAACCCATGCATCACCGCGCAGCCTCCAGAATTCACTCTCCAAAGGTTGGGCTGCAATAGCTTTATCCATGAGTTCCANAGCTNTTTTCGGATCATTATTTGAGAGCGCCTGTCTGGCCCGCCTAGCCTTCGTGTAAGAGCTAGCGTCTTTCCTCAGAGTGGCCACAGCAGCATCAAAACGCTTTTTNTAACGACTACCTGAGACTAATTTTCTTGCAGTAATCTGGTTAGCTTTCACCCTTANCATTGATGGTGGGTGACTAGAGAATAAGTCACTGAACCAATGACTTCGTTTGTTACCACTCAAAGCAAAAAAAGTTTGTTGTATTTCAACCGCTGCAAGTGGTTCATAACCAGCTCTCGCCATGTAACGCATCCCGAAAAAATCTGATTCCAACTCATCTTCCCTGCTGTAACTTGCCATAACGAAGGAGCTACCGAATGTCGAAGCCGTTTCCAGTTGTTTTTTATAGGTCTGACCTNGCATACCCCTCTCCAAAACTCCTAAACCCAAATCAATTAACACTCCTCGTGTTTGCTGCTTGGCCGAATGCCGGGCCGCCGAATGGACAATTTCATGAGCAAGTACAGCTGCCAACTGTGCCTCGTCTGTCAAATGACGCAGCAATCCTCTATTTATCGCTATCTTACCTCCGGGAAAGGCCCAAGCATTGGGTACCGAGCTATTGACCAAAACAAATTCATAGGGCAGCGCTGGATTATCACTCTTTGCAGCCAACCGATTCCCAATGTCACGGATATATTTCTGTAAATCCGGATCAACATTATAATCTCCACCTTGAACTTGTCGTGAAGGCGCATAATTTTTCTCCGCTTGAACAATATCTTCGTACTCTGAAGTCAGTAATAGCTGGCTCTCACCCGTAACTGGATTGACGGAGCAGCCAAGGGTTAAAAAAACATTTATAATACCCAGACATATATTGAAATATTTCACTGTCTATACCAAGTTTTGACCAAATAANGCAATAGACTATCACTCGAATCTTGATTTGTTAACGTACAATCTCCAAAATTGCAGTGTTATCGACGAAAGGTATACGACATGATTCTGATGATCTTATCCCCTGCCAAAAAGATGGACTATCAATCTCCAACGACCATAGCCAAGCATTCCGCGGCTGAAATGCTTGAACATTCGGAANCACTCATTGATTCTTTGAAGACAAAAACACCCCNAGATATATGCTCCCTTATGGGTTTAAGCGATAAATTAGGCGCTCTGAATTTCGAACGATTTCAGTCTTGGCGCCAACCATTTAATTCTGACAATTCCCGTCAAGCCATATTGGCATTTCAGGGCGACGTTTACCAAGGNTTTAACGCACAGTCNATGGACCTTAGAGATCTTGAATGGGCTCAAGATCATNTGCGAATANTGTCCGGCCTNTATGGACTGCTTCGTCCGCTCGACCTTATTCAACCCTATCGGCTTGAAATGGGGNCAAAATATCCTACGAAAAGGGGTACAAATTTATATGATTTTTGGGGAGACAAAATAACCAATTCCCTTAACAGTCGTTTAACTGAACTCAGCGACAACGACGGAGATCCGGTACTTGTGAATTTAGCGTCCAATGAATACTTTAAATCCGTCCACCCAGCAAAAATTAGTGCTCGAATATTAACGCCCATCTTCATGGATAAGAAGAATGATGATTACAAGGTCATCAGTTTTTTTGCGAAACGTGCTCGAGGGGAAATGGCCGCTTTTGCNGTAAAAAACAGGATTGTCGATGCTGAACGTCTAAAAGAATTTCGAGAAAGCGGTTATATACACAATCCAGACCTGAGCAGCGAGAACAAGTTGATTTTTACCCGAGATTAAGTCTTGGTTGATGTGACCGCGCCATTCGCAGATGCAACCGTTAAAAACCGTCAACCGATAGTTGAAGAGCTTAAAAAGCTTCTGCGGAACTCTAATAAGGTTTTGGAAATAGGGAGTGGCACAGGTCAACACGCCGTTTGGTTTGCGCCAAGATTGTCTTGGTTAACTTGGTTGCCAAGTGACCTGCCTGATCAACTTTTCGGAATTGAACGATGGATTAAAGATTTCCCTAGTGACAACCTTGCGCAACCGATAGCACTTAACGTGTCTGAAAGTTGGCCAAAAACTGAGCATGACGTTATTTTTAGCGCCAATACTGCACACATAATGCAACCACAAGAAGTAGAAAAAATGATTACCAACGGGGCTGGATCACTCCCCTCCAGAGGGCTTTTTTGCCTATATGGGCCCTTTATATTTGAAAATACTGCGTTAGCCAAAAGTAATATTAAATTTAATAGAAAACTACAAGACCTGCACCCAGGCATGGGTATTCGAAAATTTGATGATCTTGACGTGCTGGCTTTGGCTGGCTCGATGAAACTGCTAGAAATAAATTCAATGCCAGCAAATAATCACTTGCTCGTTTGGCAAAAAATCTAAAAAGCTGCCTACCCAAAGGGGTATAGCCAAATATCCAAAGCTAAACAGCCAAATATNGCAGCNCCAACCCATTGGCTGCTCAAAAACGCTTCGAAACAACGTTCCGGTGTCCTTTCGCGGGCCAACCACAGTTGCCTACCAAAAATTATTGCAGTAAAAAATATACCCGATATAAAAACCCAATTCCTATCAAACAGTTCCCCACAAACAATCAGTAAAACTAAAGTAAGCAATTGAAGAAGCGAAATGAAAAGCAACTCCCTCTCACCCCACAAGATCACTGTTGATTTGATACCGACGATTTGGTCGTCCTCACGATCTACCATTGCATAAAAACTATCGAATACCACAGTCCAAGATACTACTGCTAAAAACAAAATTCCCGCTTCTTTGGGAACAACCTCTCGCTCCGCCGCAAAACTCATCGGAACAACCCAGGCCCACGCCAAGCCTAAAAACACCTGAGGAAAGTAGCTCCACCTCTTAACGAATGGGTAGAAAATTGTGAGCACCAATCCGATGAAAGCAAGCTTGATNGTTAAGGCATTAGTTTGTAAGACAAGCACAAAGGCTAATGAAAGCAATACAAATAACAAGCCCAGCGCTTCTCTCGGTTCTATCTCTCCCGATACTATCGGCCGGTTTTTGGTTCGTGACACGTTCCCATCAACGTGCCTGTCTGCATAATCATTGATTACACACCCAGCAGTCCTCATTACTAAGACACCGCAGATAAAAATAAACAAGTTAAAAATCGAGGGTACCCCTTTTCCTGCCAGCCANATTGACCATAGCATCGGCCATAACAAAAGCAATGTGCCGATGGGACGNTCTAGACGCATTAGACGAATCCAAGGCAATGTTTTTAATAGNATAAANTTCACAATTTCATGGCNTAAGTCAATTTTTTTAAATATGCTTCGAAATTAGGTAGGAATATTTCTGTCACCAAAATAGGTTTGTCCATCACAAAAAACACTGACCTACGCCCCCACATGGAATTCGATGCTAGTTTAGGATCTAAAGCCGGAACATGCTCTGCCCTTAACATCGCAACCTGCATAACACCTCTAGATAAGGACGGCTGCGAAAATANCCAAGCACCTAAAGGATTATTCCCCAATTTCCGCAAGGCACTCAGCTCTCCAGACATGGCCCCTTCAGGCAGAATGCTTCGAGCATAGATCCAAGGGTTGCTCGAACCTAAAAGCATGACTTCCCGGACTAAAAATCGATCATCCTTCTGCTCAGGGAATAATTCACATTCCGAAGGGCGCGGATTTTCAATGCGCTGCGAGACAATTTCAACCGATAAATTATCAGCACATAACTGTTTCAAACTGGCTGTGAGTGATTTTTGATCAAGAAGCCAGGCCCGCAAGGATACTGGACCTGCTGCCGCAGAAAAAGGAGTCAATTCATGCCAGTCCGGCTCACTGATGGGAATTTTCGTTCTCATGTTAAAACACTGCTCAGCTTATCAAAAGCTTGGGTACATAATATCAGTAAATTGACGAAAGACCTTCTGGTTGTTGCCTAAATCTCTTGTATTCCCACTGATATTGAGACAGTTCTAACTCTGCTATTCGCTCAACACCGCGATTTAAAGCACATACGCTTACATGCTGATCTGCACTGTATATGGCTGGATCTGATTGCGTAAAATGAATACTCCAACCACCGCGGATCCGAAGAGCAGTGCAAAAGAGTACATTTGCGTCGCACCTCTGGAGCAGTTTATGAACCAGCGTCATGGTCATTGCAGGCTTTTCAAATAACGGTGCGAAAGCTCCAGCATTGGCAGGCGGTTGCTGATCTGGCAAAATTCCAATGGTCTCCCCCCGCTTCAACGCTTGCAAGAGCGCTGCCACACCGCGCGAATTTGTTGGGACCAAAGTGGCACCTGACTTTTGCCTAGAGGTCTTTATCCAGTCTTCAAGATCCTTCAGTTTCGGAGGCTCGTAAAGCGAAGTTATAGCGGTTTGCTTTGCAATCCAAAGCCCGACGACTTCCCAGTTTCCCTGATGCGGCACCAACAATACTGTGCCTTTGTTGCTAATCAAAGCTTCCTTAAAAAGGTCCATTCCAATTACATTTGCGATATGGCTTTGCAACCAATCAGCTGATCGATTCCATAGCCTTGGTGTTTCGAACAGCATCTGCCCTATATGTAACATTCGTCCACGCAAAATGCTCTCCCTCGAGCGGTCACCCAAATCAGGGAAGCAGTGCTTCAAATTCGTCCTTGCTACTTTGCAAGAACGAATCTCTAGTTTGAGCGCGGTCCAGCCGAGTAGCCGCCCAATAGCTCGGGATAAACGGAGAGGCATACGGGCTGTGAGTGTCAGAAAGATTAATATTAAACCGCCTTTGAATCGTCTTGCCGTTGTCACTTATGCAGGATCCTTTAAATAATTCGGAAGTTCATTTTTTAGATATTTCCGCAGATCTCCCGAGATGTCAGGGTGTTCTAGCCCGAGTTCAATATTCGCCCTTAGAAGCCCAAGCTTACTGCCACAATCGTATCGGGTGCCTTCAAATTCGTATGCCAGAACTGGTTCTTCCGACAGTAGCGCTTGGATTGCATCGGTAAGTTGGTATTCTCCTCCTGCCCCGGGCTCCAATATCCGCAATTTATCAAGGATTTGAGGGGTAAAAATATATCGTCCCGTTACACCTTTATCCGACGGAGCGTCCTCAAATTTTGGCTTTTCAATAATACTATCCAGCGAATAGAGTCGCCGGGCTTGTTTTTGCCCACTAATGACGCCGTATGCTGAAATTTCTCGGCTAGGTACAGTCTGGACCGCAATCACGGAACGACCAAATTTTTCATACTGTTTAACGAGTTGTTCCAGCGCATTCGCCTGAGGGCTAATCAAATCATCGGCAAGTAAGACTGCAAAAGGTTCTTCCCCAATAAGATGCGCTGCAGTGAGTACGGCGTGACCTAGGCCAAGCGCTTCGGTTTGTCGGATATAGGTAAAGCTCACTCCCTTGGGAACAACTTCTCGTGCAACTTTCAGCAACTGGCCCTTACCACTTTTCTCCAGTTGATGCTCCAATTCATAGGCTTTATCGAAATGATCGGCTATAGCTCTTTTCGTCCTTCCGGTCACAAAAATCATCTCCGTTATACCGGCCATGACGGCCTCCTCAACGGCATATTGAATCAATGGTTTGTCCACGACAGGCAGCATTTCTTTTGGGCTGGCTTTTGTAGCAGGTAAAAATCTTGATCCTAATCCTGCGACCGGGAAAATCGCTTTTCGAACTGACCTATGATCACTCAATACTGCCATAGTTTGTTACCTGCTGAATAAAGTTTAGAATGAGACCGCAAAGACTATCACTACAAATCAGAGTGGTGCCAAAAAAATTATATATTTGATTCAATAACGCCATTTCACCATCTTATGGCCTATCATTCTAGTCTTGCGGGCTTATAATTGGTGGGTAAACAAGATAATTAACTATCGAGATCGACCTGTGACTGAAACCGGCAAGGCAATGCAAACTTTTCAGGAATTGATTTTCAGCCTCGAGCAATTTTGGGCAAAAAGAGGTTGCGTCATAATGCAGCCTTTAGATATGGAAGTCGGTGCTGGAACTTTCCATCCGAGTACTTTTCTTCGCTCAATCGGCCCAGAGAGTTGGAAGAGCGCATATGTACAACCTTCAAGGAGGCCGACTGACGGGAGATATGGCGATAATCCTAACCGACTTCAGCATTACTATCAGTTTCAGGTGGTAATGAAGCCATCGCCAAAGGATTTTCAAGACCTCTATCTCTCGTCACTTGAAACGATTGGCGTCAATACAAGAATCCATGATGTTCGTTTTGTAGAGGACAATTGGGAATCACCGACTCTGGGTGCTTGGGGACTCGGTTGGGAAGTATGGCTCGATGGTATGGAAGTAAGCCAGTTTACTTATTTCCAACAAGTGGGAGGGTTAGAGTGTTTCCCTGTGACTGGGGAGATTACTTATGGGGTCGAAAGACTCGCGATGTACCTTCAAGGTAAAGATAATGTTTTTGATCTCATATGGTCAGAAGAAAGAGGCAATACGGTCAGTTATGGCGATGTGTTTCACCAAAATGAATTAGAGATGTCACGTTTCAACTTTGAACACGCCGATGTTGAGTTTTTGACTCAAAGTTTTAACCACTATGAGCGCCAATGCGAAAGTTTAGTCTCTTCCGAGCTCCCGCTACCAGCCTATGAAATGGTAATGAAAGCATCCCATACCTTTAATCTACTTGATGCGAGGAAAGCCATCTCAGTTAACGAAAGACAACGCTATATCCTCCGCGTCCGAAGCTTAGCTCGAATAGTCGCAAAACTGTATTTGGATTCACGAGCAAGTATGGGTTTCCCTCTAGCTGACAAGGAAACATTAAAAAAAGCCGGGCTTGGCAAAGGCGGATAGGACTAATGAAAGATGATTTATTTATAGAAATCGGTCTGGAAGAAATGCCTTCGTCCGAAGTAATGCTTCTATCAGAAGCTTTTTCATCGGGTGTGCTTGCAGCGCTTAAACAACAAAGGCTGTCGCACTCTGATGTCGCAACTTATGCTACACCTCGACGAATTGCTCTCTGGATCAAATCGCTGCAAAGGAAGGCACAAGATATTGACAAAGTTGTGTGGGGGCCATCCGTTGATATTGCATTCAAGGAAAATGGTCTCCCCTCCAAGGCCGGGGAGGTTTTTGCTGAACGAAATAATCTGGAAACAGTGAATTTAAAAGAATTTATCAGTTTCGATGGCAAGCAAGACAAGCTTCGTTTTAAACAGGTCATTGAAGGAAGGTTAACCAAAGATGTGGTTGAAGACTTGATCAATCAGGTACTCTCCAAGCTGCCGTTTAAGAAACGTATGCGTTGGGGCACTAATAGACTAGAGTTTGTAAGACCAGTTCACTGGGTGGTTCTTCTCTATGGTAAAGAGGTCTTACGCAAAAATATTTTGGGTATCAATTCTGGAGCTGTTAGTCGTGGACATCGGTTTCATGCCAGTAAAGAGATAGTAATTAAGTCAGGGAGCTCATATGAGCAACAGCTTTATGAGCATCATGTCGTTGCTTCAGTCGTTGAAAGACGCCGTCTTATTATTGAAGGGGTCCAGAAGCTAGCGATTCGATTTGGCGGCATTGCCGTAATGGAGCCGTCTCTAATTGATGAGGTGGTTGCGATAACTGAATGGCCTGTGCCACTCCTAGGATATTTTGATAAAGATTTTTTAAAGATACCGGAAGAAGCCCTTATCTCTGCCATGAGAAGACATCAAAAGTATTTCCATATTGTGGACAAAAACGGGAAATTAATGGCTGCTTTTATAACGGTCGCAAATATCGATAGCGCAGATCCAGCACAAGTAGTTACGGGCAATGAGAGAGTTTTGAGAGCCCGGTTAGCAGATGCTGTATTTTTTTTTGAAAATGATTGTAAATCTAGCTTAGAGGCCAAGCGGCAAAAACTCTCTGGAGTTGTATATCAAGCGCAATTAGGTTCAGTGTTAGACAAGACTGAACGTCTTGTTAAGTTGTGTCATTTTCTATCAGATACTATCGGAAGTGCTCCGGATTTGGCCGCTAGGGCCGCGGCTATATGCAAAGCAGATCTGGTAACCGATATGGTTGGAGAGTTTGAAGATTTACAGGGAATTATGGGAGGATATTACGCGCAAAATGATAACGAGAAACCTCAAATAGCAACCGCTATCCGGGAACATTACCTTCCTCGCTTTGCTGGTGACAAAACTCCCAAGAGTGCTGAGGGCATCACTCTAGCGATAGCAGACCGTTTAGATACGTTAATTGGCACATTTATTATTGACCAACAGCCCTCAGGATCGAAAGACCCCTTTGCTATACGTCGGGCTTGTGTGGGGCTCTTAAATATAATACTGGAAAACGACATTGACATTGATTTAAGAGAAGCAATTAAGTTTTCAGGCCAACTAATATCAGACAACGACAAATCGAATGAGGCTTGTAAGTCAGCGCTCACTTATGTTTTGGGCCGCTTTATGTCTATATATAAAGATAAAAAAATAGCAATCGAAAACTTTAAAGCCGTTGAGACGCTTGGTCTATCAAACCCGTTAGACATAAATCGTCGTGTTTTAGCGATATCTCAATTCAGCCAACTTCCAGACGCAGGAGCTTTGATAGCTGCCAACAAGCGTGTTGTAAATATTTTGTCTAGCGCTACTTCTCAAGACCTTTTAGTTGATGCGACGATGTTGCGAGAACCAGCAGAAATATATTTATTCAAGAATTTGGAGGAAAAGAAATCGGTTGCGCATAAACTCATATCCCAGAAAAAGTACGAAATTGCCTTAAAAGAGCTGGCCTCACTAAGAGAACCGGTCGACGAGTTCTTTGAAAAGGTCCTTGTTATGGAAAAAGAACCCCAAATAAGGAGAAATCGATTAGCTTTGCTTCAAGAATTGAGGCAGTTGTTCTGTGGCGTCGCCGACTTTTCATTACTTACTGGTGTTGAGGGAGATTAATCTCAAGTTATAGTATGTGACACATCATTGAACTACCTCTATATGTCTAGATTTACCACTGACAGCGCATTAGTATCGATAAATTCTCGTCTTGGTTCCACATTATCTCCCATAAGCGTGGTAAACATCTGATCTGCTGTTATTGCGTCGTCAATAGTTACCCTGAGCATTCTTCGATTCGCCGGGTCCATTGTCGTCTCCCATAACTGCCCGGGATTCATTTCTCCAAGCCCTTTATAACGCTGTGTATTTATCCCTCGCCGGGACTCCACCATAAGCCATTGCAGTGCATCCTCAAAACTAGAAATCTCCTTTTTCTTATCTCCGCGCTTGATGAATGCTCCTTCCTCAATCAATCCTCTCAATCTATGCCCAAGAGCTACNATTGATTCNTATTCATTGGANGTAAAAAAGTCACGAGAAATNGTATAAGTGTGAGACACTCCNTGCGCAATTACTTCCACCAAAGGGAGGAAAATGCGCCTCTCTTGATCTTCGAAGATTTCAACTCNGTAGCGACACGTTCCATTTTCTGCGTCTTTGAGNTTTCCTTCGATATCNTTNCACCAAATTTTNATTGCATCANCATTGGTCAANAGCTCAGAACCAAATTCTTCAGNGTANACCATGGCCTGAAGAACCTCNCNAGGGTANATCATAGACAACCTTTCAATCATGCCGGANACTTCTTGAAATGATCTTACTAAAGCCTCTAGCGCCACTCCTTGGACAGCAGGGGCGTCTTCATTGATATGCAAACTGGCATCTTCAAGTGCTTTCGTAGTAAGGTAATGCGTGAGCGCCATATCGTCCTTCAGATACTCCTCGGCCTTGCCTTTATTAACTTTGTAAAGAGGCGGCTGGGCTATGAAAATGTGACCATTTTCAATTAACTCGCGCATATGCCTAAAAAAGAATGTCAGTAATANTGTTCGTATATGTGATCCATCTACATCNGCATCGGTCATAATTACTATGGTGTGATAACGCAGTTTTTCTAAATTAAATTCNGAAGATCCTATNCCGCAACCCAAGGCTGTAATNAGTGTACCGACTTCANCACTAGACAACATTTTTTCGAATCTAGCCTTTTCAACGTTCAGAATTTTTCCTTTCAAGGGCAGTATCGCTTGGGTCCGACGATCCCGACCCTGCTTTGCGGANCCTCCAGCAGAATCACCCTCAACAAGGTATATTTCGGATAAAGCCGGATCTTTCTCTTGACAATCNGCCAACTTGCCTGGCANNCCAGCAATATCGAGCGCTCCTTTTCGACGCGTCATCTCCCTNGCTTTTCTCGCAGCTTCNCTTGCTCGAGCCGCATCAATCATTTTACTGACCACCGACTTAGCATCTTGTGGAAATTCTAGAAGGTAATCAGTGAATTTGCTTCCCATCTCTTGCTCGACTGCTGTCTTCACCTCCGAACTAACCAACTTATCCTTGGTTTGAGAAGAAAACTTGGGATCAGGCACCTTCACAGATACTATCGCCGTAAGCCCTTCTCTGGCGTCATCGCCGGTAGTATTNACCTTGGTCTTATTAGCAAAACCTTCCTTTTCTATATAACTATTGAGACCTCGTGTTAATGCCGCTCTAAACCCCTGAAGATGCGTGCCCCCATCTTTCTGTGGGATATTATTTGTATAACAGAGTAAATTTTCTTGAAACCCGTCATTCCACTGCATTGCAACCTCTACACCCACACCATCCTCTCGCTCGACAGAGAAATGAAACATGCTGTTAATCGCAGTTTTATGCAAATTTAAAAAATCGACAAAAGCTCTCANGCCCCCATCATAGCCATAACTCTCTTCTTTGGAGGTCCTCTCGTCTCGAAGAATGATTTTTACCCCCGAGTTTAAAAAAGAAAGCTCTCTAAGNCTCTTTGCCAGAATCTCAAAACCAAATTTTATATTAGTAAATGTATCAGGAGAGGGCACAAAGTGTATTTCGGTGCCAGTGCTAGTNGTGTCACCTACCTCTGACAAGCTAGCCTGTGGCACTCCATCTTTATATAATTGTTCATATACCTTCGAGTTTCTACGAATAGTCAAACGCAAATCTTTTGAAAGAGCATTTACGACTGATACGCCGACGCCATGCAAACCGCCTGAAACTTTATAACTGTCATCATCAAATTTACCCCCCGCATGAAGCACTGTCATAATAACTTCTGCNGCAGAGACACCCTCAGCATGCATTTCCGTGGGAATACCACGACCATTATCTACTACAGAAATCGACTCATCAGGATGGATAACCACTTTTATTTCAGAGCAAAAGCCCTCCAGAGCCTCGTCAATGGAATTGTCAACGACCTCAAAGACCATNTGATGCAAACCAGTTCCATCATCTGTGTCTCCGATGTACATCCCAGGGCGCTTTCGTACAGCATCCANTCCCTTGAGCACCGTAATACTCGAAGAATCATAATTNTTTTCGTCGGTCATATTTTATTTATTTCCTAATTTAAACCAGAGAAATCTTGCCTTGTTCCACATGGAACATCTGGTGCGCAATATCCACCAGAAGATCCTTAAAATNGGTTTTTTCAATCCCAGTAACAAAATATTGGCAAGAAAGCTCATTTAAGCAATCTAAAACTTGCCGCAGATGACGACCATCAAGNTCTGCNGGCAGATCATCGAGCAAAAAAANGCATGATTCTGTCGTCCTTTTTTTGTGGAGCGATGCCTGAGCCAGTTTCAAAATATAAATTAGACGCTTCAATTGTCCCCTAGACAGCCTTTGCGCAGCAGAAGCCCCATCGATCTTCACGACTAGATCTGCTCGATGCGCCCCTTGATGAGTCTTACCCAACCTCCGGTCCTTATCCAAATCCGCTTTTATAGCATCGGCAAGACCAATCNTGTGATCCCAACCACTTAAATATTCTAAAGCTTAGCACNCCCAAGCCATCGAAATACTCTGATATTCTGAGAATTTCAAGCTCCAGATCNGCTAAATATTTNCCTCNGTGCCGAGCTATGGCATCAGAAACACTNACAAACTCCTTGGTCCAAACAACAAGTTGCTCACTGTCCATTCTATCATGACGAAGCAGATGATTCCGCTGCTTTAATGCCCGCTGCATACGACGCCAAACACTTCCAAACGACTGTTCCACGTGGAACACACCCCAGTCAATGAAGTGGCGTCGCTGCATAGCTCCGCCCTCAAGGAGAATAAAGCTATGTGCATCCACCATCTGAAGAGGCAATTTAGGCGCTAGCTGGCTCGCCGANCGAAGNNCATCTCCGTTATAACGGGCCTCAAACNGCCCCTCTGTCGTTCTTTTTACGCCTAAGCTCGATGAAACATCGTTTTGATCGTTAAAAATAGTGCCTGAAACAACGAGTTCTTTGGTTCCTGATTGAACCACGGTCTTTAGATCTCTATGCCTAAAAGACCGCCCTCGGCCTANCAGATAAATAGATTCAAGAAAGCTNGTCTTNCCACTGCCATTATCTCCAAATAANACNTTCGCAGACGGGCTAAACTGCAGACGTGTCGTTTGCAAATTTCTTACATGCGAAATGTTCAGTGTTGACAGCTGCATCTTGAATGAATGCCTCTCCAGAACANATGTANCACAAAAAAACCTACAATCGCATGGGCATCACTACGTATACTGCATTGTCATTTGATGTGTCTTCCACCAAAGCACTGCTGTTTGCATCCGAAAGGCTTAAGCGAACATCATTACCCGGGAGCACATTAAGCACATCAAGTAGATAACTTACGTTAAAACCTATTTCCAAGTCATCACCAGAATAATCCACTGACATTTCTTCTTCGGCCTCTTCTTGTTCAGGATTATTAGCAATCATCTTTAGCGAACCCGATGATAACAATACACGTACGCCTCTAAATTTCTCATTAGATAAAATAGCCGCGCGACTGAAAGCCTGTTTCAATTCGTCTCGGTCACCTAGAACGATTTTTTCTCCTTCTTTTGGCATAACCCTGTCATAGTCTGGATAAGCCCCGTCCACCAATTTTGAAGTAAAGCAAAAATCTTCAGATGTTATTCTTATATGGTTTGACCCTAAAGATATATCTATCTGGTCATCAGATAACAGCCTTGCAAGTTCGACAACGCCCTTTCTCGGTATGATCGCGCTTACAGTAGTATCTGAAGACACCTCGCACACAACATCACATCTTGCCATACGATGGCCGTCGGTCGCCACAGCTCGGAGATTATTTTCTGACACTTCCCATAACATGCCATTTAGATAGTAGCGAACATCTTGTTGCGCCATTGCAAATGAGGTGGCAGCGATGAAATTTTTCATTACACTGCCCTTCATAGATAATTCAAGTGTCTTATCGCCGCCATCAACAGAAGGAAATTCATTAGACGGAAGAGTTGCCAAGGTAAATCGACTCCGTCCGCTGGTCACCAGAGCTTTTCCATCACCACTGGCAAAATCGATTTTTGCTCCTTCCGGAAGAGAACGCACTATGTCAACCAGTTTTCGCGCTGAAACTGTGATCTCTCCACTCTCAATGACCGCGGAAGTCTCCGTATAACCAATTATTTCCACCTCCAAGTCGGTGCCAGTGATAGATAGTCTCTGGTCGTCGATACTCAAAAGAACGTTCGAAAGTATCGGCAAAGTTTGACGCCGCTCAACAACACCCACTACTAATTGCAGCGGTCTCAGAAGGGCTTCACGTGCTAAACAGAATTTCATAAGATTTCCTCGGGCTTACCGAATATTGATTAAGTTGATAATTTCCTAAATAAACTTTTTAAATCTCGTTTTAGTTCTTTGTCGACAATTTCTAATTCACGAATTTTACGACACGCATGCAGCACAGTAGTATGATCTCTGCCACCAAAAGCCTCTCCTATTTCCGGCAAGCTATGACTGGTAAGTTCTTTCGCTAAAAACATTGCCACTTGTCTTGGCCTTGCCACAGAACGACTGCGTCGTTTTGAGAGCAAATCTGAAATTTTAAGCTTGTATTGATCGGCCACAACCCTTTGAATATTGTCTATGGTAACCAGCTTGTCCTGCAGTGCCAACAAATCTTTAAGCGATTCGCGAATTAAATCTATGTCTATAACACGCCCAGAGAATTGGGCATGAGCCATGACTCGCTTTAATGCTCCCTCCAACTCTCTAACATTAGATCGGATTCTTTGAGCAATAAAAAATGCCGCCTCTCTGGCAAGTGGCACCCCAGCCTGTTGAGCTTTATTAATCAAAATTGCTACTCGCGTTTCCAATTCTGGCGGTTCAACTGCTACGGTAAGCCCCCACCCAAACCTTGATTTGAGTCTTTCCTCCACGCCGTCCATTTCTTTTGGATAACGATCACANGTCANTATCATTTGCTGTCCGCCTTCNAGGAGAGCATTGTANGTGTGAAAAAACTCCTCTTGAGAACGTTCTTTACCAGAAAAAAACTGAATGTCATCNATCAAAAGCGCATCTACCGATCGGTAAAAATTTTTAAACTCGTCTATAGCCTTNAGCTGCAGTGCTTTAACCATNTCAGCAACGAATCGCTCGGAGTGCAAATACACAATTTTTGCTTNAGGNTTAGAATCTCGCATAGAGTTGCCTACTGCATGCATCAAGTGNGTCTTGCCCAGACCAACTCCACCGTATATAAAGAGCGGATTATAAGATCCTCCAGGATTTGTAACTACTTGCTGGGCCGCAGCAAAAGCTAACTGATTCGATTTGCCCTCTACAAAATTTTCAAATATAAAATTCTCGTTTAGATTACTTTGAAGACTTTTTTCTGCGGCGGATGTCAATTTNACAGCAGATGCAGANACCGATTTTGTTATTGATTTTGGANTGACGTNCCGTTTATCAGTAATTTTCAAATCACCTGCATTATCAGAAGACCGATGTTCAAACTGCTTATGAATAACATTGCTGGTGACGCGNANAGATACTGTTTTACCTCGATATTGCATACAAAGCTCTTGAATNCTGCNACTGAATTTATTTTTCACCCAGTCTTCTATAAACCTATTAGGAGCCAATAAACATAATTCATCCCAAGATTTGTCAGAGGTTTGATACTCTCCAGTTTTTAGCGGTCTGATCCAAGTGTTATACTGCTGCTCCGGAAGTTCGTCTCTGAGCTGGTTTTGACATTGTGTCCATATAATATGAGCCGCTTCAGCTGGCATGGTTTTATTCCTTTTTTGCGAACCTAGATTCTAGCGAGTATGTCTTGGATTATTGTCAGTTGATCGGCTGCACTTTTGCTGAGCGACTTCTTAAGGAGCTAAATACTTTCTGATCAAAATTTTTAATCCATCATATACAAAGAAAGTAGGATTATCCACATATGATAAATTTAATGTAAAACNCTAAAAAACATAAAACCTATATTTATCAATATTTTAAAGTTTTATTAAATTTNAACAATTAACATTTTNTTAAAAAAAAATGGTTAGTTATTGNCCACANGGTGTGGATAACATGTGTATAAACAGTGAAAAAAACAGTGGTAATATGGATATATCGTATAATTCTAAGCAATAGAAAAAAAAGTCTGACCACTTTCGACAATTTGGTCATTTGCCAATACAAAAAGACGAAAAAATTTCTCCCAGTAATTCATCAGAAGTTATGTTGCCAGTTATTTCTGATAAACTATTTTGCGCTTGTCTCAAGTCCTCGGCNACTAACTCACCAGAACCAGATTGAANCAATTGNTNTTTTCCTGATGTAAGATGAGACAAAGCAGATTTGAGGGCGGAAACATGTCTCCCGCGTGCCGAAAAAGCACCTTGACCTCGATCTAAGAAACCTGCCTGCTGAAACAAATGATTTATCAAGGCGTTTATCCCGCTTCGATATTTTGCTGATACACANAACGTAGGATCATTATTAATCATCTCTCCGGGCGCCAAATCAGTTAAATCAATTTTGTTTAATACNAATGTCAATGAGGCTGTGGATTCTGGAAATTTCCTATCAAAATCAGGCCAAACGGAATTAACGCTGGGATTAGAAACCTCTGTNGCNTCAACAACAAACAAGACACAGTCCGCCACCTCAATTTCTGACCAAGCTCTGCGAATGCCTTCTTTTTCCACAATGCTCGTCGTTTCTCGCAACCCCGCAGTATCAATCAATTGCAGTGATATACCATTAATGACCACAGACTTTCTCAACACATCTCTTGTAGTNCCNGCTTCAGCGGTCACAATCGCCTCTTCGCTGCCGACCAAACAGTTGAGAATACTNGATTTACCTGCATTNGGTCTTCCGGCCAATACGATGGTTAAACCATCCCGCAATAAAACACCGTGACGCGCCTTGTTAATAATATNGCCAAGTCTATTCTCAATATCTTCTAATGTNTGTAATATTATCGGGTCAGCCANAAATTCAATTTCTTCTTCAGGAAAATCAATTGAAGCCTCCACAAAGACTCTAATGTCTTTTAACGANTTAACAACATTTTTAATCTCTCTGGAGAAATCTCCGCACATTGAACGAACCGCTGACCTAGCTGCTTGGACCGAACCAGCCTCTACTAAATCGGCCACCGCTTCTGCTTCTGCCAGATCTAACTTCCCATTTAAAAATGCTCGTTCACTAAATTCTCCTGGACGCGCTATTCTGGCGCCCAATTCNACGCAACGCTGGATTAATCGGTCCTGAACCACGTTGCCACCGTGTCCCTGNAATTCAAGAATTTCTTCACCAGTAAANGAGTTTGGTGCGGAAAAATAAAGAGCGATACCAGTGTCAAGGCACTCTCCCCCAGAACCAATAAACTTCTGGTAACTNGCCACTCTAGGTTGAATTTCTTCACCAAGGATCGAAAGNATAAATTTTTNAATATCATTTCCNGACAAGCGCACAACCCCTATTCCGCCNACGCCGGCGGGGGTGGCAATTGCTACGATAGTATCTATGCTATTCAAAACCAANTTATTAAAACGCCAACCTACTTTATATCGGAAATTTGTTTATTTATCACATACTGCTGCCCTAGTGATAACAAATTATTTACTGTCCAATATAGTACCAAGCCAGAGGGNAACCACAGAAACATAAATGTAAAGGCTANNGGCATATACTGCATGACTTTAGCCTGNATGGGGTCGCTCGGAACCGGTTGAAGTTTTTGCATAACCCACATACTTAAACCCATCAAAAGCGGCAAAACAAAGTAAGGGTCCATTGCAGATAGATCTTCTATCCATAACAGCCAAGGGGCATGCCTTATTTCGATGCTTTCCATCAACACCCAATAGAGAGATATAAATACGGGCATTTGTAAAAGCATAGGCAAGCAACCGCTAACTGGATTTACTTTTTCCTTCTTCCAAAGAGCCATCTGTTCCTGGCCCATTTTCTGTCTATCATCACCATATAATTCTTTAATTCTCTCCATCTCGGGTTGCAAACTTCTTAACCTAGCCATGGATTTCAAACTTTTTGCGGACAAGGGAAATAGCAGAAGTTTAATAAAAACCGTCAAGCCAACAATAGCCCATCCCCAGTTACCTAAAACCCCATGAATGAAAACTAGTAACTGATATATTGGCTTGCAAATTATCCAAAAGATCCCATAGTCAACGACATGATCAAGATGCTCAGCTAATTTTCCAAGCTCTATTTGGTCTTTCGGGCCGACATAAAAATTTGCCGTGTATTCTCCTCTTTCCCCTTCTGCTAGCCGAATCTCTTCGCCTACAAAATTAAACAAATAAACCCCAGACTGAGTGTTCGACTTTTTGAAGGAATAACGATTCATTTCGTCNTGAGGAGGTATCCATGCGCTAACAAAATAATGTTGNAGAAACGCCATCCAACCACCCTTAAGCGTTGCGGATACCGCATCATTATCAATATCATTTAAACTNTATTTTGCGAAGTTTTTGTCTGGTTCTTTTAACGCACCGCCAAGGAATGGTCGCTGTCCAAGTACCGTATCCAACTGAACTGGCAAACTATTATCTCGCTTTATCTGACCGAAAAAACTTCCCCGCCAGTCNGAGAGTCCTTTGTTNTTAATAAGATAACTGACTTCAATATCATAGCCACTGCGAGTAAAAATGAATCTCTTGGTAAACTCCACCGAACCCTGATCAGCAGTTAAGTCTACTGTGATCTTCTCATCTTTGCCAAGCTCATAGTTATTTTTTAAACTCGAAAATACAGGTCTACCTTTTTCTCTACTNTCAGTCCCGTTTGGCCCGATTAAACCGCTGGTAGCTATATAATTCGTTTGGGNTGAACGCTGAAGTATCTTTATTGGCCTACCATCATCTTCAGGCATGGCACTGAGGTGCTTCAATAACTCTACCCCCACAATATCGCCACCTCTGAGATCTATGTTCACTTTAAAAACATCGGTTATTATTGTGACAATGCCTCCCAAATTCTCGGAGTCAAAAAAATTAACCTCACCCCCTTTTTTTTCTGACGGNAAATAATCGTCAGATTTCTGCANCACNGCATAGGGNACATCGTCAGACNGNTCTTNCTGGCTTAAAACCGTNTCTGTTATAGGAAAGTCGACAGATTCTGGTTCGAAACGATTCCATTCAATTATTAGCAACCAAGTGACAACCGCCATGGAAGCAATTAATGAGNTCNTTATCCAATCCATAAGATTTACTACTCTAAATCAGTTGTTTTTCGCAGTTCACAATTTTTTTGTTCCCTTGGGACCGGATCATAACCACCCAGATGGAATGGGTGGCATTTGAGAATTCTACACAATGTTAATTGCATTCCTTTTATGGCGCCGTGTTCCTGCAAAGCTTCTATCGCATACCCTGAACATGTGGGATAAAAACGACAATTCGGACCAATCATAGGGCTGAAAAATAACCGGTAAAACTTTATTAAAATGACAAGTATGCTACTCAAGAGAATTCTCTAAATTCTGACATTTAAGCGAAAGCCTTTTCCAGGCTTTAATCAACATTGAATGCACATCTTGTTTCCCAATGTCTATAACTCCTCTTCTGGACAAAAAAACTACGTCCACAGATGGGTTAATGGGGAATTGTCGGAAAGTTTCCCTAACCAACCGCTTCAAGCGATTGCGTGCAACTGATTTAGGAAGGTTTTTCTTCGCCACAATCAAGCCCAACCGAGAATATTCTTTTTTATTTAATTTCGCTAACAGTAAGTAACAGGGATGAGCCACTTTAACGTCACTGAGATCAAACACCCCTCGGTAATCCTCAGAGTTGCTAAGTCGAAGATGTTTTGGAAATTTATGCCTGAGCTTTTCAGGCTCCATTGTTTAAGCAGCTAGTCGCTTTCGGCCTTTAGCTCTGCGACGATTAATCACAGCTCTCCCACCTTTTGAAGACATGCGAGCACGAAAACCATGCGTCCTTTTTCGCTTTAAATTACTGGGTTGAAAAGTTCTTTTCATCGTCTTATTCCAAAGTGTTAACAAAATTAATCAATCGCAAGACGCGATTATAAGTAGATCTTAAATTTTACACAATTTTTTGTGAGCATAAATTTCTGAAATAACATGTAAATAATCAGGGGATATCTATTAGTTTTTTCCAATTATTTCGAATGTTTAGTTTTAAAAAGTTAAAGGTAAGCTATGTTTGCTAAAATTTTCCAAAAGTATTGCACAACTATTGAACCGATTTAAAACAACTTCAAATGCTATATAACCATCTGAAATTGATAGTATAAAAAGCTTTTTCCACCGAAAATACTACCAGTAATAATAACAACAATAAGTTACTTACTTACTTTATATATATATAATAACAATTACAGTATTACTAAGATTAAAACAAATATAAACTACCTAACCAACGTTAAATTAACGAATAAATCCCATGTTATATCCTGATATTTATGATGTTGTAGTTGTAGGAGGCGGGCATGCCGGAACAGAGGCGTGTTTAGCGTCGGCGAGGATGGGACAAACCACATTNTTAATTTCTCANAACATTGAAACGTTGGGACAAATGTCATGCAACCCTGCTATCGGAGGTATTGGTAAAAGTCATCTNGTCAAAGAAATTGATGCTCTTGGGGGAGCTATGGCAACCGCAGCAGATAAAGCAGGTATTCAATTTAGGGTTCTAAATTCTCGTAAAGGCGCTGCAGTAAGGGCNACTCGGGCTCAAGCAGATAGAAATTTATATAAGCAATCAATCCGTCTAGCCCTAGAAAATCAACCAAACTTGTCCATACTCCAGCAGGCAGTTGATGATTTAATAATAAGTGGTGACCAAATTGTTGGGATCGTCACTGAAATGGGGNTAAAAATCCGTGCCCAAACTGTGATTCTTACGGCAGGCACTTTTTTAAGCGGCAAAATACACGTGGGCATGGCAAGTAAGTCTGCAGGTAGAGCTGGTGATCCACCGTCAACTTCGTTAGCTGAGAAATTGCGTGATCTCCCTTTTCGAGTAGATCGCTTGAAGACAGGTACGCCGCCAAGAATTGATGCTCGAAGTGTGAATTTTGCCAAGTTGCCTGAGCAGTGGGGTGATAACCCGCGACCCGTAATGTCTTTTATGGGAAATCGTGATCAACACCCTAAACAAGTTTGCTGCTGGATCGCAAATACGAATTCGCGGACCCATGAAATTATCCGCAGCGGTATGAGCCGTTCGCCTTTATATACGGGAATTATAGAAGGCATTGGTCCTCGGTATTGCCCTTCNATTGAAGATAAGATAGAGCGTTTCTCGGATAAGAATAAACATCAAATATTTTTGGAACCAGAGGGCTTAGATACTCAAGAGTTATATCCCAATGGCATCTCCACTAGCCTGCCATATGACCTTCAATGGGATTTTATCAGAACAATTGAGGGTTTTGAAAACGCTCATATAACAAGGCCTGGTTATGCCATAGAGTACGATTTCTTTAATCCACAGGACTTGGAT
Organism: Porticoccaceae bacterium; assembly: GCA_002701765.1. Classification (GTDB taxonomy): domain Bacteria; phylum Pseudomonadota; class Gammaproteobacteria; order Pseudomonadales; family Porticoccaceae; genus TMED48. The sequence continues at coordinate 66,682 of NZXB01000011.1, forward strand.
TATTCATTGCAAACTAATGCTATNAAAGGCTTATTCTTTGCTGGCCAGATAAACGGTACTACTGGGTATGAAGANGCTGCATCGCAAGGGCTCATAGCAGGCATTAACGCAGCATTAATGGTNAAGGGCGACTCATCATGGTGCCCAGGGCGAGAAAGCGCTTACATTGGTGTTTTGGTTGATGACCTTATCAGTAGGGGNACAGAGGAGCCCTATAGGATGTTTACCAGTCGTGCTGAATATCGATTGTTGTTGAGAGAAGATAACGCGGATCAAAGACTNACTGAGNAGGGGTACAAGCTCGGACTAGTTGGAGAAGATNGATGGCGCGCATTTAACGAAAAAATTGATGCAATAGAAATCGAGCGCCAACGATTGAAAACTACTTGGATTCAGCCAAAAAGTGTGGCAGCCGAAAAAATTTCGCCTCATGTAAATCGCCCTTTATCTAGAGAATACAATCTTTTCGAGTTATTAAAACGACCAGAAATAAATTATGATTTGGTATCAGATGATGAAGTGACAATAGATCCAGTTGTGGGTGAGCAGTTGGAAATTGAAGCAAAATATTCTGGGTACATAGAAAGACAAAAAGATGAAATAATACGGTTAAAAAATCACGAAAACACTGTTATTCCAGCAAGTTTCAACTATTCGGCGGTGTCGGGCCTATCGAACGAAGTAGTACAAAAATTAACTGCTGCAAAACCTAAAAACCTTGCGCGGGCTTCCCGAATTCAAGGAGTTACACCCGCAGCAATATCATTGTTGTTGATATCCTTAAAAAAACATGCAGCCTAGATCTTGCTTGCAAGATGATTACCGTGCTTTGGTTGAAAATGGACTAGGGCATTTAAGATTGCCTTGCTGTAAGCGGCAAATAGACCAATTTTTGCATTACCTTGAGCTGCTGATCCAATGGAATGAGGTTTATAATCTCACTGCTGTAAAGACACCCCATGAAATAGTGAAGGTTCACGTCTTCGATAGCCTATCGCTAATATCTCATCTTGAGGGTGACAGGTTCATAGATGTTGGCAGTGGGGCAGGGCTGCCGGGTATTCCGCTAGCGATAATGTCTCCAGAANAAGATTTNACNTTGCTTGATAGTAACGGGAAAAAGACAAGATTTCTGTTTCAAGTGCGNACAAAGTTGCATTTGNATAATGTTCAAGAAATAAACAAAAGAGTCGAGCATTATAGTCCGGAAAAGCCGTTCGACATGATCATAACACGTGCTTTTTCTGAATTATCTACAATGTTGGAAAGCTGCGGGCATTTGGCATCGAAAAAGACTATATTCGTTGCCATGAAAGGAAAAGCTCCTAAAAAAGAAATGCGAAGCATACCCGAGGGATATGACATTTTGAGTTTAACAAAGTTATCAGTGCCCGGGTTGGACCGAGATCGGCATATAATCAAANTAAAAGCTCAGGATTTATAGGTAAAACGCTGTGACCCGAATTTTAGCTATTGCAAATCAAAAAGGTGGTGTNGGCAAGACCACTACAAGCGTAAATTTAGCGGCTTCTCTAGCTTACTATAACCGCCGTGTGTTGTTAGTGGATTTGGATCCTCAAGGTAATGCTACAATGGGTTCTGGGATTAATAAGCAGTTATGCGATTATACGACTTACCATTTCCTGACGAAACGAGAGAGTATAGGAAAGGTTATCTCTAGCAGTGCGCACTGTAATTATCATGTTGTGCCCTCTAATGGNGATCTTGTAGCCGCCGAAGTGGAGTTAATGCAAGCNCCGGAGAGAGAGCAAAGGCTTGCAAAATGCTTGAATCAAGTCTCTGCAAGTTATGATTATATTATTATTGATTGCCCGCCTTCCCTAAACATGCTTACCGTGAATGCACTCGTAGCTGGTGATGGAGTGCTTATCCCTATGCAATGCGAATATTTTGCTCTGGAGGGATTGTCTGCCCTTAACCATACGATCCGTAAGATCTCGAAAGATATAAATCCGCGCTTGCGAATAGAAGGTATTTTGAGAACTATGTATGATCCAAGAAGTAGCTTGACTAACGCAGTTTCGGCGCAATTGAGGAAGTATTTTGATGATAAATTATATAGGGTTAGCATACCGCGAAATGTGAGACTTGCGGAAGCGCCCAGTCACGGCAAGCCAGCTTTGGCGTATGATAAGAACTCAAAAGGCGCTACCGCTTACTTAGCCCTCGCGGCTGAGATATTGAAAAATGAGCGGAAAAACCAAATTGTCTCGGAAGAGACGGAGGCATATCAACATGGGCATTAAAAGACAAAGCCTTGGGAAAGGGTTGGATGCCTTGATGGGCGACTATGTGAACCTNCAAGATGATCAAAAAGACGGNTTTAAAGAACGTGTCAATGCCGACCGAGAAATTAGGGATATACCCATAGAATTTCTGAAGCGAGGAAAATATCAGCCCAGAAAAGATTACAACTCCAAGGCACTTGATGAACTGGCTCACTCTATAGGGGAGCAAGGCNTTGTGCAACCTATTATCATCCGTGAAGTTCAACAAGGTGCGTATGAAATTGTCGCTGGAGAACGGCGCTGGTTGGCGGCACAGCGGGCGGGTCTGGAGACGGTACCAGCAATAGTGCGGGAAATTGACGACAGAACAGCCATTGCAATGGCGCTAGTAGAAAATATTCAGCGCGAGAACCTAAATCCAATGGAAGAGAGCGAGGCATTAATCCGACTTCAAGATGAATTCCATCTTACTCAACAGGAAATAGCCGATACGGTTGGAAAATCTCGGTCTACGGTAACCAATCTAATGCGTTTAGCAAACTTGGAACCTTTCGTGCAAAATTATCTGATTCGTAGTGCTATAGATTTAGGTCATGCAAAATGCCTCCTTGGTTTGGCTGGGAAACAGCAGATAGATACAGCTACTATTGTGGTTGATAGTGAACTATCAGTTCGACAAACCGAGGCACTAGTAAAGAGGTTACAAAAAAAGACCTCAAAACCGGCTAGAACAGAAACAGTGCAGCCGGATCTAGAGCGCCTGCAGCAAGATATTTCCGATCGTATTGGCGCCGACGTCAAAATCCAGCATTCGTCAACAGGCCGAGGTAAGCTGATATTTCGNTATAATAGTTTAGANGAACTNGACGGAATTCTAGNACGTNTCAAGTAACCAAGTGCGTCCAAACACAGCCATTANCTTTTTTTAAAAAGGGCCTCTACTGCTTNATGGTGTTGCGGGCTCGTTTGACAGAGCGCTTGTTGACTGGCGCAGAGATCAAGGAAGTCACTGAGTTCTAGGCGCTGACCGGCTCGCAATAGACGTTTGCTCATCCTAAGGGCCTCGCGCGGTTTGCGGGCATAAGATTCGGCTAACTCTGTAGCTCTATCAAGTAAGGATTCCACTGCTATAAGCTCTAAGAAAATACCCGCTTCTTTCGCTTCTTCTGCGCTCAAAATTCNACCAGANAAAGTCATTTCAGCGGCTCGTTGATAGCCNACGATACGGGGGAGAAACCACGCCCCTCCATCTCCGGGGATAAGTCCCAAGTTCACAAATGTTTCGCCAATCTTCGAGTATTGGCACCCCAATCGGATGTCGCACATACAAATTACATCCAGGCCTGCGCCGACTGCTGGCCCATTGACGGCAGCAACAAGAGGGACTTCAACTTTATACAGAGCTTGACTCATTCGCTGGATACCATGGCGGTAGCCATCTTGTTGATGAATAGGCTGACCACCAAAAATATCACCTTTTTTCTCTCGCATGTCTTTGATATTACCCCCAGCCGAAAAAGCTTTGCCCGAGCCAGTAAGGACCATAGCGCCGATTTCACGATTTTTATTAATCCAGTCACAAACCGAAATAATGTCTTCTATAATGGCTGTACCGGTCAATGCATTGCGAACATCATCCCTATCCAAAGTAACTATTGCTACGTCGTTCTGAACGGTCAGAATGGTGTCTACTAGATCTGGAGAGTTCATATTCAAGCGGCCCCTTTACCTTGACTTACGATTACACTAGGCTTTTCGTTCGGTGCTAGCATCACTGCGAGCAGTAATGAATTGCCAAAAACCCCTCTCTTTGGTAGCTAGGACCTGTTTACCTAAACTTTGCGACCAAAANCTATCGTTACCAAATTCTGACCGCCAGGACCAGAGACGTTGTGTAAAGTGGTGCAAATTATATTCTTTAGTAAAACCGATCGCGCCATGCACTTGATGGGCTATAGAAGTCGCGACACCTATAGAGCGGTTTGCTCGCAATTTTGTCGCGGCGATCTCAAATAAACTATCACCGAGATCTTCGGATCTCGCAGCGGAGCGAGTTGCGCAATTAACAGCCGCGCACTCCTCCGCAAAAATAGCTAACTGTTGTTGTATGGCTTGAAACTTCGCGAGCGGCCTGCCAAATTGCGATCTATTTTTTGTGTGCATGATTGATAGTTGGAGGGCAGAATCAAGCGCTCCGGATATTTGTGAGGCTCTCATTAGTGCACCCATTTTCATAAGATGTTGAAATGGCTCTGGCAATGCAGCACTATCAAGAATCCTAGCTTTATCGAACTCAATATTATTGCGAGGCTCTCCCGCTTCGTTAGGTCGACCGCCTGTCAATTGTCCATCCTTGCATTTCAAAAGAATTAGTTTGTTCTCAGTTTTATCGTCGCAAAATGTTACGACTGTACTAGATTGGCTTCCCCAGGGAACGGCACTTAGGGCACCTGAAAATAGCAGCTCGCCAGAACTACGATTCTTGGATATATAGCATCCCGGATTGCTCATTCCGATTGTTATCGCACCTTGTGGTATAGGGATATTTTGATCGAGTAAGAGTTTTTTTGCGACAATCGTTTCACATATCGGAAGTGCTATGCTATGCCTTCCCGACAAATAAAAAATGATCCTGGCATCCTCCCATGAGCCGGAGAAACCGCCTTTGTCTTCGGGGATAAAAAGGTTGTCAATACCTAAATTCTGCAGTGTATGCCACTGCGAATTGAAATCACTAGAAGACTGGAGACAGCGGTCATTAGCCGCCAATTTTTGGAAAACATTATCCACTGTTTCTTGAAGTAAGAGCTGTTGCTGATTCATGTTAAGCCGAGTCCTCTAGCTATGATAGTGCGAAGAATCTCTCTTGTTCCACCCCTTAGCGAAAAAGCAGGGGACGCCTTTAGGATGTAACTAAGTGTTTCGTTTAGATTGTTTTCCCTATCGAGTGGAATACTGCCACCAAGTTGGGCTTGAACGATATTTGGTAAGTTCTGCTCGAAGCAGGCTCCGAGATCTTTGACCATCGCAGCTTCAAGTGAAGGGTCCTTCCCATCCGCTAGTTGTCCAGCAATAGATAGAGACATTTGTCGCAAAGTCCATAAATCAGATGCTATGTCACCCAAAGTTGCGGTGGTAATGTCATCGCAATCTGTCTCAAGGTTGCTCAGGAGTTCATCAAATAGTCGGTAGCTGCTCAGGTAGCGCTCTGGTCCGCTCCTTTCCAAAGCAAGCTCTGAGTTTACTTGGGCCCAGCCGTCCCCTTCTTCGCCCAATAGCATGTCATCAGACACGAAAACGTTGTCAAAGAATATTTCTCCAAAGTGTTCCTCGCCTTGGTGATCAACAATAGGCTTTATTTTTACGCCTTCGGCCGACAAGTCGATAATGAATTGGCTGAGACCAGCATGCCGAGATTCGCCTTTTGGTGTCGTGCGCACAAGAGCAATCATCATATGTGAGCGATGTGCGAATGTGGTCCAGATTTTGGAACCATTTATTACCCACCCCCCATCCACGCGATCAGCTTTGGACTTGATAGAGGCGAGATCAGAGCCAGAGTTGGGCTCGCTCATGCCAATGCAAAAGTACATTTTCCCTTCGGCAATAGCGGGTAAAAAGCGTCTTTGAACTTCGTCGGAGGCATAACGGATGATGTGAGCTCCGCTTTGCCTATCGGCAATCCAATGTGCCGCAACAGGAGCTCCCGCTGCAAGTAATTCTTCTATTACTACATAGCGGTGAAGTGCAGTAGCCTCTTCACCGCCAAGTTCACGAGGCCACATCATTCCTATCCAGCCTTGCTTGGCAAGCTTTTGGCTAAACGCAGCATCGAAACCGCTCCAAGATTTTGCTTTTTCCGACGCCTGCATTACAGCCAATTCTTTTGCTAGAAAGCCTCTGACTCTGGATCGCAATTCTGGCACATTATCTGGCATGTTTACCGGCGTGAATTCAAAACTTTTCAAAAGCCGACTCCCCTAAAAGATTGCGGCACGCTGGACCGTACCCAACATAATTACTAGTATTCTACGCACTAAAGATATGGAACGATTCTCTCAGAGCGTCGTTCTCGTTTGGTATATCAATCAACAGTATTTGTTGATCATTTACAAGAGTTGGCTATCTTATCATGTGAGGGAGTTGCCACATAGCGTGAAGGCATTAGTACTCAATGTTTCCATCTTACTTTCGGGTTAATCTGTTACCATTGAAAAAATAATCCAGAAAGAGGCAACAAAAATGGATCGATTAAAAGGCAAGGTAGCAATTATAACTGGTGCAGCCATGGGCCTCGGGGAAGCAGATGCCCGGTTGTTTGCTGGTGAAGGCGCAGAACTCATAATTACCGACATAGCTGATGAGCAGGGGCAGGCATTAGCAGAAGAATTGGGTTGCCATTTCATGCATCAAGATGTCCGTAATGAGTCACGTTGGACGGAAGTGTTAAACGAGACGGTTGAGCGCTTCGGGAGACTAGATGTCCTAGTAAATAACGCTGGTGTTGTGAGGGTCGGTAACCCTGAGGACCAAACCACGGAAGAATATCGGTTTACGATGTCAGTTCATGTCGATAGTGTGTTTTTTGGTTGCAAAGGCGCTATACCTTTGATGGCGGCAGGTGGCGGAGGCTCTATTGTCAATATGTGTTCGATAGCGGCTATTCAGGGAGAGAGTTATGTGGCGGCGTATTGTATGGCGAAAGGGGCAATCGACTCATACACTAGAGCGGTAGCGGTGCATTGCGCTCAAAAGAAAAATGGTGTGCGCTGTAACTCTATACATCCCTCTGGGATTGATACACCTATGGTTGCCTCCTTTGGTGAGTCGATGTTGAAAAAATATGGCGAAGAGGCTTTAGCTGCAATGTCGGAAGTTCCCGTTAGCAAGCAGGGAGAGGCGCGTGATATTGCCTATGCCGCGCTTTATCTGGCCTCCGATGAGTCGAAGTTTGTCAATGGCACGCGGATTGTCGTGGATAACAGTATGTCAATCACATCTGGGACCGTTGCTGAGTAAATGGAAAGTAAAAATTTATATGAGAAGGAGACTAAATAATGAGATTAGAGGGCAAGGTTGCATTAATCACTGGCGGTGCCAGTGGGCTTGGACAAGCAACCGTGGAGCGTTTTATACAAGAGGGAGCTAAGGTCGCAATATGCGATATTCAGGATGAACTTGGAGGGGCTTTGAGAGATCGGTTTCCAACTGAAACTATTTACTGTCACTGCGATGTTACCGAGGAAAATGATGTAGAAACAGCGGTGAATGCCACAATTTCGCGCTTCGGACAGCTTGATGCGGTATTCCACTCTGCTGGAATTATAGGGGCAGTGGGTCCGATTTCCTCGACTCCTGGCAACGAGTGGAGATATTCAATCGATGTTTTATTGCACGGGACCTTCTACACTATGAAACATGCGTCAAGAGTTATGATCCCGCGTGGAAAAGGTTCCATAATTTCTATGTCTAGCACGGCTGGTATCATGGGAGGCTGGGGTCCTCATGCTTATGCGGCAGCAAAACATGCCGTTGTCGGGCTTACCAAAAATGTCGCTGCTGAACTGTGTGGTAAAGGCATTCGTGTTAACGCAATTGCAGCAGCGGCCATGGCAACTCCCATGGTGGCTGCCAGTTTTTTCGGCGATCCGTCAAAGGTTGATGAATCTATAGAGCAGCTAGTCGAGATGTCGCCGTTAAAAGGCAGGCCGGGCCTAGCAGAGGACGTTGCAAATGCGGCTCTTTGGCTAGCTAGTGATGAGTCTGGTTATACCACAGGGCATAATCTGACTACTGACGCTGGTGTGACGATTGGAGCCACGCCAAGCCCTCCGCACTTCGCAGAGTATGAACCTCTGTTTAGAGAGGCGGGGATAAGAGGGTTAGATTAACATGACCCCGTGTTAAATGTTCAGAGGTTGCAAAGTAGCGATAACAATCGTGTCGTGATAGGTGTTTTATCCCCCGACGGGAACTAGACAGCACTATATCGGTACCCAGCTGGCGGAGTTTCACTCTTTGGAACTTGACAGTTCAGGAGGCACCAAGGCTGGCGTCGCTGTGCCTAGAAGTCACCTGCGCGGGCACGGCTTGGCAAAGGTATATCTCTTCGTGGGGACTTATACCTCGTATGTATGTTTTTCAAATCATACGGGTTGGCAAATATGGCGGAGGGCGTTGTGAACAATAAAATGTTACTGGTTATATATCTGAGTCTGTTTCTATTTACAGTTTTTCTGATGACGGATTGGGAAAGTAAACAGCTGTCCTTGAAAACCACTACCAGTGAACATGCTGATTTGCCTCAAAAGCAGTTGGCAATGGTTAATTGGCCTAAACTTTCCGAAGCTGGAATGATGAAACAGGCTCGGCATCAAGCTATCCTTGATATCGAGTATTTGCAGCGACTTTATGCTCTGGCCACAGATTTGCTGGGCCTTTCAGACGCCGCATCCATAGCTAGGGGAACTGCCATTTATCATGAGATCTTTTCGCAAGATCTGAAGGCAAGCTTCTTTGGCCCAGGCATTGAGACCATTCAAAAAACTGGGATAGATGGGTGGTTAGAACTAGTAACCGGCAGCCTGGGGCCTATGGGGCCAACGCAGCACTTGATTGGCACCCAAGTGGTAGATCTTGATGAGATAGAAATCGACGATTCAGGCAACGTAGTCAAAGGTGAAGCATTGTTGCGCAGCTACCTTCAAGCATGGCACACATTGCCCGACCAAAAAGTATGGCTCGCACTTGGGACATATCACTCCAAGGTGCGTTTTTCGGATGGAAGATGGCAAATTTGGCAGATGGACCTAGAGCTCACCATAGACGAGACGCGACAGATGAATCAGTAGGCCAAATAGCAACTCCCGTTGCTTTCAGGTTAAACGAACTGTATATCGAATGATATTATGGGTGGGGAA
>NZXB01000012.1 GCA_002701765.1 Porticoccaceae bacterium
CCATATAACCAATTACCGCAATATGACCGCCATGACGAATGGCACTTAACGATTGCTCCATGGTGCCCGCACCACCAATGTCTATTACAGCATCAACTCCATACCCAGCGAACTCAAATGCTTCGCTACCCCAATCTGGTTGTTTCACATAGTTGATGCAAAGATCGGCCCCCATGCTTTTGGCCCGGGCAAGTTTTTCATCACTTGAGGATATGATAACCACTTTTGCCCCCAGAGCCTTGCTGAGTTGAAGGGCAGCGATTGCAACTCCACCGGTGCCCTGAACAAGCACCGTATTACCCGACTGTATGTTTGCCACGGGAACCAGTGAGGTCCAAGCAGTGAGTCCAGCGCATGGCAAGCAGGCCGCTTCGCATGCGGAAAGATAGCAAGGAATCTTAATCACGGCGTTTTGGTTATACACACCAAATTTTCGCAACACCCCGTCAGTCTCCAGACCGCTGGATATTTTACGTTCATCATATAACGCTTCACCCCTTCTCCAGTTAGGAAAAAATAGCGGCGTGACCCTGTCTCCCAGTCCAAGTTCGGTAACATCGTCACCCTTAGCAACAACGACTCCAGCGCCGTCGGAAAGAGGTGTTAGAGGAAAATTTACATTTGGTGTGAAAAGGCCTTCGATGATCTGATAATCACGTGGATTCACTGATGCGGCTTCAAATTGTATCAGCACATCGTCTGCGCCTGGCTCGCCTTGAGTAATCTGTGCAGGCTTTAAATTTTTTAGCCCGAAACCATTAAGTTGCCATGCTGTCATTACGAGCCTTGCTCCTTATTTTTGATTTTTCAATTTATGAGTTTGAAGTATAAATGTATTGGAGTATGTGAACCAACCCGATATACCCGATCAGTTCGAGCGGATCTTCGAACCAATTTTTCAATGAGCCTATTGCTGGAGTTCGAGTTGATAACATTTGTCATTTTTCTAATCGAATTTCAATGACTTGTCCGTCTCCAGAGGTTCGTTAAACATCCTCTTGTCTTTTCGAAAGTCTTGCGAGTTTAACCAAGGTTCCATAAACCCTTGTTTTGGGAAAAGGTGCATAACCCGCTTAATATAACTGGCTGGGAAATCAGTGATCCAAGGCTTGAATTCCATCTGCTCAAACTCGGCTGGCATGTGAGGCACGACAGCAGTAGTATTAGTGCGTGCCATATGATTTAACACTTTACAGACCCATTTCGCCGTGATGTCAGAACGCAATGTCCAAGAAGCATTAACGTAACCGAACGTTGAGACCATGTTAGGCACACCTGTGATCATTAATGCTTTGTAGCTCCATGCTTGGGATATGTCCACCGGGTTACGATCAATTGAGAACTTTACCCCACCTAGGACGATTAATTTGAGACCCGTGGCAGTGACCACTATGTCGGCATCTAAATGTGTACCCGATTCGAGGAGGATACCAGTAGCTGTGAATCGTGCGATATTGTCGGTAACAACACTGGCTTTTCTTGATCTTAATGCCGAGAAAAAGTCATTATCCGGAACCAAGCAAAGTCTCTGATCCCAGGGGTTATAGTCTGGAGTAAAGTGCTTTTCGATATCGAACTCCGAACCCAACGTCCTGCGCACGCGGCCGATGAGACGTTTTTTAATTAGGGTCGGTGCAACACGAGTCAATTTATAAAGCAGCTCTTGAAAAAGTATGTAGCGTAGTCGGGTCAATGAGTGAGCCCACTTGCGGGGTAAGATCATTTTCAGAATTGACGTGAATCGATCTTTGGATGGCCAAGAAAGAAAATAACTTGGGGATCGTTGAAGCATTGTCACATGCTGGGCTGTTTCGGCCATCGCAGGAACAATAGTGACAGCGGTGGCACCCGACCCGATAACGACTACTTTTTTACCTAAATAATCCAATTTTTCTGGCCAGAACTGAGGGTTAATCAATGTCCCTTTAAATTGCCTCAAATTCGGGAGGTCTGGTTTGTAAGCCGTCTCATAGTCGTAGTATCCCGAGCACATGTGCAAGAAGTTAGTATGCAGTTTTATGTTTTTTTTGTTAAAGGTGTCCTCTATTTCCAGAGTCCAGCAGGAATTTTCACTGGACCAATTTGCAGTCTTGAGTTTTTGATTATAACGAACGTTATTCTCAACCCTGTATTCCTGGGCCGTTTCCAAGAGGTAATCAAGGATAGATGGGCCATCTGTAATGGTTTTTGAACCGTCCCATGGTCTAAAGCCATAACCCAAGGTATGCATATCACTATCAGACCGGACACCGGGGTATCGGAATAAATCCCAAGTGCCTCCCATGGACGCCCTAGCTTCTAGAATGATGTATTTGTGATTGGGGCACTCCTTGAGAAGGTGACANGCTGCGCCAATACCCGACAAACCGGCGCCAACGATTACCACATCAAAATATTCAGNGTCTGTTTTCATTTACTTTAAACATCAAAAACTTTAAATAATATTGATCCANGCTTGGTTAATTATTACGGGCTATTGTTCTCCGATTGGGTTATCACTGGGTTCAGCATCACTAGAACTTTTGGATCGATCCGATATTACGATAGCTCGAGAAACAGATCGAATAGCAATTCCCAATACTGAGTCGTACCCGTAAACAGAATTATAGAAGTAATATAGACAAAAGACAGAAAATGTTAAGCCTTCGTAATTTGGCTCAAGTGTGACGATAAAAAGTACAAAGGCCAGTGTTTTAATCGCTTTANTTCCTTTCGTGCTTTAATTAATTATTCGCATGCATAGAGTCTTCTTNTTATATTATTTTATCATGCTACTCTTGGTAATATTGATAGCAATAATTTAAGATCAGGACGAGNCAATCCCCAATGGCACAAAAAGACATAGGCAACAAAATACCTTTGCACACGCTNAATTCGACTGATCAAGTTAGGCAATTCTATGATGAATGGGCTGAGAATGAAAAGTATGACAGAGATATGGTCGATTGGAACTACACTGGTCCTTCAGAGGCTGTTAGAACAATCATCAGATATGCAAAGAGAAGGGATATTTTGATATTTGATGCTGGTTGCGGCACTGGCCTTGTTGGGAAAGAGCTTCACAAGGCTCATTATTGTAATATTGATGGTGCAGATTTGTCACAGAACTCGTTAGATAGAGTTTCTGAAGGCATCTATCGAAAACTATGGAGAGTTGATCTTAATGAAAGGATTCCTATTACAGACAACTTTTATGATGCGGTTATTTGTGTTGGGACGTTTACTTATGGGCACTTAAAACCCCTTGTGCTAGAGGAATTTTTGAGAATTACTAAGAGAAAGGGTTGGATTTGCTTTACCGTAAATGAGGGCATATACGAGAGTCATGGCTTCGACAAAAAGATTAAAGAGTTAGCTTCAAACTCCAGTTGGAAAACGATTGAATTTTTTAAATCAGATTACCTAGCCAGTAAGGATGTCAATGCCTGGTTAGGACTTTTTCAGGTAGTTTGACCCCAATGGCAGATGATTCAAAAAAGCCCGATCTCCCGGAAGGCTTTTTACTGGGAGAGACACTGCAACTATTTTCGAGAGAACGTTGTATACAGATAGCAGAACTTTATAAATTTAAAAATCCATCTGATCTATATCGGCGCCTAACAGATCTTTACAGTATATATGCTATGTATATCAGTGCAGATAGAGGAGCAACCAACAGCAATGTTAAGCAGCGTCTGCTTGAGGTGACCGCGGCAGCAGAGGGTTTATCTAGGAAGTTAAGGCTCCTTCCGAGTTTTGAGGCCACTGTCTTCTTTTCTCGGTTGGGCACAGGGAAAGCGTCGTTTATTTCGAAGCTTGAGCTGATGGCCGAGCAAGCAGGGTATCTTTCCAAGGCTATCGAGTCAGATGATGGAAAAAAAAGACTGAGCTTGGAGAATGTATTTGTGCTTGATCTGATTAAATTATTTGAGCGAGGGACTGGCGTCTTGGCAACCAATATCCATCGTGATGCGGCAGGTCACGACACCAAAACTATTAAGGAGCCGGCATTAGAATTTGTTCGGGCTTGTCTGACAGAAGCTGGGATTTGGAAAAGTGAGAATTCAATTGCTGGCTTGATACAGGAATAAAGAGTATTCACATTGGTTATTTATTTGGCAAAACTGACTAATAAGGCCGTCTCACCTGCAATATTTGAGAATTTCTGACCTACAGTGGGTTATACAAGTAAAATGAAAAGATTCTTATTTTGGCTGCCAACGTTTTTTTTCAGCTCATGTTTAAGCAGATGGAGAACAACGGAGGGTTGCTGATTTGCTGGTGAAACGATCGCAATGGCTNTTTCAGTGATAATTTGTTTGTTTGCTGGCTGGGTAGTGTGGAATGCGAAATCTGTATCAAGAATTTGACTTCGTGCTTGCAAATTATCTTTTTTCTTGTTCATGCTAGCTTTAGATTAAAGCGAAAAAGCTGCAACTCCAAATAGACAAAATTGTCGTTAGAGTTACAACNNAGATCACCGCATTTTCTAGCAAAAAGTTAGCNAAAGTAANGGGGGTTNAACTCATTGTTTTTCAGTGTTAATAAAATGTCAGCCGGGAATCCATTCTGTGTAACTGGACTAGGTGCCAATAAGCTTATTTTTATCATTAATTNTTTGTGTGACACACGAATAGTTTTTAGCTTGTTGCTTCGGTAGCCTGCTTAAGATAAATTCCATACTCACANTGCCAGCTGTGCTCGGGGCATTTCGGTGTCGAGAGTAAATCTTTTATTTTGATCAAGGCGGGCTCTATCCAGGATGTGTCAGTTAGGTATGANAGAAGCGTTGTCTCAAATTTCATTGTTGCTAGAGATGTGTCGTCGTCAATCATGCCCTTATAGCCNACATGCAGGCCATCAACATAAACAAAATAGGCCGTATCGCTCACGGCGAATCCTTTTCTCCTCAGGACCCATGTGTACATATCTGCTTGACGTTTGTAACCNTCTTTCCACTTNCCTTCTAGGGAAACTCTGGTTGGGTTTTTAGATAAATTGGCTGTTGATTTATAGTCGACAACNTGAAGTTCTCCAGTTTCCTTGTTCTGGTAGANATCATCNATCCCTCCTCCAAACAAGATGTTTGTCTCTTTATGAAGAGTGTTGAAGCGGCCAGGCAAACCAAAGTGCATCGATTGTGTCCACAACTCTAGATTGTCATGATCAAATGGAATTAAGTGTCCCAACCCGTTGTTTATCAAAAATGGATGGGATTCTTCCCCCCTTACAGAATCAAAGTCTCTTTTAAGGAGCGTATCGGTATTCGTGTTTATATTAAATCCTGGAATTGTTGGACGCTTGACTCCCCTCACTTTTTCAAGCCAGAAGCATGCTTTACATTTGATAAAGTCTTCAATTTTACTGCGTGAAAGCTCGAAAGGAATTTCTGCCTTATCCGGCTTATATGTGCCTTGATGTCTTGCCATTCTTATCACCGTAAAGTCTTAGTAAGTGAGCCGCTTCTGTCCATTAACTTGATTCACTTATAATGGTACTTTGCATCAACCTTGGCAATATTATTCATAATAAAGCGGTTTTTTCTTTGCGCGGTTTGTCGTTTTGATTTATCTGATAATTTGTTATTAGGTCAAGGAGCATGGTATTCACTGCATTACACAAGTTTGATCGATTCATTGCCTAATTAAGCACAATCAGTTTTTTAAATATAGCTGCTGTGGGGCTTAAAACGCATCTTAGAATGAAGGTTGCTTGGGATACGGCTGACAATTCTGGTTAAGCAATATTTAGAATCATAAATATAAATTGGCGCATGAATCTAGTAACATCAGTTTTTAATCAATCAATGGTCAAGAAAGAGTCAATGAATGATGCAAAAAAAATTGCTCTCGTCACTGGAGCCGCTGGAACTATAGGCCAGGCCATTTGCCGGCGTTTAATGAAAGATGGTATCGAGCTCATAGGCATTGACGTGGATACTAGAGGGCTAAGCGAACTTGAAAATCTANTAGATATCAAGACGATCTGCATGGACCTTGAAAATGTAGATGTCTTACCTTCAGTGCTTGATGAAATAGGTGCTGTCGACATTGTCATCAACAATGCAGGCGTTCTTCAGGGAGAAAAAATCATCGATCAATCTGTGTCCGACTGGGATCGAATCTTTCGTGTCAATCTTGATTCGGCGCTTATAATTTTGAAGGCGTTTTTACCTGGCATGGTTGACCGTAAGTGGGGGCGAGTTATCAACATGTCCTCCTACGCGGCAAAATGTGGCGGCCTTACCGCAGGCGTCGCATATACGACTTCGAAATCTGCGATGATTGGGTTAACATTTTCTGTCGCTNGGGATTTTGCAGGACATGGTGTAACTGCAAATGCAATTGCTCCCGCGTATGTTATGTCGCCGATGGTCTACGAACAATTGTCACTAGAAGAGCGGAATAACCAGCTTAAAGCCATTCCAGTAGGTCGTTTTTGCCAACCGGAGGAGGTGGCGCATACGGTTGCATTTCTGGCGTCACCCTTAGCAGGTTTTATCACGGGGGAGGTAATAGATATGAATGGCGGGCTTCAATTTGACTGAANCTATCGTAGGANGATATGTCATCACATCGCAGAAGCATTCCGAGATCTAGTTTGCTAGCCATAGATAGTCATCATCACATATGGAATCCTTCAGTTGGGGACTTCTCCTGGATGACGGCGGCTCATAAGCCGATCAACAGGGAGTTTACACTAGATGATTTGAAGCCGCTGCTTCTTGAAGCACGGATCAGTCATACCATTTTAGTCCAAACTTGGAGTAGTCTTGAAGAAACGGAAAAATTCTTGTCTTTGGCGGGCCAAACAGAGTTNATAGTAGGCGTGATCGGTTGGGTTAATTTTAAAGAAAATGTCGTACCACAAATTGAAAGGCTTATGGCGCATCCTCATGCGACCTATCTAAAAGGTTTACGTCATCAAGTACATGACGAACCAGACAAAAATTGGCTAATTAACTCGCAGGTG
The DNA here is from genome assembly GCA_002701765.1 of Porticoccaceae bacterium. GTDB lineage: Bacteria > Pseudomonadota > Gammaproteobacteria > Pseudomonadales > Porticoccaceae > TMED48. Next base: position 6,952 of record NZXB01000012.1, read on the forward strand.
CTCAGAGGGTTGGCAACACTTCGAGAATACGGNCTGACTTATGATTTGCTAATTCGACCGCGTGAAATTCCCGCGGCCGTTTCTTGCATAGAGAGGCTGCCGGGTCAAACTTTCGTAATCGACCATATCGCGAAACCGAAGATATCTCAGGGTTGGGATGTTGATTGGGAAGATGCTATCTCTCGTTTAGCCGACTTTCGAGATCGTGTATGGATTAAATTATCTGGACTAGTGACGGAGGCTGACTGGAAAAACTGGTCCTATGCAGACATTGCGCCTTACGTCCGTCGTGTTATTGAACTCTTTGGGCCTGAGAGAGTTATGGCAGGATCAGATTGGCCTGTTTGCAATTTAGCTTCAGATTATAGCGGAGCAATTGATCTTGTCAGAACATGTATCTCAGAATATAACGGCCACGATCAGGAATGCATTATGAGAAATTCNGCGGTTTCGGCATATAGTCTAGACCTGTCGTAGAGTTTTCNATTCAAGAAACGGTCATCAGGATTCCGGTAATATTGTCTTTACCTCCTCGTTCCAACGCCTGACAGGTTATTTTTTTTAGAATTTTCTCTGGCGCATTGCCTCGCAGCATATTCTGAACTTCATCAAAAGCAAATTCTCGATATAGTCCGTCGCTGCTGATGAGATATCGATCGCCAGATTGTATGACTGCGCTTTGCATCTCTATCCTGAGATTCTGATGGATACCGATTGCACGAGTCAACACGTTTGCGGAAGGAAGCAACTGAGCCTCGTCCCGGGAGATCTCGCCGCGACGAAATCGCTCCTGCGCTAAACAGTGGTCTTCGGTCATCAGAGCCAAAAGTCCATCGCGTAAACGATAGATCCGGCTATCGCCAGCCCATAGAAAAATAGCCAGTGACCGATAAGCAAACAAGGCAGCGACCGTGCTGCCAACAACTTTTTTACCATACATGTTTCGGCAAGTATTATTAGCTAGAAGAAAGCGAGTCTCTAAGTCCTTTATACTTTCAGTCAGCGTTTCGAGGGGTGTAAAACTGCGGATATTGTCTATAACAGACGCGCTTGCCTTGTCTCCCCGTAACTGGCCACCCATGCCGTCTGCGACTAACCATAAGCCTTTCTTTTCATCCACATAGAAAGCGTCTTCATTGGTGGTTCGAACAAGGCCGATATTGGTGTCGGAGCACGTATGAAAGACGAAAGATAAATCAGATTGAGACTTTGCTAAGTCAGCTTCGATATCCTCTAGGTGACAAGGATTTATTTGTGGCAAAGAACTGCTCCCAACAATAATTTACATTCAACGAAACCCATTTAGTAGCTCATTCTTAGTTGGGGCTCCCGGAAACCCAATTTTCCTTGAGAATTCGAACAATCTCGCCAGCGGATGCTGGGCGATTATGCGGCTCTTTCTGCAGGCACCGCATCGCCAAATCAGCAAGCACACTAGGAACGGATGTACCACCCAACGATTGTGCATCTTTCGGAATATCTGAACGTATTTGATCCATTAAAACTCTCACGATCTCGCCTTGAAAGGGCGTTGACCCGGTTAAAACCTCATACAAAACGGCTCCTAAACTGTATATATCTGCTTGAAAACTAATCTCTGGATCGCGATCAATTTGCTCAGGCGACATGTACATTACTGTGCCCTGAAGTTTGGCTTCCCCAGTCATACCGACTTCGTTATCAATTTCAGTTTGCTCGAAGTTATCCTCGGCCCGAAGGGGATCTTTATGCCAAACTTTAGCTAATCCCCAGTCGAGCAATAACACTTCGCCATAAGGTCCGATCAAAATATTGTCTGGCTTAACATCACGGTGCAAAACCCCGACAGAGTGTGCATAGCCAAGCGCATTTCCTAATTGAATAATTACATCCATCAATTGTGTCAAATCATAGCGCTCGCGATAATTCAATACCTCCCGCAAAGTATAGCCATGGACCAATTTCATCGTGAAATAGTAGTTGCCGCGATTGTCGCGCCCTATTTCATGTGCTGGTATTGTATTGGGATGCTGCAGCATGGCACAAATGCGAGCCTCTCGCAGCAGGCGCTTATTTTCAATTGGGTCTTTTTGGTACTTCGTTCTTAATGTCTTGTAGCAAACAGTTCGACGCAGATGTAGATCGCGACATGATTGGATTAGCGACTTGCCTCCAGTCGCAAGAGTGGAAAAGAATGCATAACGTGTTTTTGGGTTGAGGACTTCGGGTAAAGGTGCGTCTGTCTCCTCTACATATAGATGATTATCAGTCTTCTTTTGTTGCGGAAAATCAAGCATTGTTTAGTTTTACCCTCAAATCACTGCCGGATCCATTTGCATAGCTGAAACTCTTTAAGGTCAGCTCTTCCAATTCTGCCGATAATCAACGGTCAAAAGCTGTTGAAAAGACACATTTCTTAATGGTTTTTCAGGCACTCCAAATGTTTTAAATTTTACTATCTTAAAGATCTTATCTTATCTTGGTACTAAAACGATTAGTTTTCTTATTTATCCAATCAAAAACTTCACGCAAATAGTTTAAATNAGGGGTTGGGGTTATTGTAGAAAACTTTATTGACTNTGGATTGATAGCGGCGGAGAAAAATGTTGCGAGTTTTCTGTGGCCAATCAGAAAATAGGAGACTCAATACAATTCGCTCTTCCCCTTCGAGCATCGGCCGGACACGATGTCTAACATGATCACCTTGAAACAACACGAGAGAGTTTACAATATTTGATTTTGGTAGAGTGGTGGTAACCAGATTTGGCTGGAGTTCTAATTTAGCATAGTCTTCTTTTGTGTTCTCAACAAGGACCAGTATGCCTGCCCAACGCTGGCCCAAATAGATACTTCCATCCACGTGCCAGTCGATACCATCACCGCCATTTTTACCTTCATAGAGCAATATGCTTAAGCGATTTGTATCCTCAACAGGTACATATTTAAGAGATTTCAGCCCCGTTGCTTCTCGAACTTTGGCAATGAACTTTTGGGATTGCAGGTATTCAAGCCATTCCCCAGAACATGTATTTCTGAGTTCATGCCCTCCAATTGCGGAGCCTCGCCGCCAAGGTGTATTGCTTCTTACCCACTCATTCTTGAGCCGTTCTAGATCAATAAGTGCTTCTTGATAAGTGTGATCAGGTAATGCATTTGGCACAACATAAAATTTTTGGGCGTCACAATCAAAGACACCTTGCTTATTGAGTTTATTATGTTTATGCAGTGCCCACTCTGCAGATAGTGTTTTTAATATTGATTGAATCATTTCCCTATCTTATCAAGCATTTTCAGCATTGGGGACGGAATANGTGTTCTTTCATGCGGGTATTTACATGTTAGATCAAACTGGANATCTTTCGAGTCCTCAAGAAGGTTNTCGATAGGGTGTCACGCATAAAAATAAATGCACATGCGGTATATCTATCGTGCCTATGANCCTTAGTTTTTTACTCGGCAAATAGCTTCTTTGGCAAAAAAGAATGGAATCTTTGATCCTATATGCAAAATTGATGAGATACGGTCTTTGACATTGCTGAAGTATATGTTTGCTTTGCNAATGGCTCTGTATAATNGANTTAACGTTGGAACTTTTTCTAAAGGGAATNAAGTAGCCCGAATCATTATAGGTTTTGTTCTAAAATGCANAGNAATCAGACATGACTGATACCGAAGAGATCGCGAACAGTAACTCTCCATCTGAAACGGTAATAAATTTCTTCAAGCTGTTCAACGAAGCGGATGAGTATTCCTTGAACGTAATGTTTGATACTCNCTGTGTGTTCATAATTGACCATAAAATCAGATTGTTCGAAAAATACAGTGATGCCGTTGATTTTGAAATTCTTCGCAAGACAGGCTGGGAGAAGTCAACCATCAATTCATTNGAAACGCTTTATGAGGACGCNATGACGTCTATGGTTNGGTTCAATTTTTCAAGATTAGATGGGAGTGACTGCGAGATTTCTAACACGGATGCGACTCATTTATTAGTGAAAAAAGGTAACGAATGGAAAATTAAGGCAGTTTTTATTCATGGCAATCTAGAACTCCAATAGCTTTTATTGAGACCATTTATAAAATAATNTGTTGCCATCGACCANGTTAAAGCGTGTCTCACGNCATAAACATATGCCAACCGTTATAACTGCNGACTTTNGAACAGCACTCAAAGTTGGAGNAGCAGAATGNGAGNNACAAAGAAAATCCTCGTGACAGGAGCAAACAAAGGCATAGGCTTGGCTGTTTGCGAGGCCTTGCTAGAGTCATATTCAGAGACATTTGTTTTTCTCGGTTGTCGAAACACAGACTTGGGAAACAGAGCCATTAAGACAATTCTCCAGAAAAATCCCGAGTGTGAAAACCGCATTGCCCTAATTGAAATTGATGTTACAGATGATACTTCTGTGCAGGTGGCGGCAGACAGAATAAGTAAACACAATGCTTCCAGTGGGCCAAATCTTTATGGAATNGTTAACAATGCAGGCATAGCCCGATCCGATAACGGTCCAGTCGAGGTTTTAGAAGTCAATACCATGGGACCAAAGCGAGTGATTGATCATTTTTTCGNAATTTTACAACCAGATGACGGTCGCGTAGTTAACGTCACGTCAGCATCTGGACCTAACTACTTGTCTCGATGTGACAGAATGACCCGCGAGATCTTGACCAGTGAAAGTGTAAGTTGGGATCAAATCAAAGAGGTATGTAGCGACTTTATCAAAAAACATAACAATGCGCCGGCTCGAGTAAAAGCTCAATTGATCGACGATGTGTATGGATTTTCGAAAGCTTGTACTAATGCCCTGACCATGGTTCAAGCGAAACTCTATCCAAATCTAAAAATTAACGCTTGCACGCCGGGGTTCATTGAGACCGATATGACAAGACCTATGGCGGCCCGACATGGGCGAACCCCGGCCGAGATGGGAATGAAATCCGCAAATGAGGGAATATATTCGAGCATCTTTCTGTTAACGGAGAAAAGCGTTGGGTCGGGCTTTTACTTTGGCAGCGATTGTCTAAGAAGTCCANTGGACAGTTACAGATCACCGGGTGACCCTGAATATAAGGGGCAATAAATTTTTAGTTACTAGANTATTGATCGTTGATTNGGAGCTTTTGCCGGNATAATGGGCGCTAGATTTTTCATCTGCTAGGAGGGAGTTGNAGGGCGCCTGTGAGAATTTNGTCGCCACCTCGCGATAGAACAGTCCGACTGTGCCCATGTTTATTTGTCTTAGCCTTAACCNATAAAAAATTTGGTTAACCGGATTGTTTTCATCCCTGATCTCTGGCCATAGGTAAAGTTCACTTCTNGGCNTAAACACCTAAATTGTGAGTTCGTTGCAACTCGGCTAGCACCTACTTGGATCCGATANAAAACTTATTCCGTAATCTCACGTCNGAAATAGAGGAATTAANTATGNTACNTNCCATCACAAAGGTCTTCGCTTTTGNCTNTATNNTATGGNTAGGCGGNTGCGGAAACTCTGGTTCGACTTACATTGANGAGGCCCCACNGTTGTTTGAAATTGGTGTGGATGAAAATTTGGTTGTCGAAGAGAACCTTGTATCCGTAACGGACATCGAACTAATCAATGGAGACGTGCAAGTTGATGAACTTCAGATAACGGGGCCAGATAGAGAACACTTTGAGTTGGTTGCCGGTTCACAACTGAGCTTCGTTAGTGCGCCTGATTTTGAAAATCCTGCCAGTGACGATAGTGATAATATCTATGAAATTACTATCGAAGCGTCAAGCGGAGCGTCATCCGCGTCCAAGGCACTGACAGTGTCGGTAACGGATGTTCATGAGCTTCATCTAGGCCCCTACTTCCCGATTGCAGAGAATGAACGTGATTATCTAAATTATGATCAGGTGGAATCGAACATGATCGTCGAGGAACTGCATTCGGAGGACACAAAATTCTGGGGAGGCAAATTCTTAGATGAAGATCACTTTTTAGCAACGCGTCAAGATGGTTTTTTTGTCCTCTATGATGTGGTGGACCAAGAGGTACATCGTTTTGACATAAATGAAGCTATAGATCTTTTCAAGCAGGGACAGGGAGGGCTTTATAATTTTGATTTTAGAGCAGGAGGTGACAACTCCTTTGAGATAATTTTTGCGGCCGCAGTAATGAACGATGATCTAACAGCTGAATTGGCGGTCTACTCATCCACCATTTCGACTGCTAATGGGCTAACAATGAGCGCGCCGTATCAGCATTATAAAACTCAAGTAAATTCAAACAGCGAGTACCATTTTGGAGGTGACGTCCAAATTTTTGGGGAGCAGGTATTTGTCTCCTCTGGTGACAGGCATTGCCGGACTTGCTCGCAAAACGAAGGGGATCAACGGGGGAAAATCCTGAGCTTCGATATTCAGAACGACGGCAAACTAGTGGCGAGCCTTGACAATCCCTTCAAGCAGTCAGGAAGACCTGAAGTTTTTTCCAAGGGGCATAGAAACCCTCAAGGAATCGAAGTGGCCGACGAGTTTGGTACTGTCTTATCCGCAGAGCATGGCCCACAAGGAGGTGACGAGATTAACGTCCTCACTGCGGGACTCAATTACGGATGGCCGTTGGCAACCTTCGGTGAAGAATACGGAGGGGGGAATATTGGTGTCGAGCGAATCGATGAATATAGAGATTCAGTACTTTACTATTTACCTTCCATCGCCCCTCGCGAGTTAAAATACGTGGAACAGAACGAACTTTTTCCAGAGCTCAACAATAGTATTTTGATAGCTTCTTTGAAATTTGAGATGGTAGTGGTGCTAAAGTTAAATCAAGCGCGCCCCCAACAGAAAGTGATTGACTTGTCTGGCTACGGAAGGATTTCTTCCTTCGACATTAACTCGAAAGGAGAAATATTTTTTGTCACACACAGCACACCTGGGAGGCTATTTCGAATTAGATAAAACTGGACCGATATTCCGAACTATTTAGGGTAATGTGCTATTAAAAAGCAGATCTTGAAATAGTAAAAAATTAGAAAAGGAACCTATTCCCATCACGAGCTGAATAACTGGTAGCTACGGCTAGGCATTCAGTGGTAATAAAGCCAACAGATTGTAGACTTTTTTGAAGTTTACCAACCAACTTGCTTGCCATAAACCAATACCGGATTCTTTTAAGGCTGTTAAAACACCTCTCAGCAACAATATACCACCCCCGATGGGACAGGACGTCTGTGTTTATGTGGATGTACCTTGGCAGATACATAAAACGTCTGAGTGGTTTGCTCGAAATCCGCACAACCCCTCGACGAAGACTAAGGCGGGGGCTTTTTTTAGATTTGATTTTTCTTTAACTGTTCTTGCTTACACCGTTCTCTCACTTCTAGCGTGAATGATTTCTGTTTTTGTCTACGACGGGTAACAAAACTATCGAATCTGCATCAATCAGTTCACATTCAAGCCCAAAAAAAGTATTGTCGTCCCTTAGAATGGAGGTCCTGAAGTTGTGATACAAGAATTACCTGAACTGATACATACCGTCGATGTCCAAAATGAACTTGGTGAAGGAGTTGTTTGGAATGAGGCAACGTCGACGGTTTGGTGGACTGATATTGAGAGGTCAACTTTGTTTGAGTATCATCTGGGATCAGGTGGACTTAAGACTTGGAATACGCCGCATCGAGTGGGTTCTTTCGGATTCGTTGAAAATGACCATAGGTTAATCGTAGCTTTTGACTGTGGCATCGCATTTTTTGATTTATCCACCCTAGCTGTGCAATGGCTTTACGGTCCAGATGTCTTAGCGAATGGATTGCGATTCAATGACGGAAAGATTGACCCATTCGGAGTATTTTGGGCAGGTACGATGGTTGAAAAGCCTGAAGAAGCCAAAGCTTTCGGCTCCTTGTATTGCATCGACTCCCTAAATACTCTAACTGAGCACATCATTAACATAACAACCTCTAACGGACTTTGTTGGAGCCCCGACGGTTCCATTTTATACCATGCTGATTCCCCGAGGCGGACTATCTGGAGGTATCGATATGATCCAGAAAAGAATACTATCACCGACAAGCAAACCTTTGCTAAAACCGGAGAGGGCATGTTTCCGGACGGGTCGACGGTGGACCGTGATGGAGGTGTGTGGAATGCGCATTGGGGTGGTGCGCAGATCGCAAGATACTGTCATGATGGAGAAAAAAGCCTTGTGCTAGACGTGCCTGCAGATTTACCATCGTGTGTCGCGTTTGGTGGCGATGATCTAGACCTGCTGTTTGTAACCACCGCCCGCTTAAGCTTAAGTCAATCGCGTCTTAAAAAGCGACCCAAATCAGGCAGTTTATTGATTTACAGAACAAATTTTCAAGGGTTACCAGCCAGTCGTTTTAAGCTTTAGGTAACAGGTCGAGGAGGAAGACAGTGCCAAGTAGTAAAGCATTACGCGTTTTTCTCATCACTGCATTTTCTCTTTTGATGGTTAGCGGATAGAGGTATTCACATTTTCAAGAATATACTCTTCGAGAGACGCCGAAATTCCATGTATCCGCTGATGTGATAAATATGGAAACAATGGCAAGATAGTTTTGCAGGAGATACAACTTTTGGGAAGATGAGGAACGTTCAAAGACTCCCAAAGATTTGTAAAAGTCGTCATAATACTGCCACGCGATTTAATCCAACCTGCCGCGATCAATGACTATTTTTAAAAGTGTGGTCCTGATCTGACTTTATAAGGGTTTGTTCTCAAGTTTTGTTATATTCGTGTAAAACCAATCCCTCCATTGAGACCAACCATCCCCCTTTTGGCGAGACGACTTGTGACTCCCCTCTCAAACCTCCCCCCCTCGAGAGTTATGATCGTTCTCTTA
>NZXB01000091.1 GCA_002701765.1 Porticoccaceae bacterium
GGCGGGTATGATTAACTGCATGAGATTTAAACCAAAAGCTGGACAGGCAGAGGATTTATTTAAAGCTTATGCTGAATATGTCAGAGATTACCCTTTTGACGACATAATGCACAAAATTATTGATCTAGGTGACGGAGAGTTCGCCCTGATAGGTATTCATCACAGTGTTGATAGTTTTATTGATATTATGAATAGGGATAATCGTGTAAGTCAAATGTTGCAGGAACACGTTGAACCCGATGGGCTCCGGATTCGAATTTCAATCTAGAATAGACTCCTCGTCCTTCGATTCTGGTAATAATTTCTTTATAACCCCCATGATCGCCATGATTAGCACTTATAATTTCTAGCGACCATCCCTGACGTTCAGAATATTTACAGTACATTCGAAATAGATCACCCGCAAAGAGTGCCGCCTCATCACCCCCTGTTCCTGCCCGAATTTCCAAGTACACATTTTTGTGGTCATTCGGGTCTCGAGGCAATAATAATGTTGAAAGGATCAATTCAAGTTCACCTTTTCGAGCTTCTCCTCTTCGAAGCTCCTCTTCAGCCATTTCACGCATATCTTTATCTAGGTCTTTCACCAATAAGTCCGCTGCATGCATATCAGCCACCACGGCTTGGTAAGCAATATAGTTTTTCACAACAGGCTCAAGCTCGGCATATTCTTTGGACAACTCCCGGTATTTTGTTTGATCAGTAATTATATCGCCATCACTGAGCAGTGCCTCCAGCTCTTGAAAGCGTTCTTCTAACATTTGTAACTTTCCCAAAATAGAGTCTTTCATCAATAATCAACCGAGCAAAAGTGAAGTGCCGTTATGCGGTCGTTTAGATTGACCAACCCGTTCATCTAGTCTCTTTCAAGTCAAAAAGGTCATGAGTAGCATGAATTGTATCATCTCGACCTTCTTCACCAGCAAGTTTTAGCCTCGCAGTGGGTTTATGCATCAGTTTATTTGTCAAGTTACGAGCTAAGGTATCGATCACGTCTTTGGCATTGTGTCCGCGCTCAATTGCACCAAACGCTTTTTCTACCTCGATGTCGCGGATATTTTCGACACTGGTTCGAAATGCCCGAATGGTGTCAACCACTGATGACTCCCTTTTTAGCCGTACCCAGCTATCCAGTTCCTGATCAACGATATCATTTGCAATATCAGCTGCCGATTCTCTGGCTCGAATATTTTCCTCTATAACGCCTTTTAGGTCATCTACGGTATACAAATAAATGTCCGAGAGGGATTCCACCTCAGGTTCTATATCGCGAGGTACAGCAATATCCACCAAAAACATTGGTTTATTGCGGCGTTTTTTTAGCGCAGATTCAACAGCTCCTTTCCCTAAAATTGGCAACTGACTGGCAGTTGAGGAAATGACAATATCAGCTAAATGAAGTCGATCAGGTATATCAGATAGAAGAATAGCCTCCGAAGCATACTGCCCTACAACCTTTTTTGCCCGGCTTAAGGTTCGATTTGCCACAGAAATATATCCAACATTTTTTTGTTTCAAATGTTTTGCAACTAGCTCTATAGTTTCTCCGGCACCAATTAATAGCACACTCAAGGATTCGAGACGAGAAAAGATCTGCTCTGCCAACATTACTGAGGCATATGCTACGGAAACAGGATTCTGCCCTATCGCTGTCTCTGTTCGAACTCTCTTCGCAGTAGCAAAAGCATGCTGAAATGATTTGTTTAATTGAGCTGCCACCGTCCCTTCTTCAAGTGCTACCGCAAAAGCTGATTTTATTTGGCCAAAAATCTGTGGTTCACCCAAGATTAGAGAATCCATGCCACTGGCTACTTTGATCAACTGTCTAAGCGCTTCAAGGCCTCTATAACAATAATAGTGGTCTTCTATCTCTGCTGGGTGAATTTTTCTAGCTGACGCGAGCCAGCCTATCATAGCATCATCGCTTACCTCACCCGCCGCATAAATTTCTGTTCGGTTGCAGGTGGATAATATAACCGCTTCATCTAACGCCAAGTTGTTTGTGGCATCTCGCAGATGTTCCACCATTGTTTCTGGAGCGAAAGCAACTTTTTCACGAAAATCAACGGATGCCGACTTGTGATTAAGACCAAATACTAAAATGNGACGTACCCCTTANCAACTTAGAGACTTCTGCGGAACTTATTATATCANCGAGNATGGTGCAAATNGCACAAGCTTCNANGTGATTATAACGCGGACANTTTAAGTTCTGCGTCAAATTTTTATTGCCCATNATTTTACGGTTCCAACTAAACAAATCGTCTTAAAGTGAGTTAAAAATAGCAAGCGTTGTTTTAGTCTAAAATTTCCGCGAAAATATCTACATGACAATGATTCGCCCAATCTACGCATCCCTGCTTTCTTTTTGCCTGCTATTTACTGGGTGTTCAAGCAATCTACTCAAAGANTCCGAAAAACCGGAGTTGATACCCAATAATGCCAATTTACCTTCTAACTCAACGGAGAAGATCAAGTCTTTCAAAGACGGTACGTTGTATCACCTTTTGGTAGCAGATATAGCGCTAATGCGCCAAAACTATGAAACTGCTCTTGCCATATACTCAATCCAAGCGAAACAAACGCGAGACGAGGCAATTGCAGAAATGGCTTTCGGAATCGCGCACAACNTCAGACGANCGGCAAANTCACTTGCGTTGGCTAAATTATGGTTAGAAATAAATCCAGAAAGCATTGNTGCCCACAAAGCAGTCATTCAATCATATGTGCTTTTGAGAGACCCTGTCAGTGCACTGCCTTACGCTGCTTGGGTTTCAAAAAATGAAAATAACGAGGATGTATTTCTCGCAGTTACAACCTTCACTGAGAGAGGATCNAAGGAACAAATTGATTCGCTCATCAGTGCTTATAAAAAGACCTCCTTAGCTCCTGGTAAAGAACATTTTAGCCAACTAGCAATTGCATTGCTGCTTCAAAAGAATGAACGCTTCGGGGAGGCTGAATCAGTTGTAAAATCTTTCCTGAAAAAATCAAAAAATGATCCGCGTGGGATTACTCTTCTAGCTCAGGCACTTGACTCACAGAAGAAAATCGATGCGGCCGTAAAGGTCTTGAAGAAAGCTCTTGAAAAAAAACCCTCTAATCAAGAATTGCGAATTCATTATGCTAAATTATTGACCGATTATGACCGCAAAGAAGCACTTCGCCAATTTGAACTCTTGAACGTGTCTAGTCCAGAAAATCAAGAAATCAAATATTTGTTAGCACTTCTCTATTTAGATCAACAGCTACCTGATCTAGCATACTCCAAGCTGAGGGATCTAATTGCGTCAAAACGTTTCTCTCATGATGCACTTTTCCATCTGGGCGTCATAACCGAGAATAGAGGAGAACACAGCGCTGCCCTGCACTACTATGCGCGAGTTACGAGCGGTAGACATTTCCTTATGGCAGTATCGCGAAGCGTTTCATTGATTTTAGAAAATTACGATTTATCTTCAGCAAGGTTATATTTGTCTCGTTTACGTGAAACCATTCCAGACCAGGCTATACCTCTTTTCGAATTAGAGGCGCAGCTGCTAATTAAGGATAATCAAGGAAAAGAAGCAATTAATTTGCTTACAGCGGGCCTGTTGAGAAATCCTAAGAATAAAACCCTATTGTATGCAAGGGCGATGATTGCAGAGCGGCAAGGCAATTTTGATGAAATGGAGAANGATTTAAGAACCATTATCTCTANNGACCCCGAAAATGCCTCGGCNTTGAACGCTTTGGGTTATTCGNTGGTCTTGCATACAAAACGTTTNCAAGAGGCCTATGATCTAATCTACAGGGCTTATTTGCTGCAACCGAATAGTGCAGCAATTGTCGATAGCATGGGATGGGTCCTATTCAAACGTGGAGAACTTAAGNAAGCGTTATATTACATTAAAAAAGCAATGGCAATGATGCCAGATCCAGAAATTGCAGCTCATTTAGGCGAAATTTATTGGCAAATGGGAGATAGGGATTTGGCAAGGCAGGCGTGGGCGCAGGGCCTCAAAAAATCTCCCAATCATAAAAATATTATCACAACGATGTACCGCCTAAAAGCTTCCGTGATCAATCCAGAAAGCATTAAATGATGGCGCGACTAATTTTATTTACTCTAGTTTTTGTATCGGGTTGCGTGTCATATACCCCTCAAAAGACGCTTCCTCCGGAGTCAGGGGAACTTTATTCCTCCCCGAGGACTGATTTGAAGCAGTGGCGAATTGCTGCCAAATTAAGTATCAAAACTTCGGATGGTGGCTTTGCTGGACGGATAGATTGGACACAAAAAGAATCGTCATACCGCATACTCATATCGGGGCCTTTAGGTTTTGGACAAGTCAAGATAGAAGGAAATCACAATTCGGCCTCTATGCGGAAAGATGATCAGGTGTTGTTTGGCTCACCCGAGATGCTGATGTTAAACGCTACCAGCATTTCGATTCCGATAAATAATCTGCGCTGGTGGCTTTCAGGAGTCCCATCACCAAAGGGCGGTCCAGCAAACTTCTCAGATGAAAATGAGGACAACCGCACAATGAGTTTCTCGCAGGATGGTTGGTATCTATCCTTTTCTAACTATTCATCGACGCTCCTTGGCTACCTCCCAGGAAAAATAATCGGCCAAAATGATAAGCTTTCATTTAAATTGATCATCTCTAAGTGGAGAAGTCCGGAAAGCTAAATATGAAATTACGGTCCAAGCCAGTTACTGTTATTGCCCCCGGAAAACTAAACTTGTTTTTGAACATACTTGGTAAACGACATGATGGATATCATGATCTTCAAACCCTCTTCCAACTCATTGATATTGGTGATGACATTTCTTTCGAAGTTATGGAGGATAATGAAATCCTGCTTTCACATAACCTTGTAGGAATAAAGAACGAAGATAATCTGATTGTAAGGTCGGCTCGGCTATTAAAAAAAAGTGCAAATGTAAAAAATGGTTGCTACATCAATCTCAGAAAAATATTGCCTATCGGAGGAGGTCTTGGCGGGGGTAGTAGTAATGCAGCCACCACACTTTTGACTCTCAATACATTATGGGGTTGTAATCTAAGCTCGGATAATCTCTCCATCCTTGGGGCATCTCTCGGAGCCGACATTCCCCTTTTTATCCGCGGACAAAGTTCTCTAGGCGAGGGAATAGGGGACAAACTGACCCGTTTTGATATTCCTAAAAAATGGTATTTGATCGTCACGCCGCCAGTAAAGATCTCGTCTGCTCAAATATTTTCTCATCCTGAATTGACAAGAAACTCGCCACCAATCAAAATGAGCGCGCTCACGAGGGATCAAGATATTAGCGCAAACCTGCTGAAAAACGATTGTCAGGCGCTGGTAGAGGAAATGTTCATAGAAGTTGGAGAGGTTGTTCGCTGGCTTAAGAATCATGCAGAACCACTTTTGACTGGGACAGGCTCGAGCGTTTTTTGCAGTTTTAACGATAGGCAGCAAGCAGAGAAAATTCTTGGAAAAGTCCCGCCGAAATGGGCTGCGTTTGTTGCTGAGGGAATTAATCATTCTCCTGTGCACTATCAACTAGGAAAACTTAATATTGGGGCGTAGCCAAGTGGTTAAGGCAACGGGTTTTGATCCCGTCATTCGTAGGTTCGACTCCTACCGCCCCAGCCATTAATAAGAAAACTAAAGTAAAACAGGAAATCTACCGTGTCAAGATTGATGGTCTTTTCAGGAAACGCTAATCCTGCACTTGCTAAAGACATAGCCCGGAAACTGGGGACCCCAAAAGGCAATGCTGTAGTATCACTATTTTCTGACGGCGAGATAAATATCGAGATCAACGATAACGTGCGCGGACATGACGTGTTCATAGTGCAGCCTACCTGTGCTCCCACCAATCGAAACTTGATGGAACTAGTGCTAATGATAGATGCTCTGCATCGGGCTTCAGCTGGACGGATAACGGCCGTAGTTCCTTACTTTGGTTATGCTCGACAAGATAGAAGAGTGCGCTCCGTTCGAGTTCCGATAAGTGCGAAAGTTGTGGCAGATATGCTCTCAAATGCCGGCGTCGATAGGGTTTTAACGGTCGACCTGCACGCAGAACAAATTCAAGGGTTCTTCAATTGCACCGTAGACAATGTCTATGGTGCTCCGGTTCTTTTAGATGACATTGAACGTCGAAATTATGCAAATCTGCAAGTGGTGTCTCCAGATATTGGTGGGGTAGTTCGTGCCCGAGCCGTGGCTAAGCAATTGGGTTGTGACCTAGCTATAATAGACAAGCGTCGACCCTCTGCCAACCAAACGGAAGTGATGAATCTGATAGGCGATGTTAATGACCGGACATGTGTTCTGGTGGACGACATTGTGGACACCGCAGGAACGCTTTGTAAAGCCTCGGAAGCGTTAAAAAACTTTGGTGCCTCTAAAGTGGTGGCCTATGCGACTCATCCCGTTTTGAGCGGTAGNGCAATNAAGAATATAAAANAATCAAACTTAGACGAACTGGTTGTGACGGATAGTATCCCTTTGAACGAAGAGGCTAACAATTGCAAAGTTATCCGTACACTTCCCCTAGCGCCGTTATTGGCTGAAACGGTTCGTCGTATCAGCAATGAAGAATCGATTAGTGCCATGTTTTTGTGAAAGGCACAATTCAACCGACCTCATATTGAGGATATTAAAACGTCAATTCAGTTCTGGTCGCGGTCTGAATTGGTCTAATTTGGAGAATTAAAATGTCAAGTGAGTACACATTAAACGCCACAGCACGGGCTGTCCTAGGGAAAGGTGCGAGCCGCCGCCTGCGTCGTAAAAATGGAGAAATACCCGCAATTGTTTATGGGGGCAAGAAAAAGCCTCAATCACTTGCATTGGTTCACAAAGATGTTGTAAAGGCACTCGAAAATGAAGCTTATTACTCTCAAGTGATTAGTCTAAATATCGATGGAAAAACAGAATCTGTTGTTCTTAAAGATTTACAACGACATCCTTCAAAAGCGATCCTGCTTCATATGGATTTTCTCCGAATCAGCAAGGCCACCAAACTTACGCTTAAAGTGCCATTGCACTTCGTCAATGAAGATACATGTATTGGTGTAAAACAGGAAGGAGGGATCTTTTCTCGTACAATGAGTGATCTGGAAATTCAGTGTCTACCAGAGNATCTTCCAGAGTTTTTGGAAGTTGACGTGGCCACGTTGAAACTTGGAGAGACATTACATATGTCAGACATCGTTATGCCAAGAGGAGTTGAGAGTGTTGCTCTCAGCTACGGTGCTGATTACGATCAACCAATCGCTTCGGTTAGCAAAGCACGAGGTAGTAGTTCAATAGAATCTGAAGAAAGTCCTGAAATTCAAACCTCCATCGAATCGACCGAAGACACTGATGGAAGTGAAAGTCCAGATTAATGGGCCATTTCTTCTAGCGCAGAAAATTGAACAATTTGATCAAACTTATTGTGGGGCTCGGCAATCCCGGGGCTGGCTATGAAAAAACCAGACATAATGCTGGCAGCAATTTCGTGCTTGCCCTTGCACGCTCCAAAAACATTGAACTCAAACCAGAGGGTAAATTTTTTGGTGCGACTGGGAGTTTGTCCTCTGGTGATAACGATATACGGCTCTTGAATCCCTCTACCTTTATGAACCGGAGCGGAAACTCTGTATCAGCCTTGGCAGCGTATTATAAAATCTTACCTTCACAGATCCTTATAGCTCATGATGAGCTCGATCTTAGCGCTGGAGTAGCCAAATTTAAAATCGGCGGTGGCCATGGCGGCCATAATGGCCTAAGGGATGTAATTGATAAACTGAGTAATGATAGATCTTTCGCCCGACTAAGAATAGGGATTGACCATCCGGGCAATGCGATTCAGGTAAGCAGTTATGTTCTGCAAAAACCCTCTCCACAACAGCAAGTCCTTATCGATAGGAGTATTGAAAATGCTATTAGATGGCTCCATTTAATGATTAAAGGCGACTGGGACAAAGCTATGACCGGACTTCACAGCGAGATTTTCCCACTTAACCAGGGTTCTAAAAATGGGCTTTAACTGCGGTATAGTTGGACTACCTAATGTTGGTAAATCTACGCTATTTAATGCTCTTACAAAGGCTGGAATAAGCGCCGAAAACTTCCCTTTTTGTACTATCGAGCCGAACACGGGAATGGTTCCAGTCCCGGACTATCGATTGACAGCAATAGCAGATATTGTGAAACCAGAAAAAGTTTTATGCACTCAAATGGAGTTTGTCGATATCGCTGGGCTTGTGACCGGCGCCTCAAAAGGCGAGGGCTTAGGCAATCAGTTTCTTGCTAATATTCGAGAGACCGATGCGATAGTGCACGTAGTGAGGTGCTTTGAGGATGAAAACGTTGTGCATGTGGGAGAACGCATAAGCCCTAGTGAAGATATTTCGGTCATCAATACGGAATTAGCTCTGGCCGATCTGGAAACCGCAGAGAAAGCAATCCAAAGAGCTCAAAAAGCTGCCAAAAGTCAAGACAAAGATTCTCTATCCTTAGTTGCCCTNCTCAAGAAAGTAATCTCCCATCTGGACGATGCTCAGCCAGTCAGATCCCTACAACTAGGACAGGAAGAATTGCATCTAATAAAGCCCCTTAATCTGCTGACGCTTAAACCGATAATGTATGTAGCAAATGTTGATGAGACCGGTTTCATAAACAACCCCTATCTCGACGCAGTGCGGGAGATTGCCCAGACCGAGCACGCTGTCGCCCTGCCAATTTGTAATAAAATGGAAGCTGAAATCGCCGAACTGGAAGTGGAGGAACGGGACGAATTTCTTGAAGAATTAGGGATGACTGAACCGGGACTTAACAGAGTAATCCGTTCCGGCTATGAGTTGCTTGGGCTGCACACTTATTTCACTGCCGGTCCTAAAGAGGTCCGAGCTTGGACCATTCCTGTTGGCTATTCAGCGCCCAATGCCGCCGGCAAAATTCATACCGATTTTGAAAAAGGCTTTATTCGTGCTGAGACGGTTGGCTATGAGGATTTTATCGCCGGAAACGGCGAACAAGGTGCCAAAGATGCCGGAAAATGGCGTCTAGAAGGAAGAGATTACGTGGTGCAAGACGGTGATATCATCCATTTTCGCTTCAATGTTTGAAACGATGAATCAGCACTACTGAGGGGCCATGTTTGATTCGGGAGGACCTGAACCTGCAGAATAAAAATTATTGGTTTTCAATTAGAAGCTAGAACAGGTTGATGGANCATGAAAAATGTATTGTTTGTCAAAATGAACCAAATCATGACCTTGGTTTAGTTCTTGACAAATTGAATTCATATAGAGAGAATTTCCGCCCGTCGTNCGATGAGATCCCGAAAATTTGTGGCTACGTAGCTCAGCTGGTTAGAGCACAGCATTCATAATGCTGGGGTCGCTGGTTCAAGTCCAGCCGTAGCTACCAAATTTACGTTACCTGCCATGACCGAACCAATATATTAATCAATATATACTAGATTTCTCATAATCTTATATAACATGCATTGTAAACTCCCTGTCCTCTACTGTGACCTACTGAAACATTAATTTAGGTGTTAGATCTTTGCTAGATTATCTGGCGAGTATTTAAACGGAAGGGGTCCAGNAGGGCCCCTTTTTTTGGCATTAAAAAAGCCCTCGCCTGGGTCTTCGACGAGGGCTTGTGCGGATTTCGAGCACGTCTCCGCAAACGCTAATCAGGACGAAGGAAGCCATTTCTGGAAAAAACGCCCCGGCTCTCGTGATTTCTATAGGTCAAGAATTTGGTCTTATCGAGATTGGCACTTGCTCCCTGTCTAGCACTTTTAAGAGCTGGTTGGGATGAGCTCTAGGCAAGCAGGTAGCTATACAAGGCAACCGATTAAATTTAAAACCAGCTAAAAAGAAGGGACCCCTTGAGGTCCCTTTAAAATATCCCATAGGTGGGATTAGAGGGTCTGAGAAATCTGTTTCGAGCAACATGTGCATGTGCAGCAGTCACAGCACTTGCATCTAGAATTCACCATCATCTACTCGTCCCTTAGCCAAAACTCGGATAAAAAGATTGCGGTTAGCAATACACACGTAAAGATCATTGCGCCGGTTGTTATTTCCATGTTCATCCCC
>NZXB01000092.1 GCA_002701765.1 Porticoccaceae bacterium
GGCATTTTCCAGTAAACCAGCGGTATCATAATCATAGAAGCCAGCGCGCCAAAAAGAAACAGTGAACGCCAGCCATACTCTGAAATGAGGTATACCGATATGACCCCGCCAACAATGGCTCCCAGTGGGAATGCTGACTGAAGTATGCTTATACTGAGACCTCGCCTTGCATTATTAGAAAACTCAGACACAAGCGTATTCAGCGTGGCCAACATTCCTCCAATACCAAGACCTGTCAAGAACCGGAATATCATCAGCTGAAAGCTGGAATCTACTTGGGAGGACAAAAGCATACCTACGGTCACAATACACAAACAGAGAAGCATCAGCTTCCTGCGGCCCCAAACATCGCCAAAAGGCGCTAAAACGAGAGAACCTATTGCCATGCCCACGAGAGCAGAGGTCAAAAGTAGCCCTAAAAACACCTGCGATAGTTGCCATTCCTCGGAGACAGATGCAGCAGCAAACGGCATCACCATTACATCGAAACCGTCCAACATATTTATCATCACGCAAAGGCCAATGACCCCAATTTGAAAGGGACTCATTGGCCTCTCATTTATTTCAACATGAATATCGGCAGAACTAACATGGTTCATCCATTACAATCCTTCTAAATAATCCAAGAGCAATTGTTGTTATGCTCTCAGGGAAAGGTTAGATTATGCAGCTTAACATCAGAAACGTTGATCTTCCATCTAGACAGCCGAGGGGAAAAGCATGATTGAAACATACAATGCCGTGGGTCTTGTTCCGACCGTTTGGGGGATTCGTCGAAGAGCAGAGATTTCCAAAAACATTGAGCACCTAGCATCAATGGCAAATGCTGCGCTTTGGTTATCCTCCCTGGACTTGCCAGTGAAGCTAATCGCACTGCCTGAAGGTGCGCTGCAGGGGTTTAATGACGAGGTGATGGACGCCGATCATGTTACTTACGCCAGAGAGTGCGCCATTGATATTCCCGGTCCTGAAACTGAGATGATTGCCGAAAAAATCGCTAGAGCACATGGCGTCTTCGTTATGGCTCAAGCAAAAGCTCGCCATGAAGAAATGCCTGATAGATTTTTTAATGTCGGTTTCATTCTGGATCCAAACGGTGAGGTAATACTGAAACATTACAAAGTAGCGCCGCTGTACCCAGTTGAGCACTCTGTGTGTCCACATGATGTTTACGATTGGTGGATCGAACGTTATGGCAATACCCTCGAGAGCTTTTGGCCAGTGGTCGATACTGAAATTGGTCGAATGGGCATTATGATGGCAAATGAAGGGTCATACCCAGAAAATGCCCGGGCATTAGCTATGAACGGAGCAGAAATTCTTTACCGCGCTTCGATACCCCATCCTGCGGCTTCAAATGACTATTTTGAGATCCAAACGCGCGCTAGAGCGCTAGACAATAATTTATTTGTGGTTGCTCCCAACATGGGCACCTATTATCTGACTCAGGACGAGGAAACTCCGGTAGATACTTTCGGAGGCCAATCGATGATAGTAGACTATCGCGGTCAGATTGTAGGCAAGCAGAGCTATGGAGGCGTTTCAACTAGTGTGTGTGGGCCCATAAATATCGAGGCGATGCGAAATCATCGGCAAAACTCTTTATGGACGAATTGGATGAAGGACCTAAGAAATGAACTGTATCAGATAGTCTACAAGGACCCAATTTATCCTAAAAATTTGTACTTAAATCGAGAACCGATGAAGCATGCAGAGTACGAGGAAAAAGTGCTGAAGAAGCAAGTTAAGCTCCTGCAAAACGCTGATATATGGAAAAAACCCTCAATTTAATAGCCCAGAATGTACAAGTAACGAATCAGCAAAATTTTAGAGTGACCGTAGCATGAAAAAATCTAAACTCTGGATAGGAGGTGAGCATATTGAACCCTCGAGCGGAGAGTATTTTGAAGATCTAAACCCTTCAGACCAAACTGTAATAGCGAGTGTCGCAAAGGGCACACCTAACGATGTTGATAAAGCGGTAAAATCAGCTCAAGCCGCGTTTCATAGCTTCAGTGAAAGTCAAGCAAAGGAGCGGGAAGCCATATTGAGCCGAGCCGCCGCTCTTGTTGAACGCGACCGTGACCAATACCTTCAGTTACTAATTGAAGAAGTTGGCTCTCCCATAATGAAGGCGCAATTCGAGGTTGATTATTGTATCAATGCGTTCCGTGCGGCATCTGGAGTTCCCCGGCGACTGACTGGGCAGACGATGCCACTCGATCGGCCAGGGGCTTTTGGCATGTCCATTAGAGAGCCGGTAGGAGTAGTAGCATGCATAACTCCATTCAATGTACCATTGCTAAAAAATGTAAAACAGATCGCCATGGTGATCGCCACGGGCAACACTTCAGTTCTGCTGCCATCTGAATTTGCATCTCAGATCACAGTTAAGTTTGCTGAGACGCTTCATGAGGCTGGGACACCTGCGGGCGTGTTCAATTATGTAACTGGAAATCCTTTCGAAATCGGGGACACGCTTACGCGTCATCCAGAGATCGCAGCAATTAATTTCTGCGGTTCGCCCAGGATTGGAAAGCATGTTGCCGAACTTGCAGCTAAGGATTTAAAACCCGTTACGCTAGAGCTAGGCGGCAAAAATCCACTGGTCGTGCTGGATGATGCGGACCTTGACAAAGCGCTAGAGGCAGCCACCATAGGCATATTCTTTTTTCAGGGCCAAGCATGCATGGCATCAAGTCGAATAATTTTGCAGCGTGGAATTGCACCTAAGTTCATCTCAGCCTTTAAAGAAATCGCCAGTGGCATCAAAGTGGGAGATCTCTCAGATCCGGAAACTGCAATAGGTCCCATTATAAGCTCTCGACAACAAGATCGTGTCAAAGAGCATATAAGAGATGCCCTGTCAAAAGGTGCTACTTTGCTTCATGGGGGTACAGACTGGCAAGGGTCTTGCTGCCCACCAACAATCCTCACCGGCGTGAAAGAAGGCATGACCGTTTACAGAGAAGAGACCTTTGGTCCAGTCACTTCAATCTATGAGGTAAACAGCATTGAAGAAGCCATAACTATGGCAAACGACACGGATTATGGGCTCAGCTATGCTGTCTTTACGCAAGATATAAATACCGCGCTAGGCGTCGCCAAGAGAGCTAATGCAGGAATGGTTCATATTAATGCGATGTCGATACAAGATGAGCCCCATGTGCCATTTGGCGGAAACGGGTTAAGCGGTTTTGGTAGAGAAGGGACAGAAGCCGACCTTGACATCATGACTCGATGGAAGTGGATTACTGTGCAGCTTTAACCTCAATCAAATCCGTTCTCAAAACACAGTTTATTGGAAAATTAAATATGCCATACCCAAACAAAATCTTACTACAAGAAGAAGAAATTCCTACTCAGTGGTACAACATAACTGCCGATCTCCCAGAACCGATGCCGCCCCCGCTTCACCCAGGGACGCATGAACCTGCAACGGGGGACGACTTTGCTCCGCTCTTCCCGAAAGCTCTCATAGAACAGGAGATGAGTAACGAAAGGTATATAGACATCCCAGGAGAAGTTTTAGATGTATATAAACTTTGGAGACCAAGCCCGTTATTCCGCGCAAGACGACTGGAAAAAGCGCTGGATACTCCAGCGAAAATATTCTATAAGTATGAAGGCGTAAGCCCGGCTGGCTCGCATAAGCCCAATACTGCTGTGCCTCAAGTCCATTATAACGCTAAAGAGGGTATAACCAAATTAACAACAGAGACTGGAGCGGGCCAATGGGGCAGCTCCCTCGCATTTGCTTGCGCGCAATATGGATTGAAGTGCGAAATTTGGCAAGTCGCAGCCTCTTACCGCAGCAAACCTTACCGTAAGACCATGATGGAGATTTGGGGGGGCAAAGTGCATCCCAGCCCCTCAATGGTGACTGATTTTGGTCGCTCGCTGCTCTCCAAGGATCCTGATCACCCTGGATCCCTCGGTATAGCAATATCTGAAGCCGTAAGTGAAGCCGTGGCGGATGATAAAACACGTTATGCTCTAGGTAGTGTGCTAAACCACGTTCTAATGCACCAAACTATTATCGGCGAGGAAGCGCTTTTGCAGTTGGCACAAGTGGGCGAAACCCCCGACGTGCTGGTTGGATGCACGGGGGGTGGATCAAACTTTGGAGGTCTGGCATTCCCATTCATGCGAGAAAAATTTAACGGGAAAATGAGTCCAACGATCCGGTGCGTTGAACCTACTGCCTGTCCAACACTCACCAAAGGTGAATATCGGTATGATTTCGGGGACACGGCGGGCATGACGCCGCTAATGAAGATGCATACCTTAGGCCACAACTTTATTCCCGAACCGATTCATGCGGGAGGGCTCCGTTACCATGGAATGGCGCCGCTAGTGTCTCATGTCTTCGAACTTGGTTTAGTGGAGGCAATATCCATCGCACAGACTGAGTGTTTCTCTGCAGGAATTTTGTTTGCAAAGACTGAAGGAATCGTCCCAGCTCCAGAGCCAACGCATGCGATCGCAGCAGCAGTCAGAGAAGCTTTAGTGTGCAAAGAGTCAGGGGAGCCAAGAACTATCCTCACTGCTCTATGCGGACACGGGCACCTCGATCTTGCGTCCTATGAAAAGTACCTCCACAATGAAATGACAGATTTAGATCTAGATCAAAATGCCATAGATCAGGCGCTGCAAGGGGTGCCCATTATCGATTCCTAGCCATCAATGGAATAATTCCTTAATGGTATACTGCACATGGAATCCAAATAATTGGTGCTGTTAACCACCACCCAACCTTTATCGTTGCTTTTGCACATCATAGAGAAGCCTGTAATGCNNTTNGAGNANCTGTTAAAACAAATTGTCGCNTGTAATTCNATCAGNAGCGTNGATCCGTCNCTAGATCANGGNAANAGGTCNATNATNGATNTATTAGCNAANCNANTNGANGANCTNGGTTTTAGCTGCGAAATAATGGAACTGANNCCTAATAAAGCGAACCTCATAGCCTCGAGAGGCCAAGGGCCTGGGGGGCTTGTNCTTTCTGGCCATACAGATACAGTTCCTTGCGATGATACTATTTGGACCAGCAATCCATTTGAATTAACTGAGCGTGATGGTCGCTTCTATGGCCTTGGCTGCTGCGATATGAAAAGTTTTTTCGCGCTCGCCATAGAAGCACTTAAGCCTCATTTAAACCGCGATTTTAAGCAACCCTTAATAATTCTAGCAACAGCTGATGAAGAGTCATCGATGAGCGGAGCACGAGCGCTGGTTTCTAAAGGGGTCCCTGTCGCACGTCGGGCCGTAATAGGCGAGCCCACGGGCATGCGACCAATATCCATGCACAAAGGAATCATGGTGGAAAAGCTGAGTATCGTCGGGAAATCGGGACACTCCAGCAATCCAAGNTTGGGTCGCAATGCCATGGAGACTATGCAGCGAGTAATGTCCTATCTTCTTGCACTTCGCGACGAAATGGTGCAACACAAGCATCCCGGATTTGANATTGACCATCCGACCCTGAATCTGGGTTGCATAAAGGGCGGTGACAATGCAAATAGAATCTGCTCTCACTGCTTCCTCGCTTTTGAAATTCGCCCCCTGCCAGGGATGGATATAAATAAATTACAGACAGATCTCGAAAAAAACATTTCGCAATTGGCGTCAATCGACAGAGTTGGATGGGACTTGGAACGGATAATCGTTCCGCCCTTCAGCAGCGAGGCTGACTCCGAAATGCTGGATCTGTGTGAAAAGTTAACNGGTTATGAAAGTGGGTCCGTTGCTTTTGCTACGGAAGCGCCCTTTCTTCAGCAGTTGGGGATGGATGTAGTAGTTCTGGGCCCTGGAGATATTGAAGTGGCACATCAGCCTGATGAGTATCTCGCATTAGATCGCATTGATCCTACTATTAGCTTCTTATCTAAACTTATCGGCCACTCTTGCTTATAATGGTGAGGTGAAGATGCAAGACTATGTCAATTTTTTTCGCCACATGTCCCCATACGTGCGCGCGCATCGAGGTAAGACCTTTGTTATCGCATTCTCTGGCGACGTCCTTGNGGAAAGTGCAAATCATCAACTCATGTCAGATGTAATGCTACTCCAAAGTTTAGGAGTACGGGTCGCGCTAGTCCATGGAGCGAGNCCTCAAATTGAACAGCGGCTGTCGGAAGCAGGTNTCGAGACACCATTTCAAGATAGTGCGCGCATTACAAGTTNTCATGCTATGGAGCATGTGAAGCAGGCNGTCGGTAGTGCTCGCCTAACAATAGAGTCATGCCTATCCATGAATTTGTCTAATTCCAGCCTTCAAATNCCGGCAGCAGGCGTGGTCAGTGGAAATTTTGTTGTGGCAAAACCTAAAGGTGTGATCGATGGTGTTGACCATTTGCATACTGGAGAAATTCGTCGCATTGATGCCTCAGCTATTCAAAGACAACTAGAAAACAATACCATTGTCCTCCTATCTCCAATCGGTTTCTCTCCGACAGGGGAAAGTTTCAACTTATGTTATCAGGATGTTGCAACCGAAGTGGCAATCGCTTTGAAAGCTGATAAATTGATCTTCATAAGCAAAAAGAACGGAGTTTCGATAGATGGTGTTGTTCAAAATAGTCTCTCTCTNACAGATCTAAAAGCACTTCTTTCAAAAACTAATCTGCTNTCTTTANATGATAGGAAATTACTAGCTTGTTCTTATAACGCATGCAAAAGAGAGGTAGCGCGTGCTCATTTGATTGGGTTCTCGGAAGATGGAGCTTTNCTNTCTGANCTCTTCACCAGAGATGGGATTGGAACTCTTGTGAGCAAGGATTATTCCGAAACACTCCGCCCTGCAACCATTGATGACGTNAACGAGATACTCAGTCTAATCAGCCCACTTGAAAAGCAAGGCAAATTAGCCAAGCGTTCAAGGGAACTTTTGGAGACCGAAATATCGTATTTTTCAGTGGCTGACCATCCAGATGGGTTTTTGGTCGGCTGCGCAGCCCTTTACCCTATGGGGATCGTCAGTAGTAGAGAGTTAGCATGTGTTGTAACCCACCCCGACTTTCAGGACAGAGGGATTGCATCGCGGCTATTGGCATCAATAGAGCAGCAAGCNGCTGAAAATNCTGTAGTGCAACTATTCGTACTNACCACGCATGCAACNCACTGGTTTCAAGAAAAAGGTTTTATCGAAACCACTTTTGACGAATTGCCTGAAGACAGAAAGCTTCTTTACAACTACCATAGAAATTCTAAGATCTTGAAAAAAATTCTTTAATCTAAAGCCAACTTACAGAAGCCTAGAAGTTACTGTTATCAAATATTAATCATTCGTGGTTGAAAAACAAATGTTTTAGATATGGATAGCTAACCAAATCCAAAGGTCGATCGGCGGGGTCAGTTAAAGAGCGCTAATGCATATATTGCTGAGGGCGTCAGAGACTCAAATTTAACAAAACTCTGCATATTTGGAAGGCACAGATGAAATTTTTTAACGGGTCTAAAGCTAACGATTAGAATGTAAGTATTTCAGTTTCTCGGTATTTTTTATGACTTCGAAAAGGCCACGGCATTGAACTTTTGTCCTAAGCCAACTTACTTCATAGGTCTTTCGAATTTGATGTTCTAACTTAAATAGTCTGCTGAGTTTATTAAAAGATAATTAAGTACTTAGATGAATGCAAAACTATTTTTGAGCCTTCCGGAAAATTTACCTTCGGCAGCTTTCAACCATTCTGGGATCGCATTTGGTTGAAATACCCATCAAAAAGATTTGAATATCTGCTTGTTAATACCACAGGGCTGCCAAATTTTTTCTGCGGATCTTGACTCGAGTGGCCAGAGTCACACAATATCAATAGAATGGTCATCTCAGCAGATCTCAAGTTTTATTAGGCATTTAACGTTTGATGCGATCTCAGGTGTCGAGTGTTTTTAACGTAGCAGGAACTACTGGCAATGCTATCGGAGTAATAATGAAGAATTCGAGTACAGTTTTAATTGATAGAAACCCAGGAAGGAGTTCGCAATCCTTTGGTATAGCGCGCGAGCTAGGCACTGACCTAGAATTGATTCACGAGCCCTCGGTCGGCGTGGTTGGGAATAAGGGCGATTCGCAATGTTACCTTGGTGTTATGCGCAAAGTCAGCATAATTCATGATGCACTGCGAAATCGAGTTGGGAGCGGCGCGGGACAGTTGCGTATGCGTTTGGTTCAGCCCGAGTTTACGGTAGCCACCTCCGACGGAATTCGCAATGGCACAAAGGAGATGCGCTACTCATTGATTGGTCGAGAAGTTGCCAATGATGCTTTAACAGAGCATTTGAGTGCGTCCGGCTTAGAGGGCATTATCGCCGTCGTTGCCTGCGACAAGCCGCCAGTCGGTACTTTGGCGGCCATGCTAGAACATAACCGACCGGCGATTATAATGTCAGATGGATCTATAAGGCCCGGGGTTGATTCGGCAACTGGCGAGACCATCGATCTGATAACCGCTTATCAACTAGCGGGCAGTGAAGATGAAGACTTAAAACGTCGGATCGCTCGCGAGGCTTGTCCGGGTTTTGGCAGCTGCGGCGGAATGTTTACTTACAACACGATGCAGACGTTTATTGGAGTTGTAGGGATGGAGCCACTGCATATGATTTCTCCGGCTTCGCAAGATATCCGTCGCACTCATGAATTCCCTGATCAGTTGATCGATTATCTGTCTGGTTTAATAAGCAAGAATATTCGACCGCGAGACATTGTTACGCGAGATTCCCTCCGCAATGCAATTATCGTCGCGATGGCCGTTGGAGGGTCCACAAATGTGCTGCTGCACGCTCCTGAATTGGCTCGCGCAGCCGGTTATAAAGAATTCTCAAGAGATATTATGAGCCCAGAAGAATTCAACTATCTGTCTGAAAATGTGGTTCCTGTAGTCGTAAATGCGCGACCGTTTGGAGATTACTCAATGGTTGATATTGACAGCAGGGGCGGCATACAGGTTATTGTTAAAGAGTTGCTTGATGCCGGATTACTCAATGGAAACACTTTAACCTGTA
The DNA here is from genome assembly GCA_002701765.1 of Porticoccaceae bacterium. Classification (GTDB taxonomy): domain Bacteria; phylum Pseudomonadota; class Gammaproteobacteria; order Pseudomonadales; family Porticoccaceae; genus TMED48. Next base: position 9,004 of record NZXB01000092.1, read on the forward strand.
CCGATGAGACCTTAGCCGAACAGATTGACCGTCTGGCTCCACCAAAACCTGATGGCCATGTGATCTGCACCGCAAAAAAACCATTTAAAGAAACGGGAGGGCTAAGATTACTGGGTGGCAATCTATCACCAGATTTCAGTGCAGTCCTGAAATTGGCAGGCGTTGAGCGAGGTTTAGAAAATAACGTGTTTAGCGGCAAGGCTAAAGTCTTCAACGGCGAACAAGAACTTTTAAAAGCTCTCGATTCATCCAACGATGTATTTGAAAATTTTGATATGCTTGTAGTACGCTATGAGGGGCCTTTTGGTGCCCCAGGCATGCCCGAAATGCTTGACTCGACGTCTAGAATTACGGCGTTGTGTCGAGAGAAAAATATCGTTGTTGGACTCATGACGGACGGCCGATTCTCCGGCGGATCCGTCGGTTTGGTCATCGGGCATGTTGGCCCCGAAGCGGCCGCAGGGGGCCCGATCGGCCTAATAGAAAATGGTGATGATATTACGGTTGACCTCAATAATAATGAGTTGAACTGCAAACAGCTGGCAAATGAGGCCGTTTATGAGCATCGAAAATTNCAGTGGGATCGGCTGGTCGATGGAAATAAAGGCATCCACCCNTTCGCTGGCGAAGCTAANACACGACTGCTAAANAGCATGCGCCGTTCAGCAGTCTCGGCAGTATATGGCGCNGGTATGCATCCNGACAGGACAGTTTGGGTAAAGGATCCTAGAGAGGCAAAGAGNTCCNACTTTNAGCCGCATAATANATTTAAATAGCTTTGAATTTAGCGGAGCATGTTGTTTTGGGNCGATAGGCAANTATAAAAGCGTTCACTAACAGCTNTATATTGAAAANCAGCTCCAAGAAGCAATCTCTCCACTTCACTTTTATCTAAGCTGCCTTTTTATCCAGCGGAAGCACAACAAAGTAGTTATGAATCAATATAAGAATGAATAGGCACTGAGCTTAAAGACCACAACCGTTTTTTCCATACAAATCCGATAAAAAAGTTAGCATCCAGACAATGGGTTGCAGCTTAAAGCGCAGTTTACGAAAGGGGAGCGCTTTCTAGATCTAAAAAAAGGCTAAGGCAGACCAACCATGGACCTGAGTCAAAGACCGATTTCTCAATAAAACATTTACAAGCATCATGAAAAAATGATAGACGCCAGTATGATTTAGATCAGGAGGCTTCAGGCTTTGCCGCAACCACGAATCTTAAGTCCAACATCACGCAGTCGCTGCAATCGATTGCCTTCAGTTTCAGCATACTTTATCCACTGTCGAGGATATTTCTTGGCCTTTTTATCTTTCGCTTTTTTTAACGATTTATTAAACGCAGAGATTGCATCATCGAAACAGTTGAGATTAATGAGAGCATTCCCCATTACTAGGAAATTTGAATCCGGTCGCTTAACACCGCCTTTCTTATCTGCTTTCTTGGCCGCTTTATATGCCTCTTTGTCTCTACCTAAATCCAAATAAATACCAGCCAAGCGCGCATTTAGATTACCATTATCAGCCTTCTTTGCTGCTGACTCCAAAACTTCTACCGCGTCGTTAAGATTACGGGCCTGATACCAAGCGGTTCCCAGAATCTCCAGATTTTTGAACGATTTCTCTATTATTTTATCAGTCATGCCCTGATCAATAATCTTTGCAGCTCGGTATGGTACCCCAGCCCCNAGATACATGTAGGCCATGCTCATAACCTCACTCTCTTTATCTAACTCGCCATTCATATATACCATTTCCGTCGCGACAAGACGGTCCATTTCTCTTTCCTTTTCGCCATACATACCGCCTAGTTGCTGCCAGTAGGTCCATTTAGGATAATGTTTGACCAGTTTTTCTAAGATATTGATCACTGTCCCGTANTCATTCTTCTCATAATAAAGAACTCTCTGCAAACCCCAATAGCGCTCCTTAGGAAGAANACCTTTCGCTTCTACGTCCCTNATNGCGGTTTCCACCATCTCCAGAGATTCTTTCTTTCTCTCCAATTGATAATATATCTGAGCTAAAAAATATCGCTGATCNGCTCCTATAATNAGGGCCTCTTTGATCCAGTCCTCTAGATACTTNGCNGCACTAGCATAGTCTTCCTCTGCAGCATACAACTGTCCTAAGGTATAGAGGGTATCGAGTCGAACTTCCGGAGGGGTCCCTATNCCATTNACTACTTTCACATAGGAATTGATCGCATTGGGAAAATCATCAAGCGCNAAGTAGATGTAACCGGAAAATTTCCAGATTTGAGTCTGCTCATAGTCGCTCTTACAGGTCTTACTACTTGCCTCTATGTCTTTCAGGGCTCGGAGAGAATCGGCCCAGAGTTCCTCTTCCAANGTGANCTGAATCTTCTCCAANGCTTTGCCGCATTTTGCTCCAACTGCCTGTCTCTGACGGGTTTTTGCATTCTTATACTTTTTCTCTTTCTTTTCCTCAGCCGCCATAACGGAGCTTCCGTATTCCACTCCAGGCAAAAACATCGATGCCAATAATGGAATCAGCATTGAAAAAACTAGCACCGAGATTTTCATGGAATTCTTGGCGATCATAAGGACTCCTATTTTTGCATCTGGAACGTGAACTTGTATAACACACCGGGGACTTCCTGAGGAACTCCATCAATCACGCGTGGATTATACTTAAGTTTATTTGCAGCCTTCAAAGCAGCACGCCCAAAGCCCCANCCTTCTGGGTCTTCTTCTATCATAACAGGGTCTCTCACGCCTCCTGTAGTGGTGATTATCACTTCCACCACAGCATAGCCCTCTTTCCCNCGNGTCTGAGCTCGACGAGGATATTGAGGTTGTGGNACATAAACCGGNATGTAATCTGTATCCCTAGCAAAAGTACCNGTGGACAAACTTATCTTACTACCCATGGGCGCAGCAGCCATACTNACCGCATTNTCAGGCATCTCAAATTCAANATTGTCTTCTGGTATTTCGGGTGGGGGCTCGGGATCATCAGGTTTTTCGATTTCTACAGTCTTTACATTGGTCGTCATCTCGCGTTCAACATGCAAAAAATCCGCTATCTTAATTGCTTGCTTGGAATCNATTTCCGTANTCCCAGAATCAATCAACTTGAACATGACAACAATTAATCCCAACGTTACAATAAAGCCAAGTACCAAAGATGTTCCAAAACGTAATATTGCCATAACTAAAGCTCAGTCATTCTCCACAGAAATCGCTACCGGTGTAATACCAATCTCNCGCGCTACGTCNGCNACCCTCGCCAACGACTCTATATCCGCCTCATTGTCGGCTTGGATGACCATACCACCCTTCGGGTTGTCATTGAACATGCGGGTAAGATTGAGCTTGAGACTCGAGCCCTCTACACGTTTTTTGTCNATCCAATACTCATTATTGCCACTCACAGCAACCAATATACCAACCTTTTTGTAAGGATCCGAGGTCTGAGTATCGACTTTTGTAATATCAACACCAGGCAACTTAATGAAGGTTGCAGTTACAATGAAAAAGATCAACATTATGAATACAACATCTAGCATTGGTGTTAAGTCAATGGCNTGACCCTGATCNTCTGAGGTTTTCGTTCTATTTCGCATGAATACATCTCCCACTCGATGAGTGGCTACTTAATGCTCATCATTGTTCCATATTGAGACTGTTCTCCAACAGGCTCTTTTTTCGTGCTGCATTTTTTTCAACAATTGTAAGGCCGAACACTCCAGAGAGCGCCGCNACCATTCCTGACATAGTAGGAATGGTTGCCTTTGAAACTCCACCGGCCATAGCTTTAGCATCTCCACCGCCTGTGTAGGCCATTACATCGAACACTACAATCATTCCAGTTACAGTTCCTAGCAACCCAAACAAAGGGGCCAAAGCCACAAGTGTTTTGATCATCATGACATTCTGATCGATCTTTAGGTCCACTTCAGAGATCAACTTTTCGCGCACNTGNCGAGCACGCTTTGAAACCCTATCAGACCGAGATCGCCATGCCGTNAGTGCTAATCCAATGTCNGAGGANACTGACCCNCGCAAGTACCAGATGCGTTCAAAAATCAAAGTCCACATGACAAAAAGCAGTACGGCTATAGCCCAAAGNACTTGCCCGCCAGAGTCCATAAACTTATCCATATCAGCCAAGAGATCGCTAANGAACATATCTTAGTTACTCTCAACAGACTCNGCTACAATTCCAGCACTCTGCTCCTCGAGCACATGCAAAATTCGCTGTGCCCGACCATTGACCAACGTATGCAAGAGAACTGTGGGGATCGCCACACAAAGCCCAAGAACGGTGGTCACAAGNGCCTGTGAAATCCCTCCAGCCATAGCTTTCGGATCTCCAGCCCCAAAGAGGGTGATCATTTGGAATGTGAGAATCATCCCTGTTACTGTACCCAATAGCCCCATNAACGGCGCAACCATAGCGATAATCTTCAAAAGATTGAGTCCCGACTCTATCGCTGGACGTTCCTTCAGNACTGCTTCATGCAATTTTAACTCCAAAGACTCCGGATCCAGATTNGGGTTTTCAGATGCCACCTGAAGAACTCGCCCAAGAGGATTATCTGTGTTTGGTTGTTTGGTCTTTAGTTGGGAGCTAACACTAGACGACATGGCAAAAAGCACCGCAAATCTCCATAGCGCAAGAAGAATGGCCACCACGAATACACCGGTAATGACGTACCCCACTATACCTCCAAAATGCCAACGCTCTACCAAAGAAGGGGTATTTATTAGCGCACGTAATAGACCGCCTCCAAAGGGACCAGATGGATCTAAACCTACCTTAGTAAAGCCTGACCTAGCAGACTGAAGGTCCGAAGCACTAGCTTGATGCTTCGAATCGGGTTGGCGAGGAAGCACTGAGACAGCTTCAGAATCGGGATTAAATTCTAGGTAATCTCCTCCTGCCATAAGATTGTAGGTACCCACGCGAACAACTTCCATTTCCCTTTGCTTACCATTAGTCATAGTGACTTGCCTAGAAAACTTTACCACGCGACTGCTCTCAACCATTTCGCGTTGTTGCTCAAACCACAGTTTCTCAATGTCCTCTATTGAAGGCAACCGAGTATCACTGCTCATTTTTTCGATCAACTCATCAAGAAACTCTGTCCTTCCTGGTATTTGAGCGCTTACAACCGACTGGTTAAGATTAGCTCGAATGTCCCCCGCAGCACCTGTTAAATGCCCAAAAAGTTCTTTGAGCGAACCGAGTCGCTTATCCAACTGTGTCCTGAGGGCGATAATCTTTTGCTCATTATCACGTATATTTTGCTCGAGCCTATCGGATCTTCGTTCCTCACTGGTCCGAGTATCCTGAGCTTTTTTTAGCAACCGCGCCTGATCTTTTTTGTCTGAATTAAACTCAGCTTCTCGTTGTTTATACTCTTTTGTCTCAGATGCCTGAGATTTTTCAATCATCTGAAGCAACTCATCCAAAGATTTTGCGTCCTCAGCAGCAGAAACGTTGGACACTGCGAATACGAGTGCGAAAGCCCATATAGGAAAGATTTGTATTTTCATTTTGCAATCTCCGGTGTCGTTATCGGCATCTCAATAACATCTTGAGCTTTGATCTTCTGAGCGATTTGAATCGCCTCATCGATTGGCCGACGATATTCTGCACCCAATGTTTCCCATGATCCCGATTCCTTATTCCATGCGCCGGTTTGCGCTTTATCTTTAGTCTGGTATGCAAGAACGACACGCCCAACTCTGAGAACATCAACCTCAACCTCCGAGCCATTGGCGTTAATATCAATCATATCCCTGTAAGTTTCAATGGATTGGCTATACTCAGACTCTATATCATAGACCTCAAGAATTTGACGAAACTTCTCGGCCGCAGAAAACCTGGCACTATCTACATTAACTGACAAATCATCCACAGCAGACAAACGCTGCTCTTGCTTAAAAGGAAGATCGAGGTTTATAAAGTCTTCCAGACCATCGATCATATTCAACATTAGAGGAGTCACCCCTCGCTCTATTACAGTCGCATTTGCAATCGATGTCTCAAGCTCCGACATCATCTGCTTCTGACTGGCAACTTGGCGTTCCAATTGAGCGTTGTAGACACGCAGCGATTCAATCTGTTTATTGACCTGCTTAAACTCCTGCAACAATCCATCAGTTTGATCGGCGATCCGATCGATCTTTATTTGTGCTGCAGCACCGGTCTCAACTTTGACTGCTCCTGCCTTGAGCAAGTCCTCCACCTCCGCCGCCTGGAGAAACGAAGTCCCAAGCGTAATACTGAGAATGACAAAAAATGTCATAGCTTTTAACGATTGCATTTTCATAATTCCCTCAATGTGGGCTTATAATGTAATAATTTTCATAGACCCTCTCACCACTTGGCAAGCTAGTCTAGGATTGATTTTACTTCTTCCACAAGATTTTATCTAAAGATTAAATTTAGCCCATAAATCCATATGGCGGCGCCAATTGTATGCGATTGTGCAAAGAAACGTAAGACCCCTCTAGCATCTCTTGTCTAGAATGACGAAGTCATAAGAAAAATCCGCCTGAATTTTACCTCGACGCCTATTTTGCTCCACCCATTGCGACCTATCAAAGCTAGGAAAAAAAGTATCCGCCGCGATGTCCCCCTTGACTTCGGTTAAATATATTCTCGAAACGACAGGTAATGCGGCACGGTATATCATTTCACCGCCAATAACCATTAGCTCATTGCAGTCGTTTTGATGGCAAGCATTTTTGGCTAGCACCAAAGCCTCCTCGAAACCACGTGCGACGAGCACCGTATTTGAGGACCATCCGCGATTTCGGGTAACCACAATATTTGTTCGCCCCGGCAGGGGTCTTCCAATTGAATCAAAAGTTTTCCGCCCCATGATAATTGGTTTGCCCATCGTTATGGCTTTAAAATTCTTCAAGTCCTCCGGAAGATGCCAAGGCAACTGATTTTCTCGGCCAATTCCGAAATTACGGCTCATGGCCACAACTATTGATACGGTAATCAAACTGCAACCGGGGCCGCGATAGCAGCATATGGCCTATAGCCTAGTAGTTCCAAATCATCGAAAACAAAGTCAAAAATGCTATAAACCCGACGATTGATTTTTAATTCCGGCAATTTGATGGGTTCTCGGGCTAACTGTTCGTCAACCTGTTGGAGATGATTGACATAAAGATGCGCATCCCCGAACGTATGTATAAACTCACCAAGCTTGAGATCACAAACATGCGCTATCATTTGGGTAAGAAGGGCATATGAAGCAATGTTAAAGGGAACACCCAAAAAGACATCAGCACTGCGCTGATATAGTTGACACGATAATTTTTCCTCACTCACATAAAACTGGAAAATGGTATGGCATGGGGGTAATCCTGCCTTGACCATAACCGGAACGTCTTTCGGGTTCCATGCAGAAACAATATGGCGGCGAGAATCGGGGTTAGTTTTTAAACTATCAATTATATTGGCAAGCTGATCGACACCCTCGAACTTTCGCCATTGTTTGCCATAAACTGGACCGAGACAACCATACTTTTGCGCAAATTCTTGATCATCGGCGATTTTAGCTACAAACTCTGACATCAAGACTTTCCTTTGTGGAGACCCCGATGGATAATCTTCTTGCATGAAATTTTCTCTCAACCAATTCTCAAATGGCCACTCGTTCCAAATGCTTACGCCGTTTTTCACCAGATACCTGATATTTGTGTCCCCTGCTATAAACCAAAGTAACTCATGCACAATGGACTTGAAATGTACCTTTTTTGTTGTTAACAAAGGAAATCCTTCACTTAAATCAAATCGCATCTGATACCCAAAAACGCTGACCGTGCCCGTTCCAGTGCGATCATCTTTTCTGACCCCCTGATCCAATATATAGCGCAAGAGTTTATGATATTGTTTCATTGTCTTTCACTGCCATCAGCAGACTCTTCAAAACCTGACCAAATAGTCCTTCGAATCAACCACAGCCCACCGATCATCATGGGCACACAGAGCCATTGGCCTCTTGTCATCCAATTAAATATCTCGAGTATAGCCTCTGCGTCTCGGAACTGAGTATCAGGTTGGCGCACAAATTCGATCAGAAAACGAACTGTACCGTAGAGAAGTAAAAACAACCCAGAGACCTCTCCCTTTAAACGCGGCTTACGAGCAAACCAGCTCAAGATCAAGAATAGCAAGATTCCCTCTCCCAACGCCTCATAAAGCTGGGAGGGATGTCTGGGAGTTTTGGTTGGATCAGCTGGGAAAATCATTGCCCAAGGGACGTCGCTGGCACGTCCCCAAAGCTCCTGATTTACAAAATTAGCAAGCCTGCCGTATAGAAGTCCCGTCGGAACAAGAGGCGCAATAAAGTCAGTTAAAGACAAAAATGGGATCTGGAGTTTTTTTGCTACCATAAAAGTTGAGATAAGGACCCCGATCAGTCCCCCATGAAAGGACATTCCTCCCTCCCACAATCTAAGAACTAGTGTAGGGTCTGCAACCCAATGATCCAAATTATAAAAAATCATATAACCAATGCGACCACCCAGAATGACGCCCCACATACCATATAGCATTAAATCCTCTATCTGATGCTGCTTCACAGGCGCCCAATCTTTATCGCTATGTCTAATAGCCAAAATCCACGCAGTTGCAAATGCTAAAAGATAGGAAACCGAATACCATTGAATTTGAAGAGGACCAAAGACCATGTCGTTAAAGTGAAAAGGACCGAAAGAGATGGCTGTTGGATCAATTTCAGGGTAAGTTATCATGAGGGCTCGACTCTTTATTCGTGCATGCTAGATAATAGCGTGTTCTCGGTTAACCAACTAGTGAAGATGTGCAGACAAAAAAAAAACTTGAGCAGATATTATGTGTCTAATCGCTTTCGCTTTCCAAATGAAACCAGATTTGCCCCTAGTAGTTACTGCAAATCGTGACGAATTTTATTCGAGACCCGCTACGCCAATGCATTGGTGGCCTTCAAAAGATATTTTGGCAGGCAAGGATCTTCAGGCTGGAGGAACGTGGCTTGGTTTGTCGCGTAAGGGCAAATTTGCCGCCGTTACTAATTTACGTTCCGCAACCGTTAATGCTAGAGCGCTTTCCCGAGGTTCGTTAGTCACTGATTTCTTATTCTCCACGGAACCCGCAAAAAAATGGTTAACGGCCATCTTGCCGGCGGTTAAAGACTATATGGGGTTTAACTTATTGCTTTTCGACGGTGATGAGCTCATTTTATTCAACAGCAAGAACGGCATAACAAAAATTTTAGAGCCTGGCATATATGCGTTTAGCAATGCAGATCCAGATATAATTTGGCCCAAAGTGCGATCCGCGAAAACAAGTCTGAGTAAATATCTTCTCGGATCATATAATGGTAACGTGCAACTCGAAAAGTTATCCGCGTTGCTATCAAGCCGCAAAACTTACGAGGTCCAGGATGAGCCTGATACAGGGTTTTCTCTAGAACTGAAGAAATTATTGTCCTCTTCGTTCATCGTATCTGAAAACTATGGCACTAGAAGCTGCACCGCAGTTATAGCTGCGAGGAAAAACATCGCGGTCATGGAGAGTTGTTATCGAAAGGGTGTTCTGGAACTAACGAATAAGTTCTCTTATGAACT
>NZXB01000093.1 GCA_002701765.1 Porticoccaceae bacterium
GATCTGCATGGTCGAGGGACGACCGACAGTGCCGAGGCGCCTTACCGTCATCCCACATGGACCTACACCGACGAGCAACTTTTCGAAATCGAGAAGGAGAGAATATTTTTCAAAGAACCACTGTTAGTTGGTTTCAGTTGTGAGATGGCAAATCCCGGCGACTGTTTTATGTTCCAGGATCTTGAAGACATAAACGTGTTGATGATTCGGGATTCCGAAGGTAAAGCACATGCCTTGTTGAACTCAAGCCTTGAAGCCGGTCACGTTTCCGCAGGTGACCTCAACAAATGTGGTGAGAACATCCAACATCTCCCCTGCGAAGAAAAATATGGGATGCTCTACATCTGTCTTGACAAAGCTTCCGAGCTAAATATAGATAAACACCTCGCAGACCTCACGCCCTGGTTCCAACAATGGGACCTTGCCGACACACAGCTTATAGGAGAGCATGTCTGGGACTTGAAGAGCAACTGGAAATTAGCACTTGATACGTTCTGTGAAGGTTATCACTTTGACATCCTCCACAAAGACTCGGTAGGTGATTTTAGCTTGGGGAATATTTCTCAATACAAGCGCTTCGGTAGCCCGCAACGGCATCATCGCATGACTTTCCCCAACAAACCAATGCTCGACTTGCGCGGAACCGACGATAAAGATTGGGGAATGGAGATTCAAACTCATTTTCAGTTGGTGCATTTCATCTACCCCAATGTAAGCCTCTTGATCTCTCCGACCGCTGTTGAATTTTTTGTTCTCTATCCCGGGAAAAAAGTGGGCGAACATATTACTCGCTATCGGTCATACTGGCGCGGCGACATAAATAGGGCAAGCTGGTCTGGGGGAGGCGCCAAAGAAAACTTTGACTTTATAGTCTATGTTGTTGATAAGGAGGACTATTGGGTGAGTGCAAATGTCCAAAAAAGTCTTAACGCCAATCGAAGAAAGTTCTCTACTTTTGGAAAGAATGAGCCGTCACTGATAAACATGCATAGGAATTTTCTGTCGGCAGTGGGACTTGATCCAGATATAAAGGAAGCCCCCGACTGGGAGGATCTGACAGGTGACAAAAAAACTGGCTCTGTGGCAGCCTAATGAGTTTTAAGTCATCTATAGAACAAGATAAATTGATACTAAATGCGATTTTATAAAAAGGAGTCACTATGGCGCTTCAAGAAAAAGACTTGCTGAGAGCTTATCGGCTAATGTCCACCATTCGGCAATTTGAGTCGCGTGTGGATACCGAGTTTCAACAGGGAAATATTCCAGGATTTGTGCATGACTATAGCGGTCAAGAGGCTGTTGCTACCGGCGCATGCATGCATCTAACTAAAGATGATTATGTGGGCAGCACCCATAGAGGTCATGGACATTGCATCGCCAAAGGTTGTGATATTAAAGGTATGATGGCCGAAATCATGGGGCGATCTACAGGACTCTGTCGCGGCAAAGGCGGCTCGATGCACATTGCAGATATCAACCAAGGTATGCTTGGAGCAAACGCGATCGTTGGCGGTGCTCCGCCCCTTGCCATAGGGGCGGCCCTCAGCGCGAAAACTCTTGGCACACAAAACGTTTCTCTCAGTTTCACAGGGGACGGCGGCTCAAATCAAGGGACAGTCTTTGAATCTATGAACCTCGCAGTTGTCCTTCAGCTTCCAACCATATTCATGTTTGAAAACAATGGTTATGGAGAACACACAGCTGCCAAATACGCGGTGGGCAGCGGAGATATTGCCGGTCGAGCAGCAGGTTTTGGGATGCCAGCAAAACGAGTAGATGGCCTCGATTTTTTTGCCGTGTATGATGCTGTCGGCGAGGCGGTTGAACGAGCTCGTTCAGGTGGCGGTCCGAGCGCCATTGAAGCAAGTGCAGTCCGTTTTGGTGGGCATTTCATCGGTGATCCTCAGTTGTACCGCGGTGAAGGGGAGCATGAAAGAAATCGACGCGACAATGATTGCATCAAGATCTTTTCAAAAAAAGTCATTTCTGAAAAGATGCTGAAGAAAAGCCAATTAAACTCAGTTGACAAGGAAATTTCGCAACTGATCGATGCCGCTGTAGAGGAAGGACTGTCTGCTCCTTGGCCTTCAGCAGACGAATTATTAACAGACGTCTACAGTAACTACTGATCTGAGGAAACACTATGCCAATTAAAAGTATAAGACAAGCCATCAACGAAACTCTGAAAAACGAGATGCGTCGCGATTCAACGATCGTTGTAATAGGTGAAGATGTGGCCGGTGGAGCTGGGTCAGATGGTATTGATGATGCGGCAGGCGGAGTATTCGGAGTGACCAAAGGTCTAGTGGGAGAATTCGGCCGAGAGCGAGTAATTGATACGCCAATCACGGAAGCTGGATTCATTGGGATGGCTGCGGGTGCCGCATGCACAGGGCTTAGGCCAGTGGTAGAACTAATGTTCGTTGACTTCATTGGTGTCTGCTTTGACCAAGTCTTCAATCAGACAGCCAAATTTCGTTACATGTTTGGAGGAAAGAGCGAGACGCCTCTTGTTATAAGATCAATGGTCGGTGCAGGTATTGGAGCAGCCGCTCAGCACTCACATATGCTACATCCGCTTCTAGCTAGCGTTCCGGGTCTTAAGGTGGCATTACCGAGTAATGCCTATGATGCAAAAGGCCTCTTACTCACTGCGATTCGGGATAATGATCCCGTTATTTTCCTTGAGCATAAGCTCCTATACGACATGAAATGTGAAGTTCCTGATGAAGATTATCTGATTCCTTTTGGACAAGCAGCATTTACTCGCGAGGGAGACGATATCACCCTTGTTTCGATGTCCAACATGGTACTCAACTGCAACCAAGTGGCGGATAATCTGGCAAAGGATGGAATAAACGCCGATGTCATTGACCTCCGAACTGTCTCGCCAATTGATGAGGGTGCTGTTCTCGAAAGTGTGGAAGTGAGCGGCCGGCTGGTCATAGTGGATGAGGCGAGCGAGCGTTGCAGTATGGCATCTGAAATTTCCAGCATCGTTGCAGAAAAAGCCTTTGGAAGCCTAAGAGCACCTATCGCTAAGGTGACTGCGCCTCATACACCGGTACCTTTCACGCCAACCTTGGAAAAACTGTATGTGCCAAGCGTTGAGCGCATTGAGCAAGCAGCTCGCATGACCTTGGAGGCCTAATCATGAGTGATTCACTCGTCGCGGTCGTTATGCCTAAATGGGGTCTCGAGATGGTCGAGGGAACAATTACCGAATGGCTCGTAAAGGTTGGTGATTCTATTTCTTTTGAGCAAAACCTTGTCGACATTGAGACCAGCAAAATAGTCAACACTCTCACATCTCATCAATCGGGGACATTAGTTCGCATTCTTGCACAAGAAGGAGAACTTTTAGATGTTGGTGCCCCCATAGCCATCATCGCTGTAAACGAAACGACTGAATCTGAGGTGGACAAATTCGTGGCCGAGATTAATGTTGGTGTCGTGTCTGTGGCCACAACACATTCAGAAAAGCCCTCAAGCGGGGAAGGCATTTCTGACCAAATCTCAAGCGCAAACTCCGATTCTTCTGTAGATGTGTCGCCTGCAGAAATAGATGACAAAATTGATTTCGTCATTCCAAAAAGCCTTCTGGGTTATGATGATACTGATGCCACTTCTGCAACGCCAATAGCTCTCCGTCTGGCCAAGCAACATAACGTAGCTATCGACTCCATCGCAGCGACTGGACGTCATGAGCGCGTCACATTGGATGACATACGAACCGCTGTCATTGCGGCAGGTGGGCGATTTAGAATAGCCCAAAAGGCAAGCTACAAATCCTCGCCGGATGGATGTGCAGCTGATGACAGTGATGTGCCGGCTACCCCTATTGCGAGGCGACTAGCGAAAAAACTAGGGGTCAGTCTGAATGACTGCCGGCGCACAGGACGTCATCAGAGAGTAAGCAAAGCTGATGTTGAATTAGCCGCATTCAAGCTGCGCCCCACGCCCGACCTGCCGGCTCCGGCTCCGGCTGAGGAGGCGCCAGAGGTCAAGGAAGAGGCCCCTCTAAAAGCAAAGCCCCTTACGGGAATGCGACGCACTATCGCCAAGCGCTTGCAAGCGTCAAAACTTGAAGCGCCACACTTTCGTGCCTGTATCGACGTAGAACTGGATGCGCTTCTGTCGCTGAGAAAGCAACTCAATGACTCGCGAACTGATGCAAACATTTCCATTAATGATTGTCTCATTAAAGCGACAGCGATGGCACTTTCTGCAACACCGAAAGTCAATATTCAGTTTGATGGCAAGAATGTAACCTCAATGCCTCACGCCGATATTGCCGTTGCTGTGGCCTTGGAGGACGGTCTGATAACGCCGATTGTCACCAAGGCGGAGACCAAAGGGTTAGTAGAAATCTCAAATGAAATGCGCGACCTCGCCACGCGAGCAAAGATCGGAAAATTAAAGCCAGCAGAGTTTCAGGGAGGTAGCTTCAGCATATCTAACCTCGGTATGTTCGGTGTTAGTCAGTTCGATGCCATCATCAACCCTCCTCAAGCGGCTATTTTAGCAGTCGGCGCAAGCGAGAAAAAGCTTTTGCCAGAGGGCAATAATGACGTGCGACAGGCGACTGTCTTAGCCCTAACACTGTCTAGTGACCATCGTGTAATAGATGGTGCAATCGCCGCTAAATTTTTGCAGACTTTGAAAAAATTTATTGATCAGCCTGCAACGATGTTGGGTTAACGCTAACAATGCCTGAAAACTTTGATTTAGCGGTGATTGGCGGAGGCCCTGGCGGTTATGTAGCAGCTATTAGGGCTTCTCAACTGGGCTTTAAAGTAGCTCTAGTTGAGAAAGAACATCTTGGGGGCGTATGCCTAAACTGGGGCTGTATTCCCACAAAAGCACTTCTGAAAGGCGCAGAAGTAGCACACACCCTAGATACTATGGAAAGCTGGGGCTTCACTGCAGACAATTTATCCTTTGATATCAAAAAATTGGTTGGGTACAGCCGTGCAGCGGCCAGTAAGCTCAGTGGAGGTATCGAATATCTACTGCGCAAAAACCGAGTTACAGTTTTCATTGGTTCAGCGACGCTGACAGGAAAATGTAAATTACAAGTCACCACGGAAAATAAACTGATCGCGATTAATGCGATGCATGTCATNTTGGCCACTGGCGCAAAACCACGCGAGCTTCCCAACCTAACTTCTAATCGAGAAATTATCTGGACAGCTCGTGAGGCCATGACACCCGATGCCNTGCCCGAACGTCTTTTGATTGTTGGAGCGGGCGCGATAGGCTGCGAGTTTGCAAGCTTCTACTCTGATTTAGGTTCTCAAGTGACGTTGGTAGAGTCTCTTGATCGCATTCTCCCGACTGAGGACAAGGAAATCTCTCAACTCGCAGAACGAGCATTCTCAAAAAGAGGCATTGACATTCTAACTGACTCGCTCATTAGCAACATAGCTGCGACAAATGATAGAGCGGAAGCGGAAATAAAGAGCGANGGGAAAAAAAGTAAACTCGTTGCGGATCGCGTTATCCTTGCAATAGGTGTCTCAGGAAACACAGAAAATCTTGGTCTGGAATCACTGAACGTCGAAGTTGAAAACAGCTTTGTTAAGACCGATCAATGGTGTAGGACAAATGTAGTAGGATTGTATGCAATTGGAGACGTGGCAGGGGCTCCCTGGCTTGCCCATAAAGCAAGCCACGAAGCAGTAATTTGTGTAGAGCATATCGCTGGCGAGGCGACAGCCGAGCCCATAAATAAGGTTCAAGTTCCCGGTTGCACATACTGCCGACCTCAAGTGGCCAGCGTGGGTCTGAGTGAGCAAAGCGCAAAAAAACAAGGGATTAACGTTAGGGTGGGTCGCTTTGACCTCCAAGCTAGTGGTAAGGCAATCGCAATCAACGAACCGAACGGTCTCGTCAAAACGATCTTCGAGGCCGAGACCGGGAAATTGATTGGTGCCCATATGATTGGTCCCGAAGTAACTGAGCAGATTCAAGGACTTGTTGTTGCCTTGGGTGCTGAAATGAGTCACGAACAGCTAGCAAAAACAATTTTCCCTCATCCTACGGTATCGGAATCAATTCATGAGTCAGTGCTTGACTCCATTAACAAGGCAATCCATAAATAGTTGGCAGAGAGAATTTGCTTATGACAGATTGTCCTATACATCCAAACCTATTCACCTGGCCCGCGAGCAATCCCGTTCTTTTAGGGGGCAAGTGCCCCCGCTGCGGAGAGGTAAGCTTCCCTGCACAATCATCCTGCAGAAACTGTGGTCACAATGACAGCAATGTTATTGAGTTGGGCGACAGAGGTTCTCTATGGACTTGGACGATTCAGAATTTTTTGCCAAAATCGCCTTATGTGAGTGATGAGACTGTAGAGACCTTCAAGCCCTATGGTGTGGGTTATGTGGAAATGCCAGCTGGTATCAGGATAGAGTCTCGCCTCCGGATATCTGACCCAAACAAGCTTCGGATTGGTATGCCAATGAAATTGATAATTGAAAAGTTCTCATCTAACGACCAAGGAGGTAGCAACCTCTGTTTTGCCTTTGATAGCTTAGGAGATTCTTAATGGAAGTAGCAATAATCGGTTTGGGCATGCATCCTTTCGGTCGTTCGCCCCATAAAACTGGTCTTCAGCAAGGCGCAGAGGCTGCGCGAGAAGCGTTGGCAGATGCAGGTTTGAGCTGGAATGATATTGAGTGTGGTTATGGTGGCAGTCAAGATGGTGGCAACGCAGACGCAATTGTCAATGAACTAGGTCTAAGCGGTCTCCAATTTACAAATATTTTCAATGGATGTGCGACGGGAGGAAGCTCTTTGCACGCTGCATACAGCGCCATAAAATCGGGTGAATATCGTAATGCTTTAGTTCTCGGATTTGATAAGCACCCGAGAGGGGCGTTTAATGCGTTGCCGGCTGATTGGGGAATCGATGACTGGTATGGTGAGACTGGCCTGATGCTAACAACGCAATATTTTGGCATGAAAATACAACGGTATATGCACGAATATGACATTTCAGAACAAGCGCTGATAAGTGTAGCCGAGAAGGCTTTCCTCAATGGTTCGATTACCCCAACCGCATGGCGAAAACAAGCTCTCAGTCGAGAGGAAATAAGCACATCTCAGATGGTTAGCCACCCGCTGAGGAAATATATGTTCTGCAGCCCAGCTGAGGGGGCTGTAGCACTGGTGATATGCGATGCCAACGAGGCAAGGCGATTTACCGATAAACCAATCTTCCTTAATGCAGCAATTGTCCGCACTCGCCACTATGGAAGTTTTGAAGTCTTCAGCCCATCGCAGCCCGTAATTAAAGCAAATTCACCCACTGTAATTGCTTCACAAGCCGCTTATGAACAGGCGGGTATTGGCCCAAGTGATATCGATGTTGCTCAACTGCAGGACACTGAAAGTGGGGCCGAGATCATACATATGGCGGAGAATGGATTTTGTAATCATGGAGAACAGGAAAAGTTACTGCAAGAGGGCTACACATCAATCACAGGAAATTTGCCCGTGAATACCGATGGCGGATGTTTAGCAAACGGAGAGCCCGTTGGGGCATCCGGTCTACGTCAGGTTCATGAAATTTGTGTCCAATTGAGGCAAGAAGCAGGTGAACGTCAGGTTCTAGGTGAACCAAAAACGGGTTATACGCATGTATATGGCGCACCTGGCATAAGCGGCGTGACTATACTGAGTCGCTAGACTAATATAGTACGAATTGCTGATTCTTTGATCTTATGAAAGAGGAATAAAGATGAGTTCTAAAACCGATTTAAAATCTCAACAAGGCGCGGCGCGCTGTGAGGCAATCAGCTGGCAAGAACTGCTAGATCAAGAAACGGTCCCTGTCCCGCTATACTTGCGGGAGGACGTCAATCCTGACAAGGGCGATGAAGATCTGCCCTTTCATCGATATATATCACGTGACTTTCATCTCAAGGAGAAAGCAAAGTTATGGCCTAGGGTCTGGCAGATGACCTGTCGGGAGGAAGATATCCCAGAGGCAGGCGACCACTTTGTCTACGATATTTGCGATGAATCAGTGCTAATTGTTCGAGGCGAGGATAATAAAATTCGCGCCTTCATCAATGCATGTCTCCATCGAGGGAGAACGCTTCGGGACGAGAGTGGCCAGGTGAGTGAATTACGGTGCCCATTTCATGGCTTCACTTGGCGGCTCGATGGAAGCTTTTCTCACATGCCCTGTGCTTGGGATTTTAAGCATCTCGAGAAGGTTGATATGCGCCTCCCGCAGCTTAAGCTTGATACTTGGGGAGGGTTCATATTTGTGAATTTTGATGATGAAAGTGAGCCCTTGCATGATTACCTAGGCGTAATGCCTGAACATTTTGCTCGTTTTCCTCTGGAAGATTATTTTACCGGCGTGCATGTCCAGCGGGTGGTACCAAGCAACTGGAAAGTGGCACATGAAGCCTTTATGGAATCCTGGCATACCATAGAAACGCACTCTCAAATACTAACGTTTACAGGTGATGCCAATAGCCAGTACGACTGCTTCGGCGATAATGTAAGCAGAAGTGTAACGCCCATGGCAATTCCGAGTCCGCACCTGAGCGGCGTTGATGAAAAAACCACCATGAAAGATATTCTTAAACTATCTGGACGGATGGCTCTGGATGACGATGGTGGGCTCGATTTGCCAGATGATATTAGCGCCAGGGAATATATCGGCGAGCTGAACAGACAGATGTTTGCAGAAGCCAGTGGCGAAAACCTAGCGGATGCGACGCACGCTGAACTTCTCGACGCGATCCTNTATAGTTCATTNCCTAATTTCCAGGTTTGGATAGGTTATCATGGAAACATAGTCTATCAATTCAGACCAAATGGNGATGATCACGAGACCGCAATNATGAANGTGCGCGTCCTNCTCCGCTATCCTAAGGGCACAGAAAGACCAGACGCCTGNGAAATTAANGTGATTGATCCCAATTTACCATTTGAATCCGCCCCAGAACTGGGGGCNTTAGGAGAGGTTTTTGACCANGATGTTGATAATCTTCANGCNTTGCANAAGGGCATGAAGACTTCGAAACGNGGAGCNGCNNGNNTNGCNAGNTANCAAGAGTCAAGGATTCGNCACCTGCATCAAACCATTGATAAATATGTCGGCGCATGAGATTNAANNTANTGGGATAAATANCAGAAAGTGCTTTCAACTTTGNANCTAGGTGATAGAATGCGGGTCGGCTTCNAANCGGTGGGGGCACAAAGATTTCGACGCAAACGTTTTTTCTAAGGAAAAAGTAATCTAACGTTAAACAAAAAAGAGGTGGGAAAATGAAGGGGAAATTGACGAAGGGTAATTTGAGAGGAGTTCCGTATGCTGCGCTAATTTCAGCATCACTTCTTCTCACTGGTGTCAGTGGAGCATTAGTTGCTCAAGAAGAATCAGCATCAAGAATAGAAGAAGTTGTTGTGACAGCTAGAAAACGAGCAGAATCGATCCAAGATGTTCCAGTTGCAGTTACTGCGCTAACGCCGTCTCAGCTAGATAAGGGCAACATACAGAGGGTGCAGGATCTCCAAAAATTGGTTCCTAATGTCAAGATGCATGATATGGCATTCGCAGGAGGCGCGATGAGCGCGTGCATCAGAGGCATGTGCTATGACGATCTTGAGAAATCCTTCGAGCCAGCCGTACCAGTGGTAATTGATGGCGTTGTCCATGCCTCGAATGCTGCTGTAGATATGGATATGTTTGATCTAGAGGGAGTCGAGGTGCTCAGAGGGCCTCAGGGAACTCTTTTCGGTCGAAATACGATAGGAGGGGTCATCAATATCAAGCGTACCCAACCGACCGGAGACTGGGGCTTGAAGATGCAGGCCGACATAGAGGAAGATAGCACTCATGAAATCAAGTTAGTGGCTAATATGCCA
>NZXB01000094.1 GCA_002701765.1 Porticoccaceae bacterium
TTGTTTCCGCTCTCACAATGAACCACGAGAGTTATCTTGCCAGACAGATTATCAAAAACAGCAACCTCGTCTGAGGACATTAGCAAAATATCGGGCGTTTTGAGAGCGTCCATAGGCACATTTTGGCCCATACAGGGCTCAACATATCGAACCGTATCATAACCAAAATACCCTACCAACCCGCCCGTAAAACGAGGCAAATTAGGCAAGGCCTTTAGTGAAAACAAAGCACGAAATCTTTCTATCTCTGACAGCGGATCAGATGTGTCGCATTCAGCTATAACTTCACCACCACGGGTTACCTCAAGTTTAGATCCATAAACAGTTAGAACAGTTGGCGAGTGAAGTCCTATGAGGGAGTAACGCCCCCATTTTTCACCACCATGTACTGATTCAAAAAGATAGGAGTTGGCGCAATTTGCCAACTTAAGATAGACGCTTAGCGGAGTCTCTAGGTCAGCAACTACTTCGCGTACCACTGGCGNACGATTTATGCTTGTCTTAATCAGATCATCGAAGGATTTAGGGCTCATCGCAAATTCCCTTTTTGGCTTCTTAGNCCCCCACTAAGCATAACAAGCAATGGAAACAAAATCATACTAACAGGTTTTTCTTCAATATGACGTCAGAGCAGCNTTAATCTGCCACAGCGCGTAACTCTTTTCGCATTNGGCNAATCACATCAGCGTAATCCCTGGCGCCAAAAATAGCGGATCCCGCAACAAACATATCGGCGCCAGCACGGGCAACAGAGGCAATATTGTCAATACCTACGCCNCCATCAACCTCCANACGGATGTCACGGCCACTTGCTTCAATCAATGNCTTCGCTTGACGCAATTTATCTAAGGTTCTGGGAATAAATTTTTGNCCCCCAAAACCCGGATTAACCGCCATAATTAAAAGTATGTCTATGCAATCAATAGCCCACTCCACGACATCTAGTTTGGCAAACGGATTCAGGACTAGGCCAGGACGGCAACCCAAGTCATTTATTAGTTGTAGTGATCGATCTACATGGCTCGAAGCTTCGGGATGAAAAGTAATGTAGGTGGCTCCAGAATCCGCAAACATCTTGATAAGGTCATCTACTGGNTCGACCATTAGGTGGACATCAATTGGAGCTGTAANACCATAATCGCGCAATGCAGNGCANACCATCGGGCCGATGGTTAAGTTCGGCACATAATGATTATCCATTACGTCAAAGTGAACCACATCTGCGCCTGCGTCCAAAACCCTGTCTACTTCCTCTCCCAAGCGAGCAAAATCCGCTGCCAAGATTGAAGGTGCAATTAGGTAATCAGTCATGGCGAATACTCTTCTAAANATTCATTCAGCACGGCNAANTTGCCGAGAATCNGACACTAGAAACCCNAANTATCTGTATGAAAACAATGAATCACAGCAAAGTCCAGTAGATTTTAAAATACATGAGACAGGTTTTTAAAATGCTGGTGAGATACAATGCAGAGATCCTCAAGAGACGAGAGCAATTCAGGAGAAGTGCGTTGAAAAAGACACTTGGAGTCGTAATGGATCCAATTGAAGGGATTAATTACCGCAAAGATACAACATTGGCATTACTGATTGCAGCTCAGCAAGCTGGCTATGAAATTTATTCTATGGAGCAAACCGACCTATTTATTGAAAATTGTCTCCCCAAAGCTTTGATGACTCCGATTAAAGTATTTGAAAAACCAGATNAATGGTATGAAAAACAATCGTCCTCTATTGAANTGATCGAAAAACTTGACGTAATTCTTATGAGAAAAGACCCTCCTTTTGACAGTGAATATATTTATTCTACTTATATATTGGANGCAGCCGAAAAACGTGGTTGTATAGTGGTCAATAGACCGAGCAGCTTACGTGACTGTAATGAGAAGATTTTTGCTACTGAATTTCCTGAATGCACTCCGCCCATCCTTGTAAGCCGGNATAAAGCGCGCCTAAAAGAATTTTTAGCTACTCACAACGATGTCGTTCTCAAACCGCTAGATGGCATGGGTGGAAAATCAATCTTTCGAGTGCAAGGAAACGAATCTAATGTAAATGTCATTTTAGAGACATTAACACAAGAAGGGTTTCGAACAATTATGGCTCAAAAGTATATCCCTGAAATTGCCGCCGGTGACAAAAGAATTTTAATCGTCGGTGGAGAAGTCATACCATACTGTTTAGCCAGACTGCCCGGAGAAAACGATTTTCGGGGAAATTTGGCTGTGGGTGGAACCGGCATTGTACAACCGTTGACCGAGCGAGATCGCTGGATAGCCAACCAAGTTGCTCCGGAACTCGCGAAGAGGGGTTTATTTTTTGTGGGCCTAGACGTAATTGGAAACTTTTTGACNGAAATAAATGTTACTAGCCCAACTTGTGCTCGCGAGATAGAAAGATCAACTGGCCTNAAAATAGGCAGCCTTCTTATNTCAGCGATAGACAAATATAGAAATGAAAAGAGCAGCTAATCGATGGACTTGTGAAAGAGCGATGGAAAAAATAAAAAAGTTGGGCGTTGACCCCTTGAGTTTCCTTAATCAGTCCTTAATATTAANANAAAGGGAAGAAGAGCTCACAAAATGCAAAANCTAAAAAACCATTTTCTGCTTGCCATGCCGGGGTTAGTTGATCCCAATTTCGCTAACGCCGTTGTTTACATATGCGAGCACAGCGAAAAAGGTGCTATGGGTTTGGTNATAAATAATCAAATGGATATCCCGTTGAAAGCGATATTTGACCAGCTGCAGCTCAAATATCACAAGGAGAGCGGCGATTCTAGAGTATTTTCAGGAGGCCCAGTCCAGCGGGACCGNGGTTTTATTCTCCACAAGAGCTGCGAACAAAAATGGGAATCCACTGTGGCCATTTCAGATGATATCAGTTTAACTGCTTCAAAAGACATTCTCACTGATATAGCCGCTGGTAATGGCCCAGAAAACGCCTTAATAACTCTAGGCTATTCTAGTTGGGGTGCGGGCCAGCTCGAGGAAGAACTGGTTCAGAACAGCTGGTTAACCGTTCCGGCTGACTCTGCGATAATTTTTAGCACTGACTGCGGAGACAGAGCCTATGCAGCAGCATCCTCTATTGGAATTGATCTCGACCGATTATCATTAGACTCCGGACATGCATGATTGTATCAAGGCCANGAAGGTTTTGGGTTTTGATTTTGGTAGAAAGCAAATCGGCATAGCTACTGGTCAAACAGTCACTCACACCTCGTCTGCTCTGACAATTGTCAANGCAAAGAATGGTATTCCTGACTGGATATCGCTAGATAAAGTAATAATGGATTGGGAGCCGGATATCTTTGTTGTCGGACTTCCATTAAACATGGATTTAACAGAAGGCGATTTGAGCCAAGAATCCAGAAAATTNGCTCTATCACTNCAAAATCGGTTTGGNCGCAAAGCAGAAATGATGGATGAAAGATTGACTAGTCGNGAAGCCAAGGAGCAGCGCCGAACTGTAAATGGTAAGCACTCANACAAGGTNGATGATTTGGCCGCAGCGCTTATTCTTCAGAGTTGGCTCGAAAACCCAAGTCTGGGGCAAAAACCTTAATGCAGAGCCATAAACGTGTNGAGCACGTCGAATGAAAATTGTTTACAGAAATCATGAAACCCTAATAGCAGACATCATGCTTTTCATCTAAATCAAAGCCGAGAGAATTTTTAATGTCCTTGCTANCTGAACGTATCGATATTGTGAAACAACGTATTAAAAAGGCNGCNAAAAANGCNGGACGTAANGAGGNCGANATCTTGCTCCTCGCAGTCACCAAAACACAAAATCTGNCCGCTGTTAATGAAGCCATTAAATGTGGCCTGCTTAGCTTTGGAGAAAATTATGTTCAAGAAGGAATCAAAAAAATCAAGGCAATAGAGAATAAAGCCATCGACTGGCATTTCATAGGCCCATTGCAGGCAAATAAGACCAAAATAGTTGCCACTAACTTCGATTGGATTCATAGTTTAGATCAAGTCAAGACGGCACGGCGTTTGAGCGATCAAAGGCCAGCGAGCTTGTCTCCACTTAATGTCTGCATTCAAGTCAACATCGACAATGAACCGACGAAACATGGCATAGCTGCCAATCGCTTAGCCGAAACCGTGGACCGAATCGTGGGGCTACCTCAAATTAAGTTACGTGGTTTGATGGCGATTCCCGCCCCTCGAATTGCTCATGATTGTCAGCGAAAAGTTTTTAGAAAATTAGTTAAATTGCGAGAAGAGGTAAATGCTAGACTAGACAAATGTCAGAAATTAGATACTCTTTCAATGGGGATGTCATTTGATTTGGAAGCCGCCATAAAGGAAGGGGCTACCATAGTCCGCGTCGGTACGGATATATTTGGCGCCAGACACTTCTCTGATTCATCGGAGCGCTTATGACTGAAAGCTCAATTGCATTCATTGGTGGGGGCAACATGGCAGCATGCCTGATACAAGGCCTTCTAGCTAAAGGACATTCACGCCAGTCCATACGTGTCAGCGATATCAACACGGACGCGTGCAAAAGGATTGAGGACATATATCAAATTGCTGCGATTTCTGACAACGTTGCTGTGTCAAAAGATGCGGATATCATTGTCCTTGCAGTAAAACCTCAGATCCTATTACCTGTTGTAAAAGATTTGGCCCCTCAGCTAACTTCTCCATCAGTAATCGTATCAATAGCCGCTGGAATACCTGTAAAACAAATTGTGAAATGCCTTGGGAAAAATGCAAGTGTTGTAAGAGCAATGCCAAACACACCGGCAATGGTGATGTCAGGCGCTACGGGACTATATGCAAATGTGAACGTACTATCTACTCAAAAGGCAACTATTGAAAAAATATTCAGCGCTGTTGGCTATATCTGTTGGGTAGAAGATGAATCTCATATTGACTTAATAACTGCAGTTTCAGGAAGCGCTCCAGCATACTTTCTTCTCATATNTGAGATCATGCAAAACGTCGCAAAAGAGTTGGGATTGCCAATAGACATGGCATTAGACTTGATAACACAAACGGCACGTGGGACTGCTGAGTTAGCGCAGTCATCTTCGCTCAACATGCATGAGCTTCGACGCCAAGTTACCTCACCCGGGGGTACGACAGAAGCGGCTGTGAAAACCTTGCAGGATAGTGGAATAGAGGACTTATTTCGCAAAGCCATGACCAATGCAGTCAAGCGCTCTCGGGAGATTTCTCTTGATTACTCGGCCTGAATATCAAACCCCTCAGAATCTGATTTTTTGAACTATGGTCATTGACATCTTTAAATTGCTAACTGATCTATTTGCTTTACTATTAATATTCAGGTTTTTGCTTCAATTGGTGCAAGCCGATTTTTTTAACCCGCTCTCGCAGGCGGTGTTGAAAACAACTGCTCCTGTAGTTGAACCACTTCATAAAATCTGTCCGACCATTAGGAACCTCAACACCGCAGCACTGATGGGAGCCATCATATCAAAATGGCTTTACTACTGGATCATATTAGCCTCAGGTAAACTGATATATCTGGGTATCGGAGCACATTTCTTCGTTGCTATCTTTGACGTCCTTGGCTTAGTTACAGAAATCTACTTTTGGGGTATCGTGATTATAGCCTTAGCCAGCTGGTTGCAGGCGTTACACCACCCTCATGTTCGTTTGCTCGGAGAGATTGTTGAGCCCTATTTAAATCCTTTCAGAAGAATTATTCCGCCAATTGGAATCCTAGATTTATCTTCCATGGTCGCGATTATTACTTTACTGATGATCCAAGCCAGAATACTTCCACTCCTAAAAAGTATGGTTTTGCAATTTTTTTAGCATAGCTGGGCCATCCTAAAACTCAAGCTGCAGGTGACGGAAACTTTGAGTTTACTTTGCCTATGTCGTCCAAAATCTCAGCGCTCAATATCAAATCAGAACTCGAAATATTCTCCTTCAGTTGCTCCATGGTGGTCGCGCCAATTAGGCAACTAGCAACAAACGGCTGACAACAAATGAAGGCCAGCGACATCTCTGCCAGGCTCATGGAATGTTTCTTTGCCACTTCCAAATAAGCTTGAGTCGCTGAAGTGGCCAGTTCACTGGAATAACGAGAAAATCTGGACCAAAGCGCCAATCTTGAATTTTCTGGCAACTGATTTGCAAGATACTTTCCAGTTAACACGCCAAANGCCAACGGCGAGTATGCCAGAAGGCCNACCGACTCTCGTAAACCCATTTCCGCCAAGCCAACCTCATATGCTCTAGTCAGGAGGTTATATGCATTTTGAATGCTAACCAATCGAGGCATACTTTTTTCTCGAGATAAACGCAAATACTCATGGAGACCCCAAGGGGTCTCATTTGAGATGCCAATATGTTTTACCATCCCTTCATCGACCAACTCAGCCAGCGCATCAAGCGTTTCGCTAATTGGAATTATGTTTTCACATATTTTGTGCTCATAATTCAGTTTCCCAAAAAAATTTGCTGGCCTTTCCGGCCAGTGGACTTGATAAAGATCTATATAGTCTGTTCTTAAACGCCTCAAAGAGCCTTCCAGAGCTCGTCTTATTTGATCCCGGTTAAGCCGCGGCCCACCCCGAATATGGCGGCTAGCCTCAAGATTTTCGGCTCGGCTGGCGACTTTTGTTGCTAGAACAATCTCTTCCCGACAACCCCTTTCCGCCAACCAGTTACCTACATAACTTTCCGTCCTACCTACGGTTTCTGGGCGCGGCGGGACAGGATAGATCTCCGCGACATCAATTAAATTAATGCCTTGGCTTCTNGCGTAGTCCATCTGCTCGAAAGCTTCCTCTTCACTATTTTGCTCGCCCCACGTCATTGTTCCAAGCCCAATTATGGAGACCTCAACAGAGCTCCTCCCAAGTTTTCTGTATTTCATTCCTAACCTCTATATACTTATAATAAAACGGCCCTAACCAGAGGATGATTAGTAGAACAATCTAGGCTATTGTGCAAAGCGCATTTGCTAGAAACTAAGATTAGTGTAATTAGGGCTAATATGTCTACTTATCCTCATAATTCTTTAGGCTTGGTCAAACCTCAGAGTATTATAATAAAAAAACCTTTGGAACTGTCTTGCGGGCTGGTCATTGCGGAACATAAACTAGTTTTTGAGTCTTATGGCATGCTAAATGAGACAGCCACCAATGCAGTACTAGTTTGTCATGCTCTAAGTGGGAATCATCATGCCGCGGGATGGTATAGAGGTGAAAAAAAACCGGGTTGGTGGGATCACTACATAGGCCCCGGCAAACCAATAGACACTGCAAAATTCTTTGTCATCTGTCCAAGCAATATTGGGACTTGCTATGGGAGCACCGGACCACATGACATTAATCCAAAGACTCGAAAGCCTTGGGGGCCTGATTTCCCTTCTATCACCATAGAGGATTGGGTAGACTCTCAAAATTTACTAATGGAATACCTCTCAATTGACTGCTGGGCTGCCGTCGTAGGGGGCAGTCTGGGTGCGATGCAAGCAATGCGCTGGTCTGTGCGGTACCCTGGAAAGCTGCGAAATAGCATTATCATTGCTTCCGCAATGAAACTATCCGCACAAAATATTGCATTTAATGAAATGGCCAGACGAGCAATAAAATCGGATCCAGACTTTCGGTTGGGAAACTATGCAGACTATGATACAAAGCCTATCCAAGGGCTGGCATTAGCTCGTATGATCGGACATGTCACTTATCTCTCCGATCAATCAATGGGCAAAAGATTTGGCCGCGAGCTTCGCAGTAACCATATCCTAGGAGATCAACTATCACCACCTGAATTTCAGGTCGAAAGTTATCTGCGATATCAGGGTGAAAAATTTGCTAAGTATTTTGATGCGAATTCGTACATTTTACTTACAAAAATTTTAGATTATTTTGACTTTTCGGGGAATAGTAAAAATAACCCAGTGGCAACTTTTAAGTCGGCCAAATGTAAATTTTTAGTTGTGTCGTTTACCAGTGACTGGAGATTCCCGATAAAACGTTCCAGAGAAATTGTTGATGCCCTGATTGCAGCCGGAAAAAACGTTTCATACGCAGAAATAGAATCCGATCAGGGTCATGACGCTTTCTTATTGCCCAATAAACGCTATGAGGGCATTTTCCGAGGATACCTCGCCCTAGTTGCTAATAGCATTGATTTGCATAGACCATGACTCCCGAGATTAATTTTGTATGTCGCCGGATAAAGCGAGGATCACGAGTTCTAGATCTAGGCTGTGGCAGCGGGGAGTTGCTCGGGATTTTGCGTGAGAAGTATAATATTCATGGATATGGCTTAGAAATCGATCCTCAGTGTATTCAGGCATGTATTGACAATGGAATCAATGTGATCGAACAAGATCTTGATTCAGGTTTAGGAAATTTTCCCGACTGCAGCTTTGACAGCGTGGTCATGACTCAAGCGCTGCAGGCAATGCGTTACCCTCACTTAATCTTAGATGAGATGCTTCGGATAGGGAGAGAATGTATTATCACNTTCCCAAATTTTGGCTATTGGAAGATACGTCTTTACCTTGCCACAAATGGTCGCATGCCAGTTACTNATGAACTNGCATATCAATGGTATGATACTCCCAACATTCACTTCTTTACTCTGACCGACTTTGAGGACTTTTGTAACAAAAAAAGCATTAAAATACTGAGTCGACAGTTTTTTTCTAACCGTTTTCCAGATATATTCATGAAAAAAATGTGGCCTAGCATGTTTGCAGCGACTGCTGTATTTCAGCTTGCCCGATGACTGATACTTATTATCTCCGAATTATGAACAGAAAGTTGTGCTTACTATCGTTGCTATTATTTTTTCTGATTCCGAGCTTTGCAAAAGAGTTGAATACAGAGAATCTTNAGCGACATGCCGACCTTCAGATTTATTACAATGCTTTTCCCAGCTCTTTCATTTCACCCAAGATCGCTAATTCTAATCAAATTATTCAGAGAAAAGATTTGGGCATCGTCAATGTCGTTGGGCTGAAAAGGTCCGGNAATTATGTGCCNCTAGCGATTCATGGAAATGTAAAAAATATCTTTCAACAAAAGCAGTCACTAAATTTCAATCTGGTTCAGGAAGGAGACGCACTCTATTATCTTGCTTCATTTAATTACGAGAACGAAGACTTTCTTACCTTTAATATCTGGATAAAACCTCAGTCAGCAACACAAGAAAATCAAATTAAATTTCAAAAAATTATGTATATCGATTAATTACGAAAAGAATCAATTATGGATATAGTTCTAGCTAGCAGCAATCACGGCAAAATCAAAGAGTTTCAACAAATTTTTGATAGCTTAAATTTTTCGGTCATACCGCAAGATACTCTAGGCATCGATTCAGTTGAGGAAACTGGCCAAACATTTATGGAAAATGCCCTAATTAAAGCTCGTCATGCCTCCGCACTCGCGTCACTGCCAGCGATTGCCGATGATTCAGGATTAGAGGTTGATTGTTTAAATGGTGCCCCAGGCGTAATGTCTGCAAGGTTTGCCGGAGAAAACAGCTCTGATGAGGANAACAACCAATATCTTATGGAGCTTCTGAAAAATATACCCATCGAAAAGCGGACGGCCAGATATCACTGCACAATCGTTTACCTTGAAAAACCCGTTCAATCAAACCCGATCATATGTCAGGGAAGCTGGGAGGGTATAATAGCCGATGCAGGTTTTGGCTCAGGTGGATTTGGTTATGATCCCCTATTTATTGTAAAAGATTTTGGGCTTCGAGCCTCAGAGCTTCGACCAGCAGAAAAGAACAAAATTAGCCATCGAGGTCAAGCTATGGCCAAATTAATGGATGCNCTTAGCNCACGCNGANTGCGTCCCGAGTAATGCGTTNGGAGTAANAAAGCCCATTNNTCTTTCANNTCTCCAGTTGCCTGAGTTGTCTCTCTATGTCCACATACCNTGGTGCATAAGAAAGTGTCCCTACTGCGATTTCAACTCGCACATTGCTCCAAANGAAATACCCGAAAAGGATTATACAGACANNCTNTTAGAAGACTTCCNANAAGATTTNNTNTGGGTACANGGCAGGAAAATTAGCTCCATATTTTTTGGAGGTGGCACACCAAGTCTTTTTTCAGGACAATCGATTAGACGTGTAATTCAAGCCGCTGAAAAATTGGTAGGCTTTGCAGATGATATAGAAATAACACTAGAGGTAAATCCTGGAACAGCAGAACAGTCTCGTTTTAAAAGCTACGCTCAATC
>NZXB01000095.1 GCA_002701765.1 Porticoccaceae bacterium
TTATTTCAAAACAGTTTAACATTGAAAACGTTTTCGTTGTCAAGAAATTAAAATGTTGTTATTTATGTTTTTTAAGATTTATTTATAAATTAATAATTCAAATTACCAATTAAAGAGACTTTTTATGAGAAACCTTGAAGTAATTCGAAAGTTTCCAAATGATTTCATTTTTGGAACTGCTACTTCAAGTTATCAAATTGAAGGTCAGAAATATGGGAATTGCGGTTTAAGTAATTGGGATTCTTTTTCAAAAAAATTAGGNAAAACTTTTAATGGNGATGATGGAAGNGAAGCATGTGCNCATATTTTANATTTTANNAAAGATTTAGATTTAATNANNGAGTGNGGCTTCAAAGCATACAGNTTNTCTTTNTCNTGGCCAAGGTTNTTNCCAANNGGTAAAGGGAAAATCAATNNNNANGGATTATCTTTTTANGATAAGCTTNTAGATGGNATNTTAGAAANGNATATNTTACCNTTTGCAACNTTATACCATTGGGATCTNCCAAAANTATTTGATGACANTGGTGGNTGGCAGNACAGAGATACTTGNGAATGGTTTGCTGATTANACTGATCTNNTAATGANAAAATTTGGNGATAGNTTNCATTCTGTNNCAACCATNAANGANCCNTGGTGTGTTGCATGGNTGGGATATTATTGGGGNGAACATGCACCAGGTATAAAAAATTTGGAANCNACTGCAAAGTCAATGCATNATATTTTATTGGCTCATGCAAAATCTTTAGNAGTTATGAGAGAATANAATCAAANAAATNNAGGNATAGTCNTAAANAAATGTTATGTCNAACCNATTGATNCANANNAAGAAAATNTNANANCTGCTAAGNTATANNATGANATTCATAATCTNTGGTTTGATGAAGCAATATTTAAAGGNAGGTACCCNAANAGTTTNTTANNNNTATTTGGTNATTATATGCCAAAGNATTACCAAGATGACTTAAAACTNATATCAAAGAAAATTGATTGGTTAGGAATTAATTATTANACACGGTCATTAGTTTCACATGANCCNAAAGAAAAANACTTTAAATTTAAAATAGTAAAAGGGGATCTACCAAAAACCGACATGGGATGGGAAGTTTTTCCTGAGGGNCTGTCTTTAATATTACAAAATACCATAAAAAATTATTCTGGTAATCTTCCTTTACATATAACTGAAAATGGGATGGCAAATGACGATGAACTAAAAAATGGTTATGTAAATGATAATAAAAGGATTGAATATTTTTCATTACATCTAAATGAAATTTATAAATTAATTAGTAATGGAAATCCTATAAAAAGCTATTTTGCATGGTCTCTTCTTGATAATTTTGAATGGTCTTTTGGGTACGACAAAACATTTGGTTTAGTGTATGTTGATTATAAGAACCAGCAAAGAATTCCAAAAGCATCATGGTATGAATTTAAGAAATCATTTTTAAAATAAATATTAATTTAAATATTCTATAAATTCTTTATAAAAACCAAATTATTGTATTTAATAATTTTTTAATGACCTTGGATTGCCTAAACTATCTCCGTTAATCATAAAAAGTATAAAATTTAGTTAGATTTTTTAAAATCGCTTTTTGTTAAAATATAAATTTTTCAATTAGACTGTTAAAATTAACAATCAAAGTTACTTTATATTCTTGTTTAATACAATAGATACCTAACTATTTTAAACAGTTGAAATTTACACCGAATAATATAAATAAATTTTTGATTTGGGATGTTTAATAGTACCTCATCAATATAACTCCTAGATAATCCCTTATATATGAAATATTACCTCTCATAATTATCTTTTTTATAATCACTATAAAGGTTATGTTTTTTATTTATCTTACTCTATCCCCATGAAGACGATGACCTAGTAAAGCCAATAGAATAATTAAACCATTAAAAAATTGTCTCCAAGTTCCACTCATACCTACTGCTATAACGCCAATTTCCATGTAAGCAATTACACCTACACCAAAAACTGCCCCTATAATAGTACCTAACCCTCCCCAATAGGGTGTTCCACCTACAAAAACTGCTGCGAGTGCAAGCAGTAAATATCCAAACCCTTGTGTAGGGAAAAAAGTATATGTTATTAAGGTAGTAAATATACCAGCAATACCAGCTCCTAAACCAACAAACATAAATGCTTTAATTTTAACAGCCTTAACATTTATTCCCATTTGTTCAGCACTCACATAATTATCACCAACATGATGTATATGTATTCCAAACACATGTTTGTTGAACAAATAATAACAAAAAATTACAAATAATGTTGCCCAAATAACTTGCATTGGGAAACCATAAAAATTTCCAACAAGAACATCATAAACCCAATGTGCTTCCAATTCATCCATCATAGTAATTGATCTGCTTTTTGTTAACACTAAAATTAAACCTCTAAGCAGAAATAAAACACCAAGGGAAGCAACCAAAGATGAGAGTCTTCCAAACACAATTAATGCACCTACAAGTGCCCCAACGATAGCTCCACTTAAAATACCCACACAAATGGCTATAGCGGGGTCTATTCCTGCTTTTACTAATAAAGCAAAAACATATGCTGCCAAAGCATAGGTCGATGCAAAAGACAAATCAATTTCACCAGAAGCGACCAAAAAAACTAGAGGTATTACTAAAAAAATAAGAGTGGGCATCATTACAAAAACTGACTGATGTAAATTTGGCCTCATCCATGCTTCTGGAGCACCAATAAGAAATACTAACATTAAAAGCAAGAAGTACCCCATACTCCCAAAGGCTCTACCGTTATCATGAAAGAATTTTCTCAAAATTACCTGTATATTATTCATTTTTTTCCTAGTGCTTGTTGACTATATCTTTCATTATTTTCATCAACTTTTCTGGACTTGAAACATCTTTTTTATTTAATTGATGGACGACTTCACCTCTATCTAAAATGATGAATCTATCTGAAATATCATAAACATGAAAAATATTGTGACCAATAAATAAAACTGACCTTTTTGATTTTTTTACATTATTTACAAATTCAAAAACTTTTTGAGTTTCGTTTAGTGATAAAGCATTTGTTGGCTCATCAAGAATAATTAATTCAGCTTTGTTATAAATTGCTCTTGCAATTGCTACACCTTGCCTTTCTCCACCTGATAAATTTCCGACTGGAGATTCTGCATCAATAAGTTTTGAAGTAAAACCAATTTCTCGAATTAATCTATTAGCTTCTCTTATTTGTTCTTTTTCTCTAATAAAGCCAAATGGGTAAGTCAGCTCTTTTCCCATAAATATATTCCAAACGATTGACTGTTGGGGGCATAAAGCTCTATCCTGAAAAACGGTTTCTATTCCTGATTCTCTAGCCTTTAATGCTGTCCAGTTTTTGACTTTTTTGTCTCTTATTATTATATCACCCTCATCCGGTTCGTGAACACCAACTAAGGTTTTTATCAATGTGGATTTACCTGCACCGTTATCACCAATAAGACCAACTACTTCTCCTGATGTAACATTCATGGAAGTTTTATTTAGTGCTGTTATTCCACCAAATCTTTTAGTGACATTTTTTAATTCGATAATATTATTCATAGTGTATAATTACACTGGCCCTAAGTTAAAAGGGCCAGTGTATTTAATTTATCTTAATCCAGCGTCAGCAAGGGCTTTAACTGCTTTGTAATTGTTTGTATCAACAAAACCAGCTCCAGTATCTTGATTAATTGCACCAGTTCCTAAGACTGCAGTTTGGCAAAGGGAAAGTACAGGTAAATATCCTTGTAAGAAAGGCTGTTGATCTGAAGTAAGATGAACATAACCTTTTTCTAAAGCTGTCATAATTTGTGGACTTGTATCAAATCCCACTTGTAAGATTTCATTTGGGCCATAACCAGCAGCCTTTGCTATTCCTTCAGCAACATTCATTACATCACTTCCTGAGTGAACTATGATCTTAGTTTCTGGATTTGCATTCAAAGCTGCCCCAAAAATGGGGATGACTAGGTTTGGATCAGATGCAAAAGCAGGTTGACCGTCTAAAACAGTAACTGTCATTCCGTGTTCTTCAAAGATTATACGAGCACCGTCTTCTCTTTGCGCTCTAGCATAGTCCCCCACGGGAACCATAACAATTGCGTGATCTCCTGCTTTGAGGCCGTATTGCCTAATAGCCTCCCTAGCTAATGCTTTTCCTTGAGTTGCTAAGTTTGCACCTACGTAACCGCCCCCAAACCTAGCTCTAACGCCTGAGGGGTCAACATTTTGATAAGTCATAAGTATGCCATTTTCAGCAGCTTGTTTTGCAAGTGGCATTAAAGCGTCATCCCCAGGGTGGCCCATCATTGCAATTGCATCTACTCCTAGACCTACTGATTCTCTTAATTGTCGAACCATTTTCTCAAAATCCCATTCAGAGTAAAGAATTTCAGCATCTGCACCAGTATCTCTGATAGCGTTCATTGCTCCAGCAGCAACAATACCGGCAAAACCTCCAGCTTCAGGCCCACCTGCATAAAAATGCATCTTTACATCCTTACACCATTTATCTCCTAAGTCTTGACCTGTAGGACCAGCGAAAGAGTTCAGAGATATTGGCAAAAGGAATAAAATTGTAATTAGTAACTTAAATATTTTCATTTTTTCCTCCAAGATTAAATGTACCTCAGACGTTAATTCGGAAACGTTTTCGAAGTCAAGAATATTAAATAACTATTTAGTTGATGACTTTTGATTAATTGAAAGTAAATATATATAGTGTCTATGGAAGAAAAGCATGAATATAAAAC
Source organism: Porticoccaceae bacterium (assembly GCA_002701765.1). Taxonomy (GTDB): domain Bacteria; phylum Pseudomonadota; class Gammaproteobacteria; order Pseudomonadales; family Porticoccaceae; genus TMED48. The sequence goes on from NZXB01000095.1 coordinate 4,776, forward strand.
AATTTTCAAAAAAAATAGGAGTTCCAGTATCAACAATCTCTAAAGCTTTAGGAGATTATAAAGATGTCAATGTTAATACCAAAAATAGAATTATAACTTTGGCAAAAAAATACAACTATGTACCTAATATCTATGCTAAAACTCTTGCTTCAAAAGTAACTTTTTCAGTAGGTTTAGTTTTACCATTTACTTACAGTCATGAGCAAAAGATCACATTGATTGATTTTATAGAAAATATTCATTCAAAATTAAACTTACTAAATATTCCAGTCATCATGATTTTTGCAAAAGATGAGCAAGAAGAAATAGATGCTTTTGAAAAGCTTATAAATTACCATAAGGTTAGACTAATTTTACTAAATGATACTAAGGAGTTTGATAAAAGAATTGAATATTTAGATAACAAAAATATGAGTTACATAACATGGGGAAGATGTCATAAAAATTCTAATGATTACTCTTGGATAGATGAAGATATAATGTTTAGCAACGATTTAGCAGTCAATTTTATACTGTCAAAAGGCCATTCTAAAATTGGTTACGTAGACTCAGATTTAAAATCTAATTATATTAAATTAAGGAAACAATATTTCAAATCTTCTCTAAAGAAAAACAATATAAAAGTTGATAGTAGTTATTTTGTAAAAGGGTTCAGAGATAACAAAATTAAAACTAAAGAAAATATAAAAAAATTACTTACTAGTAACAAAGAAATTACAATTTTACTTATTTCTTCACATACACTTGCTAGCTATGTTGTAGATGCTTGTAGAGATATGAATAAGAAAATAGGAAAAGATATTTCTTTAATATCTTTTGACTCAAATATTTTATCTTCAATAGCACCTTTTATGACCGTCATTGGACAACCAATAAAAGAAATGAATGAAAACTTCATTCGTTTAATCCAGTCTAAAATAGGTAATTTAAATAAAAATTATCACTATTTATATAAATTAAAATTGTTTGACAATGATTCTGTTGCACAATTAGAAAAATAAAATTTCAACGCTTTAAGGTTACATTTTTTAGAAATGTTTCAAACTCTTCTTGTTTCATATTAATATCATGTTTTTTTTCAGGATATATTTTACCAACAATNTCAGCTTTGAATTTTTTGAAGGCTTCTGTAGATTTTGTTTTTATAACTTCATAATCTTTATTTAGATCAGCATACACTTTTGCATGACGAGGAATGTGGTAATTGTTATAGCCTAAAATATCTTCAGAAAACAAATATTGAGCATCACATCCTTGNCCACTGCCCATTCCTATCATGAAAATATCTAAATTTTTAGAAATATATTCACCTAGAATAAAAGGAACAATCTCAATTTCAGCTGCNAAAGCGCCAACATCTTGCAACTTTAANGCCTGATCATAAACAATTTTAGCTTCCTTAGAATTTTTTCCAAATGCTTTAAATCCACCGTAAAATGTTGATTTGTAGGGAATAAATCCGGTATGGCCAACAACAGGAATACCTTCATCTGCTATTGCTTTAATATATTTATTACTTTGAGGACAATATATAGCATCAGCACCATTTTCAAAAAGGACAAAAGATCTTTTCAATATATCATATTCAGTTAAATATTTTCCATACTGTAACCCTACTGTTAAAAAAGTATTTTTAGCAGCATTTCTTATTCCACTTATATNATTTTTTTCTGAGGAAACTATCATNTCTANTCCTGCTAATTCACANGCCTCGGCCTCTAGCGGATTATGTGTATAAACTTCAGCTAATTTCCTTTTACCTTTNNAATCTAATAATATCNTTNANNGTGAGTTTNTTTTGCATAAGAATTTTACTACTANANTAATCTTTTACTTACNCNNTTNGTTTGNCCATANCTATATAAACTATCTATTCCACCATCTCTTCCATAGCCTGATTTTTTATAACCACCTCCAGGAAGATTTACACCATCAATAAACCAGTCATTATGCCATACAATTCCTGCTTCTATCCTCTCAGANATCCATTTAGCTTTTCTATCATTTGATGTAAAAATTCCAGATGCTAATCCATAGTCAGTCGAATTTATTATATCTATTGCTTCTTCATCAGTTTCAAAATCCAAAACTACTGCTACAGGACCAAAAATTTCCTCTTGAGCGATTGTAGAATTCCTATCTACATTATCAAAAATTGTTGGCTCATAAAAATTACCTCCATTATTGGTAATTTCTTCACCTCCACTAACTAAGTTTGCGCCAGACTGAACACCAGACTTGCAATAATTGGATACCCTTTTTAGTTGTTCTTTAGATATCAATGGGGTTACATCAGTATCTGTGTTATTACCAGGACCGACTTTTAAGAGAGCTGTTTTTTTTGTTAGTTTATCCATATATTCATTTTTCACAGTAGGGTGAACAATAATTCTAGACATCGCAACACAAATTTGACCTGCATTAGGTCTGTAAATACCATTTATTGTGCTTTCAACTGCTTGATCAATATTTGCATCAGAAAATATTATTGCTGCCGATTTACCACCCAACTCTAAGTGGCATGGGATAATCCTGTCAGCAGTTGCCTTTAAAATTTCAGAGGCAACTTCTGTTGAACCTGTAAAAACCACTTGACTGACATCTTTGTGACTTACGAGTTTCTTTCCTGTGACCTCACCATATCCATGAACTATATTTACCAAACCTGGCGGTAGTTTAATTTCATTAAAAATTTTACCAAAAATATTTGACGAAATAGGACAAAGTTCAGGAGGTTTTATAACTATAGTATTACCTACAACTAAACTTACAGCAACTGATCTTGCGAATAATGATATGGGATAATTCCATGGGATTATTTGCAAACTAACACCATAAGGCTCTAATGTTACATAATTAAAAGTATTTCTTGCAGAAGGGATAAGTTTGTTTTCAATTTTATCTGTCATACCCGCGTAATAGTCAAATACTGCTGCAGCACCTTCAAACTCTCCTTCGCATTGTTTGAGAGTTTTTCCATTTTCGTTACTTAAAATTTGAGCCCCATAATTTTTATACTCTCTAAGTTTCTGTGCAATTAATCTTAAATAATTAGCTTTTTTATTTGTATCCATATCTTGAAGTATTCTATTNCGNAATGCTTTAGAAGCTGCTTCAAAAGCTAAATTTATTTCATCATCAAGGGCCTCGTCAATGAAACCTACCTCAAATTGATTAGCTGGGTTAATAACTTTAATTTTTTGTTTTGATAACGAATTTATGAAGTTACCATTNATAAAGTTACGTGTTTCTAAATACATTNCAAAAAAATAAANTGATTTTANTTANCTGGTAATTTTACTTGTATGTAATAATCTGGGTCAACAGTTTTTTTTATTATCGCAGGAACTATCTCTCTATATGCTTCAAAAAGTGTTTGAGGCTCTGGNAATTGATTTTTTATAGCATCATGTAATTTTGGCANGTTACATGATGGGACAGATGGAAACATATGATGTTCAATATGATATTCCATTTTCCAATAAATNAAACTGAAAATAGGATTTANACGTATTGACCTTGTAGAAAGTCTATGATCTTTAACACCCTCTCTAAGTCCCATATGCTGAGTTAAGCCCCAAACAATATTTAAAGTTGCAAAATATTTAGGAATTAAAAATAGAAAAATNGGCAAAAGTGATAAAAAATAAATAGATGAAAAAATGATTAATAAATATAGAAAGACATAAACCCTAGATACCATTATACAAGTAGATTTTTTATGTTCTGGAATACATTCTTTCATTACTTTGGTTTCGATCCCCAATGCATGTTGTAATATTTCTTTATGAAGCGATTTATGAAGGTTTAGTAATCCAAAACCTGGGATAAAAATAACAAAGAAATTAAATAGCTTTTTAGGTTTCCAAAAAATTGTCCCGTCAACTTCAAAGTCATGAGGATCTACAGAAGCGGTATAATTATGATGAAGAGAGTGACTCCATCTNAATCTTATTGCCTCAAAGTTATTCATAAAGCTTGCAATATGGTAAAAGAAATCATTCAATTTTCTAGATTTAAATGCTGTCCTATGACCNCATTCATGCCAAATNGCGTCTGCTCCTCCCCACCATGTACAATATATTAGGTAAAAGATAACAAACCACCAACTTCCCCAAGAATAAAAGCATAATGAACATAAAATTAAAAAAGTTGTAAAGTAGATTGTTACATGCTTCCATCCTTCATAATCGCTTCTAACCAATAGATCTTTCAGAACCTTGCGATCTATTTTCGGTTTAAACCAATCATTTGGATTACTTTTTATATTATTAATCATCGATATATTTCTCTTTTATTACTTCATATCCTTAAAATCTATAATTAATAATGTAAAATTATTTATAAAAAAATCAAAAAAAATTTAAAAATAATTTAATTAGCTATAGTTTAAAAAATTCTTAATTAAAGATTAATATAAACTTATGTAGTAAAAAAAAAAAAATTATTTTAATCTGTTAAAAGTTTTTTTTAAATAAGGCACAAACTAATTTTTGATATATCTGATTTGTATTATAAAAAACCAAACTTTTTTGCCTATGAGGGTATTAATAGATCAGCAGAATTACGTAATCAATCAAATTGGTTTGAAAATTTAAATAAAGAATCAATAAAAGTTATTCCAGTATGGAACTCAATGAACCTTTTTTCTTGTTTTAATAGTAATGAAGAAGAAATTAGGA
>NZXB01000096.1 GCA_002701765.1 Porticoccaceae bacterium
TCCAAGTTAAGCACCATAGCGTCTAACAACTCAGGTCGTCTATCTCTGGTTCGTTTTAAAGAGCATTTCAAACGCCACAGCCTGATTTGCTCATGATTCCCAGACAAGAGAACTTTCGGCACCATTTCGCCTGCAACCGAATCGGGACGAGTATATTGAGGGTGACCCAAAAAGCCTAGGCTAAACGACCCCTCTTCTGCGGACTGAGCATGACCCAACGCCCCGGGGATATTGCGTATTAAAGCATCCAACACAACCATAGCAGGCAACTCTCCGCCGCTTAAGACATAATCACCAATCGACCATTCCTCATCCACCTCCTGCTTAATAAATCTTTCATCCACCCCTTCATAACGCCCAGCAACTAAAATAATTCCCTCACAACTTGAAAAACTTTTTAAGTGTTTCTGTTTTAACACTTTGCCCTGCGGAGACATGTAGACCACCTTATGGTCAGTCGATTCCATCCAACCCTTGGCATCTGCCAGCGCCCTGCTAAGCGGTTCCGCCATCATGACCATTCCTGGGCCACCCCCATAGGGACGGGAATCCACGCTTTGATGAGGATCATCAGCATAGTTTCTTGGGTTATAGGAACGGAGTTCAATCAGTCCATTATCAAACGCTCGGCCACTAACCCCATACTTTGAAATAGCATCGAACATCTCTGGAAATAATGAAATCATTGCAACCTTCAAGCCAAAAAATCCCCTCTAATTTTAAAAATCTGGGTCCCAATTAACCTCAATAACTTGCTTTTGGAGATCAACCGAAAACACATAGTCCCTTATATAGGGGATAAGCCGCTCTTTTCTATCAATGCTCTCTTCACCACCACTGACTATCAACACGTCATTTGCACCAGTCGCCATTATTTTTGAAACATGCCCTAAGTTTACAGCTCCTCCCTGATAATCACTAATCACATTTAGCCCAATCAGCTGATACCAATAAAGACTGTCACCTGATAGTTTCGGTAATATCGCGAAGTCCACCAAAATGTCCTTCTTGCACCAGTCTTTTGCCTTGTCTCTATCTGTTACTCCTTCTAAGCGAACAATAAGTCCATTTCTTTGCCATTTCCAATCGTCTAGGAGTAATTCTTTGAAGATTCCTTTGCTCTCTACCCACCAGGGTTTATACGTTAGTATATTTTCCTTCACCTCCGTGTATGACCAAACCTTGATCCAGCCATTAACACCATGAGCGGAAGTCAGGCGTCCCACAACCACTTTGCGTTGGAAATTACAACTGTTTGACCCCACCATGTCAGGCGACGCGCTTATGCCGCGTTCTTTTTCGCTTCCTTGAGCAATCCGAGAACTCGCGCACTAACCTGAGCACCTTGCTCACGCCAATATGAAATCCTCTCGAGATCAATCCTAAGCCTTTCTTCAGCACCCCTCGCAAGAGGATTAAAAAAGCCTACACGTTCAATGAAACGCTTGTTCCTAGCTTTACGAGAATCAGCTACTGTAATGTGATAGAAAGGGCGCTTTTTGACGCCGCCTCGGGCTAATCGTATTGTTACCATAAACGGAAATCCTTAATTTTACACGGAGGTTTTCTAAACCTCTTTCAATATGTGCATCCTCGTTAGACGTTTAGTTTGCGAAATGGCGGTGTATCATACGCGAAAAGATATGTGAACTAAACATCTTTAGAGTAATACAATTTTAATATAGGGTTAAAACTCTTTATTACTGGTTCTGTTAATGCCCTCACCACTAAAATTTGCGAGTTACCCCCGAGGAATAAGGGTTTTTAAATCCTGAGCCACCAGTCAGCCCGCGCATCATGTTTTGCATTCCCTTTCCTTTCATCTTTTTCATCATTTTGCTCATTTGCTTATGCTGCTTTATTAATCTGTTCAGATCCTGGATGGTTGTTCCTGATCCCGCAGTGATTCGACGCTTCCGAGAACCGTTTAAAATTTCGGGATTACGTCGCTCTTGCCTCGTCATAGAGTCAATAATAACCTCCATTCGACTAAATTCACGAGAAACATTGGAGTCTGATGCCATTTGATTAATATTATTCATACCGGGTATTTTATCAATCAAACCGCCTACACCGCCCATTTTTTGCATTTGTTGAATTTGCTCTCGCAAATCATCCAGATCAAAGCCAGATCCACGCGCAACTTTTCCTGCTAGTTTTTGAGCTTTTTCTTTATCGATCTTGCGCTCAATATCTTCGATAAGGGAGAGCATATCCCCCATACCCAGTATCCGCGAAACCAGCCGTTCCGGATGGAAGGGTTCAAGGGAATCGATCTTCTCACCGACTCCAATAAACTTGATAGGCTTTCCTGTAATCTGTCGGACGGAAAGCGCAGCTCCCCCTCGGGTATCACCGTCTAGTTTTGTTAAAATAATCCCAGTTAGATCTATTCGTTCATTGAAAGACTTTGCAATATTCAATGCATCTTGCCCAACCATTGAATCGATGACGAATAGCGTTTCAGTCGGCTTGGCGGTATCGTAAATGGAGTTCAATTCTGACATCATTTCATGATCGATATGCAAGCGACCAGCAGTGTCGATAATCAGAACTTCAGCGAGATTTTTTTTAGCGGCAGCAATTGCCAATTCAATAGTTTCAGTAGGCTTATCTAGAATGTTAGTAGGGAAACAATCTACACCCACTTCGGAAGCCAAAATTTCCAGCTGCTTAATAGCGGCCGCCCTGTTTCTATCAACAGAAACCATCATGACTTTTTTACGATGCCGCTCTTTCAGATAACGGGCTAATTTGGCAGAGGATGTCGTTTTTCCAGAACCTTGCATTCCTGTCATTAAGATGACTGCAGGAGGTTGGACCGATATTTCTAAGCTATGATTCTCTTCACCCATTACTGAAGTTAATTCTGCTTCAACAATTTTAAGAAATTGTTGTCCCGGGTTAAGGCTATTTCTAACCTCATGGCCAAGCGCTCTCTCTTTAACATGCGATAGGAAGTCCTTCACTACTGGTAAAGCAACATCTGCTTCCAACAGTGCCACCCTCACATCTCTGAGAGTCTCCTCGATATTACTCTCGCTAATACTGGCTTTTCCCGATATTTTTTTAAAAGCGGTGGACAGGCGCTCGCTTAGATTCTTAAACATGGCCATGGCTCAATATCCTTATACTTCTATTGTCAGCTAGTATAACGTTAATTTCATACCAAACTTCACCGAAGTGATGGAATATGCCAAACTCGCCGAATAGATTAAACAATTGTTTTGATAATGATAACTGTTATCATTATAGTGGAGTAATTTTGTTGTGCATCGGCGCCTGAATTCAAAATGACCAATTTAATTGCTGGACTAACCGCCACAACTCTATATTTAGGGGGCTTGGTTTATTACATTTTTAAACTTCGCTCAAGTATCGAGTTTAACCTCTCCAGATTGCAGGTAATTACTGCATTGGCTTTGCTCGCACATCTAGTTGCTACTATTTATTTTCTTTTAGCGCCTGGAGGGCTAGATTTGAGCCTGCTGAAAATTTTTGTTCTCATTGCTTTAGCGATAAATCTCATAGTATTTGCAAGCGGTTTAACAAAAATACAGCATACTCTGTACCTCGTTCTTTTCCCTATCTCGGCAGGCACGTTATTAATGGCGACAGTTGTTCCAAGTAGCAGTCCTATCTTAATCCTATCAACAAACATGCAAGCTCACATTCTGTTCTCAATACTGGCATACAGTCTGTTATCGATTGCTGCTCTCCAAGCTCTATTCATAGGCCTGCTAGATTGGCAACTTAAGCGCAAGCGCCGAAACTTATTGATGAGAACATTGCCTCCTTTGGAGACAATGGAATTAGTACTTTTTAACGTGATCTTGGTCGGGCAGTTTTTTTTAACCCTATCTCTGCTGTCAGGTTTAGCTTTCTACGACTTCTTTGCCACGACCCTACTTCCCAAAGCGATACTTAGTTGCTTAGCATGGCTATTTAACGCGATACTACTATATGGAAGATATTATCGAGGCTGGCGAGGTCGTATAGCCATTCGACTAACCTGGGCTGGATTCTCCTCATTGTTGATTGCATATGTCGGGACAAAATTTGTTTTTGAATATGTAGTAACCGGTTAGCTCACCTTTTCTTTGTAAAAAGATCGAAAGTTGGTTGCCAAAAAAGTGTAACTGATACACCATTAGAGGCCCTAATTTTACAGGAAAAGTGTCTTTGGACGGTTCAAATTCTTTAGTGCTTTGGACTGCATTACTGATCTTATTAATTGTCTCGGGTTTCTTCTCTGGTTCGGAAACAGGAATGATGGCTTTGAATCGCTATCGTTTGCGGCATCAAAGTAAGAAAAGTGCGGGAGCCAGACGCGCGGCAAAACTCCTGGCCACCCCCGACAAACTTATTGGCCTGATCCTAATCGGAAACAATGCGGTCAATATCCTTGCAGCAATAATCGCCAATATGTTAGCGATTATTTATGTTGGCCCATCCGCAGCACCATGGGTAGCCACAGCTACCCTAACAGTACTCGTGTTGGTGTTTTCAGAGATAACCCCCAAGAGCATTGCAGCACAAAATCCTGAATGGTTTGCTTTTAAGGCTAGTCATATTCTCAGACCTCTTTTGTACTTTTTCTCTCCACTCGTTTGGATAATTAATAAACTCACTAATGGGCTAATAAGTCTATTAGGCTTTGATCCAAATAAAAATAGAGATGATGGATTGGACACCGAGGAACTAAAATCAGTCGTAGATGTCTCTGGAGATAAGATATCAGACAACCACCAGCGTATGCTGAAGGGTATGCTTGATTTAGAAAACGTCACAATAGAAGATATTATGATACCAAGGAATGAAATCGTGGGCCTTGATTTGGAGAGTCCTATTGACCAGTTGAAACTACAGATAGTTAATTCACATTTTAGCAGGCTACCAGTCTATGTTGGCGACATAAACAACGTTTTGGGCGTGTTTAATTTTCGAAAAAGGTATCAGTTACTAAGGTCAAATATGCTTACCCATGACAAGATAAAACGATTTTGTGAGGATCCTTACTTCGTACCTGAAAGTACTAGCCTTATAACTCAACTCCTTAATTTCCAGAAGAGTAGTAAACGTTACGCTATGGTGGTGGACGAATATGGAGAAGTTCAAGGACTAGTTACCTTAGAGGATATATTAGAGGAAATTGTTGGTGATTTCACCAGTAATGATGTTGATCATGATCATGAAGTCCGTTTGTTAACAACTGACAGTTACTCAATTGACGGTTCTGTAACAATTCGGGAAATAAACAAAACTACCGGTTGGAATTTACCTACAAACGGTCCTAAAACACTAAATGGACTTGTTCTTGAACAGCTTGAACGCATTCCTGATGGAAATGTTAGTTTCCAATTGCACGGATACAAATTTGAAACTGAGGAGTTCAATAGTGTAATGATCAGAAAGGTAGTTGTAACTACTCTAAAACTGGACTTCGACGAGCAAGACCAAGAGGGCTGATAGTTAGCTGGTTTTGAGTTATATAGTTCAGAATCAACTGTAGACCTTCAGTGAAAAGCATCTGCCAATGGTTCTGTTAAATCACGCTAGAATTTCTCTGCATTTTGTCCTCATTATGGCTGCCTTTTCGACATAATGAGCAGCAGACTGGAACAGAAAGTCTTTTGTTTTCTGGTCTAGTTGACGAATGACTTTTCCTGGGGATCCCAAAACTAGCGAGCCATCAGGTATGCTGGCACCAGATGTTATCAATGTATTCGCCCCGATTAAGCAATCGCTGCCGATTTTTGCCCCATCAAGAACCACTGCATTTATGCCTATTAAAGTGCGATCACCTATGTATTGTCCATGGAGCATAGCTTTGTGTCCAACGGTAACATCTTGACCAATTAACATGGGTTGCCCTGGATCGACATGCAACACAGATCCGTCTTGAATATTAGAGCGCTCTCCTACTTCGATAAGATCACAATCTCCCCTTATGACAACATTAAACCAAACACTGGCCTTTGCCCGAACAATTACCGAACCCATAATATCTGCACTTGAAGCTACAAATGCGCTCTCATGTATTTCGGGTGACTGGCCGTCTATTTCATATAGCATCTGACCTCCTCAAGAAATCAATTTATGTTTTAAGGCTTAATAAGGAAAACACAAATGAATTTTAGCATCCAAACTGGTTTTTAGAAGGTCAACCAGAACCTTTAGCGTAAAACCCCAAATCCTACTCCCATTATAATCTATGTAAGGCAGACAAAAGAGCTTGTCATCAAAACTTTTTTTAAAGTAAAAATAATTTTCATTATTCATCAGATATGCGATGGGGACTCTAAAAATTTTAGAGATTTCAGACGGCTGTGCGACTAATTCCTGCTCTCTCGACATGTATGCAACAAATGGAACCACCGTAATGTGATCCTGCATTGGAGAAGCACTTGGCAGAGTGGCTAAAAGCTCCAGTGAGCTCTCCATAAGACCAACTTCTTCCTCAGCCTCGCGGAGAGCCGTTTCCAAGAGGCTATCATCGCCCTCTTGCCACATACCTCCCGGGAAGGCGACTTCGCCCCGATGACGACTGACATTCTCAGACCGAACCGTGAGCAACAATTCTAAATTGTCATCAACGCCGCATACCACAACAAGAACGGCCGCATTCTTTGATTTTTCATCAATAATTGGTTGGGGTCTTGAAAGATGCGATCTTGCTTTTAAATTTTGCTTAAGTGTTTTGAGCATTTGTGCTTTATAATCTCCCGTGTTTTTTCAGGAAGCGTCATGAAGTTTTGTTCAAACTGCGGTAAAGCCGTTCTTAAAGAGGTTCCCCCAGGTGACAACCGGCCTCGCTATGTCTGCAAATTCTGTCCGATGATACACTATCAGAATCCAAGAATTATTGTCGGCGTGCTTCCAACTTATGATAACAGCATCCTTCTATGCGAGAGGGACATCCAACCTCGCAAAGGTTTTTGGACTCTACCTGCAGGCTTTCTAGAAAACGGTGAATCTACCTTAGATGGAGCCATTAGGGAGTGCAAAGAAGAGTCTTTAGCTACGGTTTCTGACGCAACGCTTTATGCAATTTATGACATACCTCACATAGAGCAGGTTTACATTTTTTACCGGGCAAGAATGGAAAAACCATACTTCTCCAAAACCACCGAATCTTCCGATGTGCAACTCTTTACCGAGGAGGACATACCGTGGGAACAACTTGCATTTCCGGTAGTTGCTGAGATGCTTACCTCATTTTTCAATGACCGTAAATGCGGGCAATATGACGTGAAATACAAACAAATCAATAAGTGCTGGAAAAGACCTAAGGCCGCTCATAACCATGCTTAAAACTTTCACAAGAGTTTTGGCGGTCGTCACAAAAGGAATNTTGGATATTTAAGTTCTNTTTGTATTAATTAATCGTCCTCTTCATGAGCTCCAACAGCATCTTCAATGACTCCATCTATCAATTGCTTTAATTCGCCGCTCTTATGCATTTCCGATACTATATCACTTCCACCAACCAACTCCCCGGCTACCCACAATTGCGGAAAAGTCGGCCAATCCCCATATATGGGCAAGTTGGCTCTAATTGCTGGATTTGAAAGCACATCCACATATGCAAACCTCTGCCCACAATCGATTAAAGCTTGAACCGCGGTCGCAGAAAATCCGCATTGAGGTTGGCTAGGAGAACCTTTCATATAAAGAATGACGGAGTTACCCTCCACTTGCTCGCGAATACTATCTATGACTTCCATATTTGCCTCAAAATCTACATAAATCTATAANGATGATATGTTACCTTGTAAAATTANACGTATGCAATAATCTATTCGCACATAGTTACTTGCGTTGCGNGATATTAANAAGGGCCTCNAAANTTAATCCAGCTTTAATTGCCAGNATTATGAAAGCAAGATATCATTTGAGGANCTTTCAGGCAGCACAGCTGCCTTTTTTAATTGTTTTCAATTCAATGATAAGGTAGTCAAGAGTCTCTAGAACATGGTTGGTGAAGCACTTATGAATACCTATGGCGATAGGTCTGTCACACTCGTAAAAGGCGAAGGGTGTTGGCTTTGGGATTCCTCAGGNAAGAAATATCTCGACAGCCTATCAGGAATAGCGGTCTGTGGCTTGGGCCATGGGCATGGAGCGATTACATCGGCGTTGGCGGAGCAGGCTTCTAAGTTAAACCATTGCTCAAATTTTTTCGATATTCCTAGCCAGCGCGAATTAGCTGAAAAACTTTGCGCGATTTCCGGAATGAGCAAAGTTTTCTTTGGNAATTCAGGCGCTGAAGCTAACGAAGCAGCGATTAAAATTGCTCGTTTGTATGGAAAAAATCGAAACATCAAAACACCTACGGTTATAGTGATGGATAATGCATTTCATGGNAGAACAATTGCCACACTAAGTGCGTCGGGTTCTAGAAAAGTGCAAGCAGGTTTTGAGCCTTTGGTCGCCGGTTTTGTTCGCGCTCCCTTCAACGACTTAGATGCCCTAACAAAGATTGCAGAGAACAATCCAAATATTTGCGCAGTCNTAGTCGAGCCTATTCAAGGCGAGGGTGGGATNGTCGTGCCTGCGGACAATTATTTATCTNACTTGAGAGAAATATGTTCTCAAAATGACTGGCTTCTGATGTTGGACGAAGTTCAAACTGGCAATGCAAGAACGGGGGAGTATTTTTGTTATCAACATTCCAAAATCCTNCCCGACGTAATAACCACCTCAAAAGGTCTTGGCAATGGCGTACCAATCGGTGCTTGTTTGGCAGGTGATCAAGCCGCTGATATTTTTAATCCAGGCAATCATGGATCAACTTTCGGTGGNAATCCTCTGTCTTGTGCGGCAGCTTTGGCAGTACTAAAAGTGATTCGTAAAGAAGACCTAATGTCTCGAGCAGAGAAGATAGGTAATCGTATCACGAGCAAACTTAAGCATGAATTGTNTGACGTTAAGCATGTTCAAGATATTCGAGGGTTAGGGTGCATGGTGGGTATTCAACTTGACAGACCATGTAAATNACTTTTTTCGCAAGCGTTGGAAAGTGGTTTAATTATCAATGTGACNGCAGATNATGTTGTTAGATTATTGCCNCCCTTGATCATGACTGATGANGAAACCGATATTCTTGTGTCAATTCTTAGTCCCCTGATNAAGAAGTTTAAACACGATTTGTAACCCAGATTATGACTACAAAACATTTCTTAACGCTAAATGATCTAAGCAAGAATGATGCGCTTTCAATATTCGATAAGGCCATCGAGTTAAAAAAAAGCAGTCATAGTGGCCAGTATTCTGAGGTGCTTAAAGGCAAAACGCTCGCTATGATTTTTGAAAAATCATCAACTCGAACAAGAGTCTCGTTCGAAGCCGGNATGGCTCAACTGGGCGGTTCTGCTATTTTTCTATCGACAAATGACACTCAGTTGGGCAGAGGAGAACCCTTGGAAGATTCAGCTAGGGTTATTTCTCGAATGGTTGATATCATTCTCATACGAACATTTTCCCATGCCAATATCGAGCAGTTTGCTAAGTTCTCGTCTGTGCCAGTGATCAATGCGCTAAGCGACGAATTCCACCCCTGTCAGCTCTTGGCAGACATTCTAACCTTCATAGAATATCGTGGACCCATTGAAGATAAAGTTGTCGCCTGGATTGGTGACGGTAACAATATGTGTCAATCTTGGATAAATGCAGCGACTCTNTTTGATTTCCATCTTAATATNGCATGTCCCGAAGGATATGAACCATCTAACGAATTGTTGCAAAGGGCTGGNNCNAGAGTAAAACTATTCCNCGATCCNAGANAGGCATCANCNAAAGCAAGTCTTGTTACCACTGACGTGTTNACTTCAATGGGTCAGGAAAAGGAAAGAGAAGTGCGTCTAGAAAAATTCCGTGCATTTCGCGTAGACCATGAGCTTATGTCCGTTGCCTCAGAAAATGCTATTTTTATGCATTGTCTGCCCGCTCATCGCAATGAAGAAGTTTCAACAGAACTCATAGAGGACGAAAATGTTTCTGTAGTTTGGGATCAAGCAGAAAACAGGTTACATGCCCAAAAAGCTCTGATGCTCTTTCTCTTAGGACAAAAAATAACTCAAATATAATCGACTTTATCAATCTCATATTCGACTTCACCGCTTGGAGTAATAACCTGCACCACGTCACCGACTTCTTTGCCAATAAGTGCCTTTGCAATTGGAGAGAGATAAGAAATCTTACCAGCATTTACATCCGCTTCATCATCTCCCACGATACGATATTTTGAAATTTCATCTGTTTGAACGTTTATGATGACCACCGTGCAGCCAAAAACCACCCGATGGCCCGCTGGCATCTGTGAAATATCAATGACTTGAGAATGCGAAAGTTTACCCTCGATATCCTGAATCCGTCCCTCAACAAAGCTTTGTTGCTCACGCGCTGCATGATATTCAGCATTTTCTTTCAAATCACCGTGTTCTCTAGCAGTAGCTATTGCCTCAATTATTGCCGGGCGCTTGCTTGTTTTTAAGGAGTCCAACTCTTGTCTAAGAGCTTTTTCTCCCTCGACAGTCATCGGGTTCTTTTGCATCATCCAATCTCCATATGCAACTCTTGCAGACTCCGCACGACCGACTCTCCGGAAAACTTAAGTGTTTCACAAACAGCCCGGCCACCAGCCATGGTGGTAGTATAATATACACCGTGTTGCTCAGCATTTGAACGAATAGTTGATGAGTCAGAAACTGCTTGTCGCCCCTCCGTTGTATTTATTATCAAATCCACCCGATCACTTTTAATCATATCTACAATATGTGGCCTACCTTCTTGAACCTTATTCACCATCGAGACTGGCACCCCCGCCTTATGGATTTCCGCTGCCGTACCCCTAGTTGCAATAAGCTCAAATCCCAGATCATGCAAATCTCTGGCTAGATTCTCCAACTGGTTCTTATCCCTCTCTCTAACACTAACAAACGCTGTTCCTTTGGTAGGAATTTCGGCACCAGAGCCAAGCTCAGCCTTACCATATGCCTCTGCAAATGTTTTTCCCACGCCCATCACCTCTCCTGTCGATTTCATCTCTGGGCCAAGAATTGGATCTGTTCCAGGAAATTTATTAAAGGGGAAGACCGCTTCCTTTACACCAAAATAATGCGGAATAACTTCCTCAGTGAACCCTTGAGCCTCAAGCGTTTTTCCTACCATGCAACGGGCCGCTATTTTAGCCAGAGAAATACCTATACACTTGGAAACGAAAGGCACTGTCCGTGAGGCCCTTGGGTTCACTTCAATGACATATATTTTGTCGTCCTGTAGGGCCAACTGCACATTCATTAACCCAACCACGCCCAGCTCTATCGCCATCTTTTGGCATATAGCACGCATCTGGTTCTGAGCACCCACATCCAAGCTATATGGGGGCAAAGAACACGCAGAATCACCCGAATGTATGCCCGCTTGCTCGATGTGCTGCATTATTGCGCCAATGACCACTTTGTCACCATCGCTTACTGCATCAACATCGATTTCAATTGCATCGGGCAAAAAGGAATCAAGCAGAACGGGAGAATCTTCAGACACTTCCACTGCCGTGAGCATGTAATGTTGAAGTTCCTTTTCTGTGGAAACAATTTCCATAGCACGCCCACCAAGGACATAAGATGGTCTAACTACCAAAGGGTATCCAATCCTATTAGCCAAACTCTTTGCTTCATCAACGCTTCTAGCAGTCGTATTCGTCGGTTGCAAAATGTCTAGCTTGTTGAGCATATGCTGAAAACGCTCTCGATCTTCAGCACGATCAGTTGCATCGGGCGAGGTCCCAATAATATTGACTCCATTGGCGCTTAATGATCGCGCCAACTTGAGAGGCGTTTGACCCCCGAACTGAACTATTACTCCAAATGGCTTTTCAAGCCGAACGATTTCTAACACGTCCTCAAGAGTAACCGGTTCGAAGAACAATCGATCTGAGATATCATAATCTGTCGACACTGTCTCCGGATTACAATTCACCATTATTGTTTCATAACCGTCCTCGCGCATTGCCATCGCGGCATGAACACAGCAATAATCAAATTCGATACCTTGACCTATGCGATTGGGGCCACCTCCTAGCACCAATATTTTTTTTCCGTCAGTTGGCTGCGCTTCGCACTCTTCTTCATATGTCGAATACATATATGCTGTTTCGGTGGAAAATTCTGCAGCGCAGGTGTCTACCCGCTTGTAGACAGGATGCAAATGATACTCATAGCGCATCTTGCGGACTTCAATCTCATCACAGCCCAAAACAGTTGCTATGCGTTTGTCAGAAAATCCTTTCTTTTTAAGCCGAAAGAGCGTTTCCTTGTCTATGCTTCCCAAAGAATTGATTCTCGATTCTTCATCTATAATATCTTCGATTTGAGACAAGAACCATGGGTCGATATTAGTTAACTCAAAAATTTCTCTACAGCTCATACCACTGCGAAAAGCCTCTCCAATATACCAAATGCGCTCCGGTGTAGGTTGAGCTAGCCTGTTGTACAGTATGTTTGTATCAATTTTTTCAGATTCGAATGATTCAAAACCAGCTGAATCGACCTCTAGTCCTCTCAAAGCTTTCTGGAGAGACTCTTGGAAGGTGCGTCCAATCGCCATTACTTCTCCAACGGATTTCATTTGCGTAGTCAATACTGGATCCGCCTGATCGAACTTTTCAAATGCAAACCGAGGTATTTTTGTCACAACATAATCGATACTAGGTTCGAAGGAAGCAGGCGTTGCACCACCTGTAATTTCGTTTTTTAGCTCATCAAGCGTATAACCGATAGCCAGTTTTGCGGCGACTTTGGCAATCGGAAATCCTGTGGCTTTAGACGCCAAGGCGGAGGAGCGCGAGACTCTAGGATTCATTTCAATAACTGCCAACTCACCATTGAGAGGATTAACCGCAAACTGGACGTTCGATCCCCCCGTTTCAACTCCAATTTCTCGTAGCACAAGGATTGCAGCATTACGCATTAATTGGTATTCCTTGTCAGTGAGTGTCTGGGCAGGAGCTACGGTGATCGAATCACCAGTATGTATACCCATTGGATCAAAGTTCTCAATCGAACACACTATGATGCAGTTGTCTCGGGAGTCTCTAACCACCTCCATCTCAAATTCTTTCCAGCCTATCAATGATTCATCAATCAGCAACTCATTGGTGGGCGAAAGATCAAGGCCTCGACCGCAGATTTCACCAAATTCTTCGCGATTATAGGCAATTCCGCCTCCTGAGCCACCCATGGTGAAGGATGGTCGGATGATGCACGGGTATCCAAATCTATCGGCGATTTGATAAGCTTCCTCGAGACTATGGGCTATTCCTGATTCTGGCGTCTTGAGCCCAACCGAGCGCATGGCTTTATCGAAACGCTCTCGATCCTCAGCTTTATCTATTGCATCTGCATCAGCCCCAATCATTTCTACACCGTACTGCTCGAGAATATTATGCTTGGCTAAATCTAGCGCACAGTTGAGAGCTGTCTGACCTCCCATAGTGGGCAGAAGCGCATCTGGTCTCTCTTTCTCAATTATTTTCGCCACCGTCCGCCATTCAACCGGTTCAATATAAGTTGCATCAGCCATCACAGGGTCGGTCATGATTGTAGCGGGGTTGGAGTTAACCAAGATTACTCGAAAACCCTCTTCACGAAGAGCTTTACATGCCTGAGCCCCTGAATAATCAAATTCACATGCCTGTCCTATGACAATCGGTCCTGCTCCAATGATGAGAATGCTCTTGATGTCCGTTCTTTTAGGCATTTCTTCTCCAAAAACAGATGAATCTTTCGGTTAAATACTTCTTGAGTCTAGAAAATCATGCGTCATACTGCTTATACTCAGCCATCAAGTTTATAAACCGATCAAATAATGATACTGCCTCGTGAGGCCCTGGACTAGCTTCCGGATGGCCCTGAAAACTGAACGCCGGTCTGTCGGTCCGTTCGATTCCCTGCAATGAGCCATCAAATAAGGAGCGATGCGTCGGTTTGAGGTTTGCGGGCATGCTTGATTCGTCTACTGCAAAACCATGATTTTGACTGGTGATCAGCACTCGATTTTCGGTGATATCAAGCACTGGATGATTCGCCCCATGGTGACCAAACTTCATTTTTTTTGTCCTAGCGCCGGATGCAAGTGCAAGCAATTGGTGACCTAGGCAAATACCAAATATGGGGATATTATTTTCAATAATAATCTTTATCGCCTCAATGGCATAATCACATGGAGCTGGATCTCCAGGGCCGTTGGATAAAAATACTCCATCTGGTCCAAGCTTCAAAACATCTGCGGCGGGCGTCTGAGCCGGAACTAAAATTATTTCGCAAAATCTATCAACTAGGAGTCGAAGAATGTTTTGTTTTACACCGTAATCATAAGCGACTACTCGTAACTTTTCGGCATCAGGTTTGGAGCATCTACCATCAAGCCGCCAGCTTGGTTCATACCATTCAATAGTTTTTTTAATCGATACTATACTCGCGAGATCCATACCCTGAAGGCCAGGAAATTCTCGCGCTGATTTTAATGCTAACTTGAGATCTATTTTACCAGTCATAATGCAACCGTTCTGGGAACCCTTCTCACGCAGAATACGGGTCAACTTGCGCGTATCGATATCAGCTATACCAACAATGTTGTTGTCTCTGAGATAATTCGTCAGGCTTCCCTCACTGCGAAAATTTGATTCAACGCTTGATAGATCTCGAATAACCAGACCGGCAGCCCATACCTTATTGGATTCTTCGTCCTGCGCATTCACTCCTACATTACCTATGTGCGGATACGTAAGTGTAACAATCTGACGCGCATAGGAGGGATCAGTCAATATTTCTTGATATCCGGTAATAGCCGTATTGAAAACCACTTCGCCAACAGAAAATCCTTCTGCACCGATCCCAAGACCTCTGAATGTTGTGCCATCCGCCAACACAAGAATAGCGTCTCTTTCATTATTGAGACTCAACAAATCGCTCCTCGTGAATAAACTTTTGGTGCAATAAATTTGTTAATTGCGACATACCATTTAGCATAAAAAAACGAGATGAAACTCTGCGTTTCATCTCGTTCATTAGCTCTTAACACTCGGTAATTTACCTCACGCACCGGCGCAAGCAAATTACCTGCGTTGGAACTATAGTTTAGTGAAAATGATCATTCATGTCCAACAGCTTGTAAGACTTATTTCCAAAAAATCTAAATAACCTAAACTTGTTGACGCAAACCCAAAACATCTTGCATGTCGTACAGCCCCGATGACTTCTGACTCAACCAAATAGCGGCCCGCACAGCTCCTGTCGCAAAGGCCATCCGATTTGACGCTCTATGCTTGATTTCTACGAGTTCTCCATCACCAGCAAACAAAACTGAGTGATCACCAACAATATCACCTGCCCTAATTGTCGAAAACCCAATGGCTTCTCTGGGCCTCTTCCCAATCTGACCTTCACGACCATATACTGCTACATCATCTAAGTCTCGCTTCAATGCATCAGCGACCGAAGCACCGAGAGCTAGTGCAGTGCCCGACGGAGAATCGACTTTATCACGATGATGCGCTTCACTGATTTCAATATCGACTTCGTTGCCCAATATTTCTGCGGCGAGGGCAGCCAATTTTAAACAAAGGTTTACCCCAGTAGAAAAATTTGACGCCATGCAGATGGGAATTTGCTCACTCGCAGATCTCACGGCCGCCAAATGTTCCTTACTCAAACCAGTGGTCCCGACTACTAGTTTTACACCTTTTTTTGCACAATTAGTCGCATTAAAAGCCGTAGCCTGGGGCGATGAAAAATCTATCAAGATATCTATTGTTCCTAATAATTCTCCTATCGAATGAGATATAGGCAGATCTATCTTACCCAAACCCGCCATTTCCCCAACATCAGCGCCAATCATCGAGCTATCTGGTTGCTCAATGGCACCAACAAGTCTCATACCCTCTGTCTGATGGATAGCCTGCGCAAGAGTCGTTCCCATGCGTCCTGCTGCACCAGCGATTGCTATTTTGATCATTTTTTATTCCAAATCAAATCGTATCCCCAGAACATTTGAAACTCACTGATTTGTCAAATTATCGAAGAAACTCTTCACCCCACCGAACCAACTTTCACTTCTTGGAGAGTGCTTGCTACTCCCGGATAAACTTTTATCGAATCCTTCCAATAGCTTGATCTGCTTTGCCGACAAATTCACTGGCGTTTCAACTATCACTTTGCATAGCAAATCGCCAGGTCCTCCGCCTCTGACTTGAGAAACTCCTTTTCCTCTCAATCGAAATAACTTACCGCTTTGTGTCTCAGAGGGAATTTTCAATTTGACTCTTCCTGACAGGGTTGGAACTTCCAACTCACCTCCAAGAGCAGCTTGGCAAAAACTAATGGGAACATCACAGTGAAGGTTAGCCCCGTCCCGAACAAATATATTATGCTTAGCAACACCGATCTGAACATATAGATCCCCGTTTGCCCCACCTTGAGGTCCAGCCTCTCCTTTACCTGCCAGTCTGATCCTGTCACCAGTATCTACACCAGCAGGAATTTTGACGGATAATGTGTTTCGCTTTTCTTTTACGCCCTGACCATGACAGTCGCCGCATGGATCTGTAATCATTTGACCGCGACCCCGACATTTCGGGCAAGTTTGCTGAACAGAAAAAAAGCCTTGTTGCATCCTCACTTGACCGGCACCTTGACAAGAATTGCATATCTTAGGCGAGGACCCTTTTCTAGCACCAGACCCATCGCACGCCATACAACCTTCCATCGTTGGTATTTCGATCTCTACCGTTTTGCCTCGAACAGCGTCCTCAAGTTCCAAATGCAAGTCGTAGCGCAAATCTGAACCACGTGCCGGGGCGCCTCGACCGGCAGAGCCGCCGCCAAAAATGTCGCCAAAGACGTCCCCGAATATATCACTGAAGGCAGCGCTGCCAGAACCAGATTGATTCGTCGATGCATGACCAAACCTATCAAAATTGCTTCGCTTCTCATCGTCACTCAGAATTTCATAGGCTTCCTGAGCTTCTTTAAACTTTTCTTCCGCCTGTTTATTGTCAGGATTACGGTCAGGATGATGCTTCATAGCCACGCGTCGAAATGCTTTCTTGATCTCATCCGCCGAGGCGTCCCGATTCACTCCTAGTACTTCATAGTAATCACGCTTTGACATAACACGCCTTTTGCTACTGAATAATATTACTACGCAATGCAGCCAAATACGAAAGGGCGCGAGCCTTGGCCCGCGCCCAAAGAAAGCCAATTATTGCAGAAAATTAGCTCTATTTGGTGTCTTCTTTAACTTCCTCAAACTCCGCGTCCATCGCATCATCGGCCGGATCATTGGATGGATCGGGTTTCGCTTCATTTTGAGCTTCTTGGGCTTGCTCAGAATATAATTTTTGCGCTAAGGCGCCCGACACCTCAGAAAGTTTTTGAGCCGCCTTGTCAATCTTCTCTTTATCGTCCCCTTGAACGGCTTCCTCAACTGCTTTAATAGCATCTTCTATAGCAGCTCTCTCTTCAGGATCAGCCTTATCGCCAGCCTCTTGCAGCGTTTTTTGAGCAGCATGCGCGAGACCATCCGCAGCATTTCTAGCCTGCACCAATTCCTCAAACTTTTTATCATCCTCCGCATTTGCTTCCGCGTCACGCACCATAGACTGTATTTCTTCCTCCGAAAGTCCCGAGGACGCTTTAATGACGATAGATTGTTCCTTTCCCGTGGCTTTGTCTTTCGCACTGACATTCAAGATGCCATTCGAATCAATATCAAAAGTGACTTCAATCTGAGGCATTCCCCTAGGTGCGGGTGGTATATCCGCCAAGTCGAAGCGACCCAGAGATTTGTTTTGCGCCGCCTGTTTTCGTTCACCTTGAACAACGTGAATGGTCACGGCTGTCTGATTGTCATCAGCCGTTGAAAAGATCTGAGACTTTTTAGTAGGTATGGTCGTGTTCTTTTCAATTACGGGTGTCGCAACACTGCCCATCGTTTCAATACCAAGACTTAACGGTGTTACATCCAAAAGCAAAACGTCGGTAACATCTCCAGCCAGTACAGCGCCTTGTAGCGCCGCTCCAACCGCTACGGCTTCATCAGGATTTACATCCTTTCGAGGTTCTTTACCAAAAAACGCGGTTACTTTGTCTTGAACCAATGGCATCCTGGTCTGACCACCTACCAAAATTATCTCATCTATATCAGAGGCTGATTTCCCAGCGTCTTTCAAAGCAATCTTTAAAGGACCAAGAGAGCGTTCCACCAAGTCCTCGACTAAAGACTCCAACTTCGTTCGGGTTAATTTCACCACCAAGTGCTTTGGTCCCGTAGAGTCAGCGGTTATATAAGGAAGGTTTACTTCCGTCTGCTGACTCGAGGAAAGTTCAATCTTTGCCTTCTCAGCTGCCTCCTTCAGCCGCTGCATTGCCAATGGGTCTCCATGCAAATCAATACCACTGTCTTGCTTGAATTCGGAGGACAAATAATCTATGAGACTCAAATCAAAGTCTTCACCGCCAAGAAACGTATCACCATTTGTTGCCAAAACCTCAAATTGGGTTTCCCCGTCAACATCGGCAATTTCAATTATCGAAATATCGAAGGTGCCTCCTCCAAGATCATAAACTGCTACCACCCGATCCCCAGACACTTTATCAATACCATAGGCTAAAGCTGCCGCCGTGGGCTCATTAATGATTCGCTTAACATCCAATCCCGCAATACGACCTGCGTCTTTTGTGGCCTGTCGTTGGGAATCGTTAAAGTACGCAGGCACGGTTATAACTGCTTCAGTAATAGACTCCCCAAGATAATCTTCTGCGGTTTTCTTCATTTTTTTCAGGGTCTCAGCAGATATTTGAGGCGCAGCCTTACTATCTCCCTCTATTTCTACCCAGGCATCGCCGTTATCCGCCTTTACGATGCTGTATGGCACCATATTTATGTCTTTCTGAACGACATCATCTTCAAACCTTCTACCGATGAGCCTCTTAACCGCATAAACAGTATTAGTGGGGTTAGTAACGGCCTGCCGTTTGGCTGATTGCCCTACCAAAATTTCCCCATCATCGACATAGGCCACGACTGAGGGAGTCGTGCGGGCACCTTCGGCGTTTTCAATAACCTTTGGCTTATCTCCTTCTAATACGGCAACGCAAGAATTAGTAGTGCCAAGGTCTATACCTATAATTTTTCCCATGCCGTGAATCTCCTGTATTAATTTTCAGCAAATGTATCGGATTTTGCTATTGATCGTTGGTGTATGTGGGTGCAAATTGCACAATTTCAAGCCCTATGATGCGTTTGAAACAGTTACCATTGCAGGTCGCACGAGTCTTCCGCTTAATGTATAGCCCTTTTGGAAGACATCAATTACTGTATTAGGCTCAAGGTCATTATTTGGAATCATGCTTACAGCTTGATGTAACTCTGCATCAAAAGGCTGGCCCACCGGATCAATCTGCAAAACATGAAAGTCTTCTAAAACGGCTATAAAGCTTTTTAGGGTCAGTTCCAATCCCTCGTAAACGGCATCGTCGGCCCGCAATTCGGCATCAACTGAACCGAGAGCTCGCTCCATATTATCAACAACTGGCAGCAATGCTGTCACAAATTTATCAAGCGAGAATTTATGCGCATTTTCAACATCTCGCTGGGCTCTGCGACGAATATTTTGAACTTCCGCCTTCATTCTCAGCAATTGATCATTCGCTCCTTCCAACTCTCTCTGTAACTGTTCCTCATCTGAGGACAAGTCTTCAACCGCAGGCTCAAGGTCGTCTGGGGAAAGATCTTCCGCCTGATCCTCATTGCCTGACTCTAGATCCTTGGACACGGCTAATTCCTCTCTAATTCAAGTTGCTTGGGACACGTTGACTTATTGGAGGATATGGGGTCAAACTATTTACTTTCAAGCGATTGCCTAAAACCATGCGTCCGTGTATAAGATCCTAAGACTTGGGACCAAAAAAATTGTTAATATCTCTTCATATCAAAAATTACACTCTAGTCGAAAACTTGGAGATCGAATTTTCGAAAGGGTTCACAGCGATCAGCGGAGAAACTGGAGCAGGAAAGTCCTTGGTCCTCGAAGCCTTAGCAATGGCTCTGGGGAGTCGCGCAGATGCCGAAGCCATTCGATTTGGAGAAAACATAAGTGAAGTTACTGCGCAATTTGAGGTTT
Organism: Porticoccaceae bacterium; assembly: GCA_002701765.1. Lineage (GTDB taxonomy): Bacteria > Pseudomonadota > Gammaproteobacteria > Pseudomonadales > Porticoccaceae > TMED48. Next base: position 20,186 of record NZXB01000096.1, read on the forward strand.
CCGAAATTCCTCTTGCATTGAAATGGTTGAGTGAGCGAGATTTTGAGGCAGATACTACTTGTATCCTGCGCCGATTATTCAAAGCTGAAGGTCGCTCCCGCGGGTACATTAATGGCGATCCATGCACGATGCAACAATTGCAAGATATAGGCAGCATACTGGTAGATATCCATAATCAGCATGAGCACCAATCACTTCTGCATCGCAGCACCCATAAACGACTGCTGGATGAATATGCTGAGGCAAGCCCCTTAGCTAGAGAAGTTAGACAAAAATATATGGCACTAGACGCAGCTCAAAGAAAACTGCGCTCTCTTGAAACCAAAGCCGATGTCGAGTCATCACAAATTGAATTACTCCAATATCAAATTAATGAGCTCGAATTGCTGAAATTGGAGAATAACGAGATTGGTAAACTTGAAGCTGAACAACGAAGACTAGCTAATGCGGAACAAATCATCAAAGATTGCCGCCAAATCCTAATGCTCTGTTCCCATAACGAAGGGGACAACATTCGAGACAACCTCAACCAAGCACTATCAATATCAATGAGCCTGCCCGAGAAACCATCTGAGCTTGTCCATGTTGAAGAAATGCTCAGAAGCAGTTTGATCCAAGTGGAAGAGGTTGCAAGAGAAATTGAACTTTCTGTTGATCATTTCTCTGTTAACCCAGAGAGGTTATCCGAGGTAGATCAGCGACTCGCTTCAATTTTTCAACTATCTCGCAAACATAAAGTGANACCCGATGAGCTGTTAGGGNTTAATGAAAGTCTAAAACAGGAACTTGCTGGTCTGAATATTAACCAGAAAAAAATACTCGACTTAAAAGACTATATATCGGAGCAGAAAGAAAACTTCCACAAATCTGCATCTNAGCTCAGCGAAATCAGATCAAACGCNTTAGATGGGATGGCAGAGGAAATTAACGAAAAACTCAGACATCTCTCGATGGAAGAAGCAAGATTTTCTATTGTACTCAACCCTGTCAAAGATTTAGTGGCTAAACCTAGTGGACTCGAGGAAGTAGAGTTCGTCATTTCGACTTCAAAAGGCCAACCTTACCGATCGTTNAATAAGATCGCCTCAGGTGGAGAGTTGTCGAGAATTAGTCTCGCTATACAAGCAGTAGCTGCCCAGAATTCGCATATCCCCACACTTATTTTTGACGAGGTCGATGTGGGAATTGGAGGAGCAACTGCGGACACGGTAGGTATATTATTGAAGACTTTGGGAGAAAAAGGTCAGATTCTAAGTATAACACATCAAGCTCAGGTCGCCGCGCACGCGGACGCCCATTATCGGGTTAGAAAGNTTGTAGATGGNAGCGATACCACCTCAACAATTGAGGAACTTGATCAACAGCAATGTGTAGAGGAGCTGGCCCGCATGCTGGGCGGAGCAACGATAACCCAAGCCACCCTTAGGCACGCATCTGAGATGTTTCAACTCGCGAGATCTCGGTAAAGAAAAATCCTTTTCGCTGGCTAATGAGCACTCGTGACGGCAGCTCGAAGGGCCTCTAGGCACCCTCGATCGGTTCCGCATCTTCTATGTTCGCCTCTTTTATTGATAATTTAACNCGACCACGATTATCAATATCTATTACTTTCACACGAACATTTTGGCCCTCNGACAGGTGATCTGNTACCTTATTTACTCGTTCTTTAGCAATCTGTGATATGTGCACGAGTCCATCAGTTCCCGGCATGAAGTTTACGAAGGCTCCGAAATCTACTATTCGGACCACTTTACCATCATAAATAGCGCCTGGTTCGGGCTCTGCAACGATAGCACTAATTGCATCAATAGCCGCCTGCAAGCCATCATTGTCATCAGCGTAAATTTTTACCGCTCCGTCATCAGTTATATCTATCGTAGAGTTAGTTTCCTCGCACAGGGCGCGGATAGTTGCGCCGCCTTTGCCAATCACATCTCGGATTTTGTCCGAGTGGATCTGCATTAAGCCCATCCGAGGAGCAGATTCCGCTACTTCCTCTCGCCCCACGGCAAGAACTTTGTTCATTTTGTCNAGAATATATAAGCGAGCATCTTTAGCTTGATCCAGAGCAATCTCCATAATCTCCTCGNTGATACCCTCTATTTTAATGTCCATTTGCAAAGCTGTGATTCCCTCACTCGTNCCAGCAACTTTGAAGTCCATGTCCCCCAAATGATCTTCATCCCCCAAAATATCAGTCAATACAGCAAACTGGTCATCCTCCTTAACTAGTCCCATGGCTATGCCTGCGACGGGAGCTTTAAGAGGCACTCCTGCGTCCATAAGAGCCAAACTAGAACCGCAGACTGACGCCATAGAGCTGGAGCCATTAGATTCGGTTATTTCCGATACGACACGCACAGAATAAGGAAATTCGTCTTGCGANGGCAAGACAGCTGCAATNCCACGACGNGCNAATCGNCCGTGACCCACNTCACGCCTACTTGTAAAACCAAGTCGCCCGCATTCTCCTACAGAATAAGGAGGAAAATTATAATGCAGCATGAANGGGTCGTCTCGCCGCCCTTCTANGGCATCAATCATCTGAGCATCACGGGCAGAACCAAGTGTTGCGGCTACAATAGCTTGCGTTTCTCCCCGGGTAAATAATGCAGATCCGTGGACCCGCGGCAAGACATCCACTTCCACTTCAATCTGGCGCACTGTCGATGTGTCCCGACCATCAATTCGTTTTTCCCCCCGAATAATCCGCCCTCGAACTATGTTTTTTTCTANGTTTTTGAACGCCTCCTTAACGGAATCTTCAGGAATCTCAGTCTCTGAAGATAGTTCTTTTACAGCCANCTGTTTTAGATCATTAATACGTGATACCCGAGTTTGCTTGTCAATAATCTGATAAGCAGTCTCAAGATCATCATGAACTAGGCCNTTTAGAGCCTTGNTAAAATCANTATNTTGAGTTTCAGNTTGCCATTCCCANCTAGATTTTCCAACTTCATCTGCTAGCTGCTGGATNACNGTAATGACTGTCTGCATCTCCTGATGCGCGAATAGCACAGCTCCAAGCATAATGTCCTCTGACAATTCGTCTGCCTNCGACTCAACCATCAAAACTGCATCNCGGGTGCCCGCCACTACCATGTCCAAACTTGAGGATTCAAGTTCGCTATATGAGGGGTTTAATACATACTCNTCGTTCGCACTGTACGCCACGCGTGCACCCCCTATGGGGCCATTAAAAGGTATACCCGAAATGGCCAAAGCAGCAGACGTGCCAATCATAGCAGCGATATCAGGATCGATATCTTTTTCTGCCGATACTACCGTACAAACTACTTGAACTTCATTTTTGAACCCTTCTGGGAAAAGAGGTCTAATCGGGCGATCTATTAATCTAGATGTCAAAGTTTCCTTTTCGCTGGGACGTCCCTCGCGTTTAAAAAAACCTCCCGGAATCTTACCAGCAGCATATGCCTTTTCTTGATAGTGCACTCCTAGCGGAAAAAAGTCAGCCCCTGATTTGGCTTCTTTAGCTCCAACTACCGTACAAAGGACCGATGTATTATCCACCGAGACGAGCACCGCTCCAGTGGCTTGTCGCGCTATCCGGCCAGTTTCAATGACCACCTCATTTTTTCCATACTTAAACTTTTTTTCAAAAACTTCCATTTTATAACCTTTTATTTATTGATAAATACATGCGTTTCCGGCCCATTTCAGAATCTAGGGAGGTATCTCGCACGACCGAATGGCTGCCTGTCGTTTAGTTTATTTTTCAATTAAGGCACCATTTCCCTTATACCCTAACTAATACTTAAGTTTTAGCCTAAACAATACTTGGGCAATTACTAGCGACGTAGCCCAAGCTTTTTGATCAATTTACGATATCTTTCGGAATCCTTTGCCTTGAGGTAGTCCA
>NZXB01000097.1 GCA_002701765.1 Porticoccaceae bacterium
GCCGTAACCACAACCTCTTCCAAGTCGCCAAATGACAAACTCGCAAGAAATGGGGTCAGCATTAGAAATACACAAGAAGATATGATTTTTACAAAACTTTTAAAAGACATGGCTTAACCTTTTCTATTTGAATGGTTGAAAAAACAGGTACCTTTATTACTTTATTCCAACTGGTGTCTTTGTAAGAATATATAGATATGCGGATATGTCAAATCAAAACTATGGCAGTGACAACCATTTTCGCAGCATTATTGGACCTCGAACTACATTGCATTTCCGTTGCTTAGCAAATATTAGATACCTTTTTAAAATTTGTGTTTCACGGACATTCGCTGTAATAAGACACTGGATTTGATGACTTCAAAGACCAATTTTCTGAAGACGATTTCTAGGCAGGGTGATACACATATATTTGTCCCGCATCCCAGCTATTTATCAAAAACGTAAAGACGCCCTCGCAAATCCAAAAACATTGATAACTTACAAGTTTCCTCTTACTATCGAAAAAGTATCAAATAAAAATTTTGGAGAAAAATAATGCCGCAACCACTTAAACATTCCCTCTACGTAAAAGGAACCACAGAGCAGCAATCGAAACAAGATTTCGTTTCAGGGTTACGAGGTTTTTTGCTTAACGATATGGCGGCAAACATGAAAGAATGTTTTGAGTCAGAAGTGCAACCCCAAATGATTAGGGATCAAAAGAAATTAGAAACAGGTGAAGATGTCCACGACGCGATCAAAAGTAAAAATGTGTTTAAGTTTTATTCAAGCATGCGATATAACGCCCAAGAGATGGTTTGGCGGAACGCTCTGAGAGCCATTCATGAATCGAAAAATGAACTCGATAGTCGAATAAACGCGATAAAAAATGAACAATCTGCTTCTAAACTCCACTTAGACCCCAGTTTGGCCATACCAAAAAATGTTTCCTCGGTTGATGTTCATCTCGCGCCTGGGTCTTACTACCGGGAAGACGGGTCTGCCAATTGGGTTGGAGGGGCGCTATATGATCATGGGCTGAATATTTTCTCTTTTGGAATGATGGGCTCCAATTTGGATGACATTGGCCAATCGATGGCTCAGTATATCCGAAAAAAATTCCCTGATTTCGCTCCGAAAACCATTTTAGATCTTGGCTGCACAATTGGCCATAACACCTGTGCATGGAAGATTACCTATCCAGAAGCGGAGGTAGAAGGTATTGACGTAGCTCCGGCTTGCCTGAGATATGGAAACGCCAGGGCCCTTGATCAGGGTGTTGATGTGAATTTCAAACAAATGGACGCATCTGCTTTGAGTTTTGAAAACGAAAGCGTGGATGTGGTCTTCTCCTCTATGTTCCTGCATGAATTGTCGGTAAAAAATATTAAGAGAGTTCTAGCGGAAGCGTATAGAGTTCTTAGGCCAGGAGGCCTGATGCTGCACATGGAACTGCCGCCAAATGACAGTTTAGAGCCATATGATGCGTTCTATTTGGACTGGGATGCCTATTACAATAATGAGCCGTTTTATAAAGCCTTTCGTGACCAAGATTTTACCCAACTGCGAATCGACGCCGGGTTTCAAAAAGATAAATTAATAGACTTCATAACACCTCAGTATACCTACATGGACTCCGAAACTTACACTAAGGCAATCAAAGTGGATGCTGATATTGACGAGAACACCGGGCGGCTGGCAGAGGGTATTCAGTGGTTCGGCTTTGGAGCGTGGAAATAATCAATGACACCTAAACATTGCTTCTCGACCTAACACGATCCTGTTGTCAATCCTCAAATCACAACGACTGGGAAATTAAAAAATGACGAGTGCCGACCAAAACTTCAATCTCAATACACGGGGGAAAAGACCCGCTTTCTTTGCGAGCTCAGAAACCGATGCTTTAATGACCGCACTTCTCGAGACAATGTCTCAACTTTGGGCCACGCGAGCCCAAGTTAACTTGCTTCAAAAAGCACTGATTGGTAAAGGCTTGTTGACGGCCGAAGAACTTGAAAATATTCAGCGTAGCGACAATGAAAAGGCAGACGAGCACCAGGCCATGCAAAACTTTTTCGCCGATGCTTTTCGTTCTATGGGTGTCCCAACACAATCATTGGCAAGCAGGAAAAAAGAAATTGACGATCTCCAAGGTGAAACCAAAAACGAGGCGGACCCATGAGCTTAGCTGAGGCCGCTCTCATTACTCATGTCCTGGGCTGGGTATTTTGGCTAGGGACAGATTTGGGAGTGTTTTTGTCTTGTCGTTACGCTGAGAGAGGAAATCTCAGTGCAGAAACTCGCCTAACTTTGCTCGAAGTCGGCATGAAACTCGATCGATTGCCCAGATTTGCCGTACCTCTCGTCTGGGGCAGTGGTGTAGTTTTATCAAAACAGTTGGGTTATGACTTTATTCCTCTCGGGATTTGCTTTTTCATTACAATCGCATGGGTCATCGCAACTTACTTAATCATTTTCACATCACCCGGAAGCAAGCAATTTTTGATAGGTATACGTCTCCAAACACTTTTTTACGGGATGGTCATTATTGGCATGGGAGGTGGATCATCATGGCTGCTTTACAATGGCGAAATCCCACTTTGGCTGGCTCTAAAATGGTATGCATATGTTTTAATAGCGGCATCAGCTCTCGCTCTTGAAAAGTATTTTATTCCAGTGGTGGAGGACTTCCAACTGCTTGCTGCAGAGGGTGGAAATGACCAACTTAACTCAAAACTAAGTTCAGATCTGAAACCGGTCTATCTTGCAGTGTTGGCTATTTATAGTGGGACCGTTGTGGCGGGACTCTCGGGTTTGCTAAAGCCTCTATTATGAGCAACTTTGCTATGACAGTGTAATAAATTGCTTATGGACGGATGGCCACCGTTTTTTCAGTTCAAATTTGGCAGCCCACTGAAAATCCATGCGCGGTAGCGGACAGCAAAGACCTCGGAGCATAACAATCTCCTATACTTGTCACCTCCAGTCCAGCATTCATTGCTGGTTCCACCAACTGATCATTAGGGCGACGAGAAGTGGCATAGGTCAGGGCAACAATGTTTTTCAATTCCATTAAGCTGCAGTTATAAATATTTCTTAGAATTACTATACCTTTCTCTAGATTCCTCAAATCCAGCGGCTCATGATCCGAAATCAGCTTGACTCCTTTAGAGTATAATCGAGAGTATATTTTTTGGCGATTAATCAGCGAGCAATCTGAAGCGATACGGTCTCGCGGAGTGACGATTATAACTTCAGTAAAGCGACTGGACAGAAATTCGGCCGCAGCATAAGTCATTTCCGTATGATCACGATCAAAGATCACGATCCCACCGGCATCTTTAAAGTTCCGAGCCTTCACGTTAGCTATAAACTCTCTCAAATCAGGAATAAGGTCGTCTCGAATAAATTCATCTGGGATAAATTCCGGAATTGCCATTGTAGAGCCAGTTGCAATGACCACCCGATCCGGTTGAAATGACAGAATCGTTTCCAACGAAGCTTTCCCGTCAAAAATATAGTTTACGCCCTCCCGTTTCCCCGCCGTGAATTGATAGTCATAAACACTGCTCAGGTTTTCCGCTCCGGGAAGGGCCGCATGCAGACGGGTCTTTCCACCGAAGCCATTAGATCCTCCCAATACAGTGACTGAGTGGCCGCGGGCAGCAGCAACCCAGGCGGCCTCGAGACCAGCCACGCCGGCTCCAACAATCAATATGTTAAGTGGCTTGAGTGTCTTTTTGGGCCGCCACAGGGCTTCGCCTTCCTGTGCCAGATTGGGATTATTGTCGCAAGCCATGCCGCCACTCTCTACCGTCATCCGCCAACATGTATTGCATGAAACACAATATCTTATTTGGTCCTCGTGCCCTCTCCGTGCCTTTTCTCCCCATGCAGCATCGGCTATCAGGGCACGACCCAGAAAAATCATATCTGCAGTGCCGTCTGTCAAAGCTCGCTCTGCCTCATTTGGATCGGTAATATAACCAAGTGCTCCTGTCTTTATCACTGGAGCGACCCCACGCAATCTCTTTATGTCTGAAAGATAAGGCGCCCTCGGTCCTTCCGCCCCCGGCAAATGTTGCCAAAGCGTGTTGGAGTGCGACCCCCAAACGAAAGTCCAGTAATCTAAAGAGCGAAAGTGAGAAATTCTCTCAGCTATCCGCATGCCCTCTTCAATATCAATACTTCCTGAAATAGAGTCGTTGGCGACTAACTTTAGTCCAATGATGAAAGGGGTACCACATGCCTGTCTTATCTGTTCGAGCAATTTTAGTAAAAACAGGGTCCGACCCTCTAGATCGCCTCCGAACTCGTCTTCCCTTCGATTGGCATGCGGCGATAGAAATTGGTGGAAGATGTGCCCATGCCCAGCGGATATTTCCACTCCGGAGAACCCGGCGCACTGCAATCTTCGGCATGACTGTGACCACTCGTCAATTAAATTTTGTATTTCGGCTGAAGATAATGCATGGGGTACCGTCCAGCTTAGGTCATCTGGCAAAGCCGATGCACCGATGGCTGAATCATTTCTACCTATCTCATGCCTACCCCGGCCAGGGTCCTGTATCTGTCCGATCAGACGGGTGTCATATGGCTCTACCGCATCAACCAGTCTCTTGAGCGCAGGAATAGAGCTATCATGAAAAGCATGAACCCGATTACTCGGCGGCACGCGCGATAACATTGCCAACGGTTCTGTGACAATCAAGCCTGCGCCTCCCTGAGCGCGGCCGGAAAGGTAATTGAGAAGTCTCTGGGTAGGTTTGCCATCTTTGGCAAAATGCGTAAGGATCGAGGCATGAGCAAGACGATTTCTGAGAGGTACGCCACCAAGTGTCCATGGGGAAAAAAGTTTTGGGTAAAGATTCATGAGTTGAAATAACCGAAATTTGCTCTATTAATATAACTACTTATAACATGTAATCAATTTGCACAATCATAATAACCCTTCAATAAAACAATATATATGTTGACGTGACGTCTAGAAAAAAATTAATGTACACACTGCTACTGCATAATTTTCTGGACCGCTGTTATGACCACTATTATTGTACTATTCAATTTGAAAGATGATGTAACTCAAGAGGAATACGAAAATTGGGCTACTTCAACCGACCTTCCAATCGTCCGGAACCTGCGCTCAGTTAACAATTTTGAAGTTTTCCGCAGCAAAGGCATTCTAGGTTCTGATAGTCCTCCAGCCTACGATTATATTGAAGTTATTTCATTGAATGACGAAACAGCCTTCTACGAAGAGATCAGTAGTCAACTTATGCAGGATATTGCAGCAAAATTTCAGTCTTTTGCTGAAAACCCTCAGTTCATCTTAACCGACGTCCTAGGCACAATATAGGGGTAAAAGTAATCGATTCTCCTGAAAAAAAAGTAGCCTTATGCACTGGGGCCGGCAGCCCAATAGGGATAGGTGCGGGTATACTAAAAACCCTGGCTAAAAAGGGTTACAGCGTTATCGTGAGTGACCTTGGCGAAAATATTGGCACAAATGACAATGGCAGTGCAACGCGTTCAGCCGAAGAGGTCGTTCAAAATATAGCATCATGCGGCGGTGTTGCAAAAGCTATACCCTGTGATGTTAGGGATGAGAAACAAGTAGTCAGATTATTTGAACTCACGCTAGAGGAGTTTGGAAGAATTGATGTCCTAATAAATAACGCGGGTATTGGCTATCTTATGCGCCCATTTATAGAGGTGCCCAAAGCCGAGTGGCAACATGTTCTNGATGTCAANCTAACNGGGACATTTCTNTGTTCTCAGGAGGCTGCTANACACATGATAAAGGCNGGCAATGGTGGCCGCATCATCAACATAGCCAGNCAAGCAGCCAAAAGCGGNTTCCCTCATCTTGCCGCATATGTTGCAACAAAACACGGCCTCGTCGGGCTTACTCGATCGAATGCTTGCGAGTTAGGCGAGCATGGCATTACGGTAAATGCCATCTGCCCGAACCACATTACCACAGAGTTGGGAGAGAAGCAGAATGAATATTATTCGAAGTTTCAAGGTCTTACTGTCCCTGAGTATTTGGCGGCAATGAAAAATCGAATCCCTATGAAACGGCACTGCACGGTGGATGACGTGTCCGCCCTGGTTGCGTTTCTCGCAAGTGACGAGGCATCCTACATTACTGGTGAATCACTCAATGTAAGCGGAGGAGAGGAGACACACTAGAATTGGCACAAAGCGAAAGTCATTAGCCCAAAATGTTACTCATGCTGATAAACTTCGTTGAATTACATACCATTGTCAACGCGCAAAAAGATTGATGTCCTTTTTCAATAGCTCCTATAAAAGATATGCCTAAAAATTCGCCTGTTTTTCCATTCAAAGATAGATCTGAACTTACCGAACAAATGCAGTTGGTCTATGACAAATCCGTGTTAAGAAGAGGGGAAGCAAAACTTATTTCTGCAATGGCTCATGCGCCAGAACTTTTTGATTGGTATATCGAAGAGTTCTATAACAAACTTTTTTACAGCAATAACGTGCCAAAAATTTACAAAGAGTTAGGGCGACTAAGGCTTTCTCAGGTCCATGGCTGCCGATCATGCAATAAGGGAAACCGGCTAGATGCAAAAAGTGCTGGCCTAGACGCACGAAAAATCGCAGCAATCTCTGATAGAGACAACGAAATTTTTAATGCTGCCGAAAAAGCTGTCTTGCAATTAGCCGACTTAATGTCTTTGCATGCTAAGGGTGCTCGTCTATCTAAGACCCTATATGAAGACCTGCTCAATCACTTTGATGAGGGGCAGATTATAGAGCTAAGCATGACATTTTCTCTGCTCGCAGGGATGGCACATTTTCTTTTTGCTTTTGAAATGGTTGAACTCGAGGATGTTTGTGAACTTTGAGAGCCATTTTTATAGTCACAAAACTATGTTCTGCTCTTTTGGACATCTAGATCGTTTTTGCCTAAGCAGACTAATGCTCGCCCAAACTATGGCCCACAGTCTAGCGGAACCAAAACAAAAAACTTGGCATGATTTTCCTAGAGATTGCTATGATACTTGAAACCCTTATGATGGTGACCTTACTAGCCACCGATCTGAAAGAAACTGCGAAGGCCTACAATGATCATTTTGGCTACAGAACTATAAGTTCAGGAATCATCAATCATCTCTGTGCTAAGCAATCTGGCTATGAGTCCATGGACGGACAGAACTTCATCATTATGCGCCCACCCGAAGGTTCGCCAGAGGTAATGCTCCGATTTATTGAGGGTGGGAATCCAGCATATCAGCCGATGTTGACATCGGGTTGGAATGCAATAGAACTCCTTGCTAGAGACCCGGATAACCTAAGTAAAAATATGACGGGCGGCGCCTTTGAAGTTATTGGACCTCCTGCATACCTCACAAATGCCAAAAATATTCTTGCTATGCAGGTCACAGGCCCATCAAATGAATTAGTTTACCTGACACATATGCATGACCCCTCTCTCTCCCTTCTTAAACCGCAGAGCCCCGCTTCTGCGGTAGGCAATACCTTCATTGTGGTTCACGGCAGTAATAAACTTGAAAATCATCAGCAATTCTTGCAAAAAACATTTAAGAATCTTTTGACTGATCCAGTCCGATTCAAAATCGATATTCTCGCTAAGGCCCGCGGAGATTCCCGTAACACGCGTTATCCCATCATGTTGATGAAATTTGCGGGGCCATTCGGTTTTGAATTCGATCAATACAAAACGGCATTGCCCACCAAAACGATCGACGGCGGGATCGTCTTAGTCAGCGCGTCGGTAGATTCATTTGATAAAGCAAACGTTGACTGGCTTCGCGGACCCACTCAATCTAAATGCGTTGGTTTGAGTGGTCATACCGGTCTAGTGCAGTTTCCATCTGGAGCAAAGTTGGAAGTCCTTTCCCCAAACCCTAAAAAGAAGGGGTAGCATCCCGGCCAGAGACCAAAGAGCAATTTGCTAGCATCCACTTAAGGTTTATGCCAATACGATCAGCGGATGGAACAGTGAAGCTGTAACCATGCTCTTCAGTTCCACTTCTAGTGCGTTCCATCACATAGATAACAAGAGAATCTCGCGCAAAAAAACCTTGATAATTATTGATGGGCCAGTCCACTAGAAAGAGTCTTATTCCTAATCGCCTACCTTCTTTGGACGTGAACCAAGCTTCGCCCCCTTGATCGTGCACTCGGAGATTATCAAATCGATTATAGGGTTCATCACGACCTCCCCCAACGCCGGGTAAATCAGCATAGCAACCAAACTCGCGGGAACGATGAAATATCAATTCCGGAGCATCTGCCTTTGAGAGAGTCCACCATAATTGCTTTTTTGAAATCACAATCTCTGCAGGCGCTTGAAGATTTTGTTTGCAATCTGAATTGGGCCTTGCCCGAAATTGAGCCGCCTCTCTCTGCCAAAACAAGGAACATGCCTTTTGTCCGTCTGGCAATATTACATCGGTTCGGACTGCTCGGGCACTTTCATCACTTGCAAAACTCAATTCAAGCGATATAACATCGTGCTGTTTGTCCGATTCTGATTTAGTTAGTGTTGCAGAAAATTTATAGTCCTCTGAGGATCTTCTAATAAGTAACGTATGAGATTCATGCGCGGGCACTTGTTTCATGCGCTTATCAAAATAGGTTTGGTTGCTGTTTGCATAATGACCATCAAACAAGGTAGCCAAAACCATCAGATCACGTTCCCATGAACCACTATCCTCTCCTTGGGAGAATGTAAGATGAGACTGCAATCCCAAAAGAAAAACCAAGACAAATCTCGTTATTATGAATTCAGTTAGATAGTGCCTCTTAAATGGCAATAGTTTTCCGATTTGGATGCAATTCATCATATTATGTCCTTTAATAACGGATAAAATTGTGACACCAAAAAACAGAGAAGATGTTACTCCGCTGGAACTTTGAAATGCCGACAACATTAGGTCAAAACTATTAATCTGCTCCCACAGCAACGGGCGCACTCAGCCGACCTCCCCACTCAGCCCAACTACCATCGTACAAAGAATGATTATTGTAACCAATTCTGGAAAGCGCGAGATTTAGAACAGCTGCAGTCACACCAGATCCGCAAGTGGTAATCAATGGTTTTCGCAGATCAATTTCCGCAGACCGAAAAATTTCCTTTAGTTGGCATGAATCCCGCAAGGTA
>NZXB01000098.1 GCA_002701765.1 Porticoccaceae bacterium
TTGATTGTGAGAATGACAAATCTTGATTATTTTCGAGAGATCGGATGTGGTCTTCGGACGACAAAGAAGCTGAGGACAAACGGCTGGGGTGCCGCTCCAGTCTTTCTTGTATTTTTCACTAATATCGGCTTTTAGCAGGACGTCTTTAGGTCCTAAACAATTTACAAGCTCCTGTCTGATGGTTTCTAATATGGCTGAAGCATCTCGTTAAGTGAACTTATTGTGGGTGCTTTTTAAGGCTAGATGATGAGTTACCATTTATCGTCATAGGCCTGAACTCGATCGTAAGAATCTCCGATTAAAACGCCCAACTGCCTCTCCTCTCCTTCCTGCAAATGAACCGCTGGGCGGCCATGGGCAAATCGGAAATTGCATATAATTCCAATGTCACCCACCTGCCATTCTAGAGGGAACCCATATCGGTCATACACATCCAGGAACTGTTGCTTTTCATCCCTACTCATCTCAGTATCATCACCGAATGTCAATTTAAGCGGACGTTCATCTTCGGGAAGATGCTGCACCATCGGCCATGTATCAAACCACGTACTATCATCCGCCATACTGCTATATAGTAGGTTTTGATCCATTTGGGGGAAGTATTCGAAGGCTGAAATGTAGTAGCGAGTCTTAAGCAATCTATTGGCGCCCCACTCTGCTTGAAGCCCGCGCTTTTTGGCTTCATAGATCGCTACGTCTGGGTCTTCGGTCAACATAGACTGTTGCCAATGATTGTATACTCCTATGTCTAATTTATCCTTGAACTGTTCTCGGTCAGTTAAATTTCTGTGATAGCAGAGTCCTTTCTCTTTTAATTTTTTACCGAATGGCGTTGCAAGTATGTCTTCGGTTGCCCTGACGTTGTCCGAGACAAATGTATAACCGCCCTTTTTTGGCATTTTATGCACCAAAAATCCAAGCATTTTTGTGCTTGAACCAATATACGCCATCTCATGATGATAATGGAGCCATGCCTCAAGTGGAGCACCGACTTCAAAAACGTTTGCTCGCAGTGCTTTCCGCGGGTTTGCCCCACCTTCATATCGCCGTTGCTTCTTAATTACGTGGCTTGCAATTTCCTTCATTGAATCAAGATCTGCTAGCCCAGTATTAGTAATATGGACTAACCCCACATCATTAAATATGGACTGCATCCGATTACCTAAAGCATCGGATGCCATTAGCGGCGCCCCTTGCTTACGGAACTCGTTGCCGTCAATCGTGTATTTTAGTGGGTCAATTACTGGGGATCCGAGCCACCATTGGGGCTCTTGTGCCGATGCAAGTGGAGAAAAGGTCTCATTATCAATGATTTCGTTCATACTCATACCTCTTAGCTATAGAAGCTGCTAAAAAATACAACAGGCCCAAGCCCAAGTTGTCTAAATTAAAGATCGACAAAAGTTAAGAGAATTATACGCTTAAATTTGTACACCTAGATTTTCGCGTAGTTTATACGCGAAAATCGAGAGTACAAGACTTTTTTTTAAAAAAAAAAAAATTTTTAAAATTGGAGCGGGAAACCGGGTTCGAACCGGCGACCTGTACCTTGGCAAGGTACCGCTCTACCAACTGAGCTATTCCCGCATTGTAAAGTGCAATGCAGTGGCGTCCCGTAGGGGAGTCGAACCCCTGTTACCGCCGTGAAAGGGCGGTGTCCTAGGCCTCTAGACGAACGGGACGTGTTTAAACTTATGATTTAATGGGGCTTTTCTATTTAAAGCCGCTTTTCCGTGCAATTCTACGGACGCATTCAATGATATAACTACCGCAGGACGTCCTTTCAAGAGGCATCATTATAGCGATTTGGGATTTTGCGTCAATATGGACTCGCAGCCTTATCGCTTATCCACGATCTGCTATAACTCTGAATTTGAGAGAAATACTCTATAACTATTTATGTCACAATTATTCCATATTTTTCTAACATCTAGTCATTAGTAAACCCCAAAATCAAACAATCGGGAAAGTTAGGTGACGAATAAAAACGGAAAACCAATATTCAATTTTGGGTACAATAGGCTCCAGAGCGAATGATGATGGTGACCAATTAAAGATGGATATATTAAAGTCCACTAAACTTGACCAAGCACACTACGATATCCGTGGACCTGTCCTTGATCACGCCGAATGGTTAGAAGATCAAGGACAAAAAGTAATTAAACTTAATATCGGCAATCCTGCTGCATTTGGGTTTGACGCCCCAGATGAGATCTTTTACGACGTAATCCAAAATCTTAGAAATGCTCAGGGTTACAGCGAAAGCAAGGGATTATTCGTAGCGCGCAAAGCGGTGATGCAACGTTACCAAGCAATTGGCCTTACTGATATCGATGTAGAAGACGTAATCATGGGCAACGGTGTGAGTGAATTGATCGTTATGGCTATGCAAGCGCTGCTTAACAATGGCGATGAAGTACTGATTCCGGCACCCGACTATCCCTTATGGACCGCTGCGACCTCCATAAGCGGAGGCAAGCCAGTGCATTACCTTTGCAACGAACATGATTCTTGGCAGCCAGATCTTGAAGACATTGAGAACAAAATAACCGCTAGAACACGTGGGATTGTGATAATTAATCCCAATAACCCCACTGGTGCTGTTTATAGCAAGGAAATGATTAGGAAATTAGTTGCTCTATCTGAATCACATAATCTCATCATTTTGGCTGATGAAATTTACGACAGAATTCTTTATGACGGTATTATTCACGAACCGATCGCCAAATCAGTTAAAAATACTCTATGTCTTACCTTTAATGGCCTTTCCAAGACATACAGATTGGCAGGTTTCCGTTCTGGTTGGGTGGTAGCGAGCGGCGAAAAACAAAGAGCAGCAGACTATCTTGAAGGCCTGTTAATGCTGGCCTCTATGCGACTTTGCGCGAATGTCCCAGCGATGCTAGCAGTTCAAACAGCTCTAGGAGGCTATCAAAGCATAAATGACCTCACCAAACCTGGCGGGAGATTACGAGAACAAAGAGACATCGCATATAAATTAATAAACGAGATACCCGGAGTTACTTGCGTCAAGCCGCAGGCAGCGATGTATCTTTTCCCTAAATTAGATAGCGACATGTATCCGATAGAAGATGATGAAAAATTAATTTTAAATTTTCTTAAGGAAGAGCGAGTCCTATTGGTCCAAGGAAGTGCCTTTAACTGGCCAGGTAAGCAACATTTTCGCATTGTATTCCTTCCAGATCATAGAGAATTATCAGAAGCAATCGGCCGATTAGCAGACTATTTGTCTCGCTTGAGAGGCTTCAATGATTAGATTGATTTAAATCCTAGCGCACGCAATTCGGATAATTGTCTGTGAGAATTGCGGACAGAATAATACTGAAAGTCATGTCGAAACAGGTATTCATTTCTTATGCAGTCAAAGCCAACGCCAAAATTCCCATCACTCATAGTATGTCTCAAAGCCTCATCATCCCTTGACACATCGTAGCAGGCCAAAATCAAATCATTGAGAGTTTCATCGCCTTGTCCTAAATCTATGATTTTTTCTTTTAGTTCTATTTCTCTAGAAAGTGATTTCCTGCCCTGCCACAGCAATAAAGCATCTAGCAACATCTGAGAGGCTTGTTTTTTGGCTTCAAACGTATACCCCGCGATATGCGGAGTAGCTATATTTATTTTACTCATAAGAGACAGGTTGATTAAGGGTTCTGAATCCCAAACATCGAACGCTACGGAGATATCATTTTTGGAATCCAATCGCCTAATTAATGCCGCTTCATCCACCACTCCGCCTCGACCGGCGTTCACCAACAATGTACCAGGAGATATTGTATTAATTTTTTGTTCGTCGAGCAGATTGGCCGTGGGAAACTCGCCGCTATGCGTGAGTGGCGTATGAACGCAAACTATGTCGCTTTTTAAAACTTCCTTCAGATCTGTAAGCTCAGCAACTTGTTCTTTAGAAAGAAAAGGGTCATAAACTCGTAGTTTAACATTTAGCTTTTTTAATAAAGCATGAAGCCTACCGCCCACCTTCCCGCAACCGATAATTCCTATCGTGGAGGTTCTCCATTCAGGCTTTAATCTTGCGAAAACTGACAGATCATATTGAACGACAGCATTTGCATTGCTTCCCGGAGAGTGGGCTAATAATATATTATTAGTTTTGAGATATGGTACATCAATATGATCAATTCCACTTGTGGCAGACCCAACGAATCGCACAGATGTATGTTCCAATAATTCACGATTAACTTGAGTTATCGTTCTAACCAGCAACGCATCCGCTTCAATCACATGTGATCGATCTATATTCCGACCCGATAGACATTTGACATCACCATAACGACCAAATAACTCGGAAACGTCACAAATATTTGCATCACTTACAATTTTCAACTTAGACGTCATATCGCGCTGTTTACTTTAATAATATGAGCGGTTTATTACGAATAGTCCACTGAGATATCCCTCAACCTCGGAGGAGTTATTAAGGCGGCTTTCCGTATGACATCAACCGTTGATACCGATTCTCCAAAAGATCATCAATCGAATATCTCATCAACGCATCAACTTGAGAAAGCAGTTTATTCCTCAGAGAATCACTCATTTCATCAATATTCCTATGGGCACCTCCCAATGGCTCTTCTATTGACTCATCTACGACCCCTAAATCAATCAAATTTTCAGAAGTTACCCCCATCGCTTGGGCTGCTTGCGGCGCCTTATCTGAAGTTTTCCATATAATATTGGCGCAACCTTCCGGAGAAATAACAAAATAGGTGCTGAACTGAAGCATATTCAAACGATCTCCAACTCCTATTGCAAGGGCACCCCCAGAACTTCCCTCGCCGATGACTGTACAAATAATTGGTGTTCTCAACTTTGACATCACCGCCAGATTTTGAGCTATGGATTCTGATATGTTACGTTCTTCAGAGTCTATCCCAGGATACGCTCCGGGTGTATCAATGAGTGTTAATAGAGGCATTTTAAACCTTTCTGCAGTCTCCATAAGCCTAAGTGCTTTCCGATAACCCTCAGCTTTGGGCATGCCAAAATTTCTATCAACTTTTTCTTTGACGCTCCGACCTTTTTCCTGACCAATAACCATCACTGGTTTACCGTCTAAACGCGCCACACCTCCGATGATTGCATTATCATCACCAAAATGCCTGTCACCGTGAAGCTCATCAAAATCAGAAAAAATACGTTCTATATAATCTGAAGAATACGGTCTTTGAGGATGTCTAGCCACCTGGACTATCTGCCATGGAGTAAGTTTTGCGTAAATCTTTTTAGTCAAGTTTCGTGATTGTTCACGTAATCGACTTAACTCTTCTGAGATATTCAGGTTATTGTCAGACCCAACGGCAGATAGCTCTTGAATTTTTGCTTCTAAATCAGCAATGGGCTGTTCAAACGTTAAATAGTTCAAATTCATGGTTAACCCAGTTTTGATCAACTATGCTCCATACTAACATTTTAGGACATCTTCGAGCATAACTTTCATTCATAATGCAATCTCAAGTTAGTTTCACCAAATTCATTCTTCAATTTTGCCAGAAGATCGTCACAAGGTTTAATTTGCCAATCCTCTCCAAGTGCTAATTGTGCGGAATACTCTTCGGTAGAATAGGTGATGTAAAACTTACAATTTCCATCCCGATAGTCAGTTAGAATTGTTTCTATCGTTTGCACCCATTGATCAGATTGCTCGCAAATCAGTAATTCTAATTTATTTAATCTTTCGCATCTGATGTCATACAAAGTACTAATTGACTCAGCCAGCATTTTATATCCACCGCTATATTCATCTTGCGACACACTTCCAGATACCACAAGAAGCGAGTCTTTTACTAACATTTCAGAAAAAATATTATATTTTTCTGCAAAAAGCGAAACCTCAACTCTTCCCGTCTTATCATCGATCGTCAGAATCGCAAAGTTTTCACCTCTTTTATTTTTCATAATTCTGATATCGATCAAAATACCAGCGATCTGGCATCCAGATTTCATCACCCTCAATTTTGCTATCGGCATGGATGAAAGAAGATCAAGTTCAGATAAGTGTTCATCAATTGGATGGCCTGTTAAGAATAGACCAAGAGTATCTTTCTCGCCTTCAAGGCACTCCTTCGCTGATAACGGAGACACGTTCAGACGATATATTAGAGACCTATCTTGTGTCTTATTTATGATTGAATCGGCGAAGAGATCGTCAATTCCCGAATCTTCGTTCCATGCCTTTTGCTGTGACAGTTTCATTGCCTCACTTATCGAAGCGAGCATGACGGCTCGACTATATCCCACTGTCCCCTCGGGACCGATACCATCAAGAGCACCTGCCCTTATTAAGGCTTCGATAATTCGTTTATTTACTTTTCTCGCATCCACTCTTTCGCATAAGTTAAATAGATCCGAAAAAGTTCCATCTTTCTTACGCGCTTCAATTATGATGTTTACTGGACCCTCACCAATTCCTTTTATAGCACCTAAACCGTATAAAATATCATTATCCGGACTCACACTGAATTGATGTTCGCCACTATTGATATCGGGCGGCATCAGCGTCAAATCCATTACACGACACTCATCTATGAGACTCACCACTTTATCTGTTCGATCCATATCAGATGAAATAGTTGCTGCCATAAATTGGGCTGGATAATGCGTCTTCAACCAAGCAGTTTGATAAGCAATCAGAGCATATGCCGCTGAATGCGACTTATTGAACCCATAACCCGCAAACTTTTCCATTAATTCAAATACATTTGAGGCGAGATTTTCTGTAAAACCCTTTTCGATGGCTCCTTGTATAAAGATTGATCGTTGTTCTGCCATTTTATTAACATCTTTTTTACCCATCGCCCTGCGCAAAAGATCGGCGCCTCCAAGGGTATAACCGCCCATTTCTCGAGCGATTTGCATAACTTGCTCCTGATATAGAATTACCCCGTAAGTGGGCTCTAAGCTTGATTTCAAACATTTATGTTGATATCTGGGGTGAGGATAGCTTATGGGTGAGAGTCCTTTTTTACGATTGATAAAATCATCAACCATGCCGGATTGGAGCGGCCCGGGCCTAAATAACGCGACCAGAGCGATGATATCCTCAAACCTATCTGGGCCTAATTTTCTAATCAATTCTTTCATGCCTCTTGATTCAAGCTGAAATACGGCCGTGGTCTCTGCACGGGCCATCAGTTCAAAAGTCGGAATATCGTCAAGAGGAATATTTTCAATTTTTAAGATGTCTTGAGATGTTTTAGTTCTCAATTGATTGATAAGTTTTACGGCAGAATTGATAATCGTAAGCGTTCGGAGGCCCAGAAAATCAAATTTGACTAGACCCGCTTCTTCAACATCATTTTTGTCAAATTGGGTTACAATCCCAGAACCATTTTCATCGCAATAAATTGGTGTAAAGTCAGTAATTTGTGTTGGTGCTATAACCACTCCTCCGGCATGTTTTCCGCAGTTCCTAGTGATGCCTTCGAGTTCTAGCGCCAAGGCCCAGATCTCTTCCGCCTCAACATCTTGCTGGATAAAATGTCGAATATCTTCCTCTTGATCAAAAGCTTTTTTAAGCGTCATGCCCACTTCAAAAGGGATCATTTTGGACAGTTTGTCACCTAGTGAATAAGATTTTCCAAGAACCCGTGCTACGTCTCGGACGACAGCTTTCGCAGCCATTGTGCCAAATGTCACAATTTGCGAAACGGCCGTCCGACCGTAACGTTCTGCGACATAATCGATAACCCTATCGCGTCCTTCCATGCAAAAATCTATGTCAAAATCTGGCAATGAAACTCGTTCGGGATTTAGGAAACGTTCGAACAATAAATCGTATTCCAGCGGGTCAATATCGGTGATTTTGAGCGCATAGGCCACTAAAGAACCTGCACCAGATCCGCGCCCCGGTCCGACAGGAATATCGTTATTCTTCGCCCACAGAATAAAATCCATCACGATGAGGAAGTAACCGGTGAATCCCATCTCAGTGATGATCAACAATTCGCTTTCTAATCGCTCCGAATAAATTTCGCCGGAATAGCGGAGAGGAGAAATATCGCATCGCATAGAGAGACGCTCTTGCAGGCCTTTTTTAGCCAAACTAATAAAATAATCATTCGGAGAAATATTGTCCGGAACAGCGAACTTAGGCAAAAAATATTTGCCTAAG
Organism: Porticoccaceae bacterium; assembly: GCA_002701765.1. GTDB lineage: Bacteria > Pseudomonadota > Gammaproteobacteria > Pseudomonadales > Porticoccaceae > TMED48. The sequence goes on from NZXB01000098.1 coordinate 8,153, forward strand.
TCAATTTCCAAAGTGCAGCGTTTTGCAATTTCTAAGCTATTGGCGATTGCTTCAGGTATATCTTTGAAAAGCTCTGACATGTCTTCAGAAGATCGAAGGAATTGTTTTTCAGAATATCTGCGATCTCTTCTGGGATCTTCCAAAGTTCGTCCCTGGTTGATACACACTCTCGCTTCATGGGCCTCAAATTCATCAGCATTCAAAAAACACACATCGTTAGTGGCTACCACTGGACATTGCAGCTCATTTGCCAAGTGAATAGCTGGCTTAATATATTCTTCTTCGCCATAGCGTGTTGTTCTCTGAAGTTCAATGTAAAAACGATCTGGAAATAAACCCATGAAGTGTTTAAGGGAGTCCCTCGCATCATCCAGTCTACCGGCACTAAGAGCCGTCCCTACCGCTCCTTTTTGAGCTCCAGATAATGCAATTAACCCCTCAGCATTTTCCTCCAACCAATCAATTAAAATATTTGGCCTACCTCTGATTTGGCCTTCCCTGTAGCTCCGCGAGATCAATTTAATTAGATTCTTATAGCCATTTTGATTTTGAGCAAGCAGTAAAATATTGGTTGTTTGAGACTGCGGTCCGGTTTGTTGTAGCGAAAAATCAACCCCGATTATAGGTTTGATACCCGCCGACTGGGCTTTTTTATAAAACTTTACCAACGCAAAGAGGTTATGGAAATCTGTTATCGCCACTGCAGGCATTGACTGGTCTTGGATTTTTTGAATCAAGGGATCCAAACGAATGCAGCTGTCTATTAGAGAAAACTCAGTATGAAGTCGCAAGTGAATGAAGGAAGAATTCATTTGATTTTCTCAATCTAACTGCAGTTAATCCCATGATAAGAAAAACTATCTGATAATAATTCAGTCACTTCACCCTGATATGATGGTATCGAAAAGTGCGTTTCTTTGACGTGTTTAGTCGAGGCTCCCCACTTAAGTATGGCTGCACCACAGCTTAATCCTGCTCCAAAACTAGCCAACAAAATAGTTTCTCCTCCTTTTATGATGCCACTTTCCAATGCCTCACAAAGACTAATTGGTATGGATGCAGCCGAAGTATTACCGAACCTATCAATGGTCACGATTGTCTTATCTGGATCGACCCCAAGTTTAGAGCCCACCGCATTTATTATTCGAATGTTGGCTTGATGCGGGATAAAAAGATCTATGTCTTTTATTGTAAGACCTGCTTGATTAAGAACAGCCTGACAATCCAAGCTCATTGATTTGACTGCGCGCTTGAAAATCGCTGCACCATCAAAGTTCATGGAAAGATGCAAATCATTGGTGTGGATCCCGGGTTGAATACCCCAATTTGGAATTTCTAGAAATTCTCTACTATCTGGCACACAACTTATTCTTGAGCTGATCAATCCGAGTTTTTCATTTGATCGTGTAAGTACGACAGCACCTGCGCCGTCACCAAAAAGACAGCAAGATTCTCGTTTGTTCCAGTCAAGTCCCAAAGATAAACGCTCAGATCCAATGACCATTCCTGTCTTTATACTACCTGCCTTTATCATATCAGACATCATAGCCACCCCATAAAGCCAACTTGTGCATGCTGAATTTATGTCAATTGCTGCGGCAGAGCCTGCTTTTAACTTATTTTTTATATAACTAGCAGTATTTGGACATACGTCATTAGCAGTTGTAGATCCCAAGATTATAAGATCTAAATCACTGGGTAGCATACCGGCGCTGGCTAATGCCTTCTCGGCTGACAACCAAGCCATTTCCCCTGTAGAAACATGGCTATAGCGTCTTTCTTTAATTCCAGTTCTAGATAGAATCCACTCGTCTGTGGTATCTACAAAATGAACTAAGTCCCTATTTTTAACAACCAATGATGGCAGATAACTTCCCCATCCAACAAATTTAGCGTAATTCACAATTCAAAGTCCTCTACCCAAGGAAGCGGCAACGATGAAGGTATTCGGGTATTAAGAGCCAACCTCGCCCGGAGAAATGATATTCTTTGTATCAGGTGTGTATAGATCATAATTCAATTTTATCTTTCAATGGCGCAAAGGAAAGCCGATGAATTGGCGTCGGCCCCAAAGCAGACAAAGCCTCAATATGAGTTGCTGTACCATACCCCTTATTGGATATAAAGTCATAACCAGGGTACAAACTGTCATAAAGGATCATGTGATGATCACGAGTGACTTTCGCGATCACCGAAGCCGCACTAATTGGAGCAACTAGATTATCTCCGCCGACTAGTGCTTCGGAACGATATGTCCAGGAAGGAAGATGATCACCATCGACAACGACATAATCTGGCCTTATGGCCAATGCGTCGACAGCGCGTTTCATGGCAGTGAGCGTTGCCTTTAGGATATTTTTATCATCGATCTCTCGAGCCGAACTATGCCCGACCGCGAAATTACCGCCGACATCGATAATCTCTCTGTAAAGACTCTTTCTACGATTTACAGAAAGACGCTTGGAATCCATTAGGCCCTTTATATTATGATTAGCTGGCAATATGACAGCTGCGGCTACTACATCACCGGCAAGAGCACCTCTACCGACCTCATCAACACCCGCAAGGCAACAAACGTTATCAGGGCAGATCCAAACGCTCATGTGATCAATTCAACTATAGCCTCAGCGGCTAGGGCACCAGATTCGATATTTAATTTTCTATGCAAGCGATCATATTGTGGCGCCAAATGGCTGCTAAAATTATCATCAAACATTTTTCTTACAGCAACTCCGATCTTTTCTGCACTTGCATCGGTTTGAACGAATTCAGGCACTAGCATGCGATTAGCGAGCAAATTTGGTATCGCTATGTATGGAGCATGTATAAACGGCGCCACTATCTTGTAAGTCAAAAGACCTAGCTTATAGCTAACAACCATTGGTTTTTTTAGAAGCATCGCCTCAAGAGATGTAGTGCCAGAGGTCAATAAGACAGCATCGGCAGCACTCATAGCTAGTCGGGATTGTTTATTAATCAATCTTATATCCTTGCAAGGATGCTCAGATATGATTTTCTCAAGTTCTAGGTATAGGGTATCGCTCGCTGCCGGCAAAACTACCTGAAGATTAGGCATATCTGTCCGAAGTTTCAGAACTACATCAAGGAATAGGCGTGTCATTATTTTTACCTCGGACAACCTGCTTCCCGGCATCACAGCAAGTATTGGTGCCGTAGAATCTATCTGAAGGAGACATTTAGCTTCCTGAGCATTTGGAATCATTTCAAACTGTCTTGCCAACGGATGACCAACGTATTTGACAGGAACGTTGTTTTCCTGAAAAAAATCGGTTTCAAATGGGAATAACGTAAGCATGAGGTCAACACATTTTTTTATAGTCTTTATGCGGCCTCTTCGCCATGCCCAGACGGAGGGGCTAACATAATGCACCGTTTTCACACCCGCACACCGCAATCTGAGTTCCAAATTCAAGTTAAAATCTGGAGAATCTATTCCTATGAAAATCATAGGTCGATTGGACAGAAATCGTTTCAAAAGAGATCGGCGGATAGCTAATAACTCAGGGAGTCTTTTGAGCGGCTCAAACAAGCCCATGATAGACAACCGCTCCATATTGAAAAGAGATTGAAATCCTTTCGCTTCCATAAGGGATCCACCTATGCCCTCAAACAAAGCGTGAGGAAAGCGTTTTCTGAGATGATCAATGAGATCCGCCCCCAAGGCATCACCAGAAGCTTCGCCGGCCACTATTGCAAAAACAGGAGATATTGACATTTAGCGGATTATTCCACGGGTGGAATTTCTAATTGATGTCAACAACATTGTGATGACTTCGTCATCGCCAAGTGCTGCTATTTCTTTAACTGCTTCCTTTAGCGGCAAACCTCTGCGATACAATAATTTATATGCGCGATTTGCTAACACTATTTGTTCAGCACCAAATTCTCTGCGTTTCAGGCCTTCACGATTTATAGTACGCGGTTCTGCAGGGCTCCCATACGCGGTAACAAAGGCGGGCACGTCATGAAGAATAATAGCACTGGGGCCAATAAAACAATGTGGCCCGATATGCACGTATTGGTGAACCAAAACATAACCCGACAGAATCGACCAATCACCCAGAGACACATGGCCCGCCAAGCTTGCATTGTTTATCAAAATCGTGTGATCACCCACGATACAATCATGTCCGATATGGACATATGCCATCAATAAATTATTGCTTCCTATAGAGGTCTCTCCCCGGTCTTGGACAGTACCTCGATGAATGGTGACCCCTTCTCGAATGACATTATTGTCGGCAATCACCAGCCCAGTCGGCTCACCTTGGTACTTTAAGTCAGGCGTATCATCCCCAATGGTAGAGAATTGATATATCTTGTTCTTTTCGCCTATGACAGACGGCCCTTTAACAACAACATGTGAAGCTATTTCACAATAATCACCAATCTTCACATTCGCTCCGATGTGCGTCCACGGTCCAATTTTGACGTTTTCACCAATTTGTGCCGATGGGTCAATAATTGCCGTGGGATGGATCATCCTAGACTTCCTTTGTCTTGGTATGCACACATTAAGAGTGCTGAACTAGCCAATTCTTCATCAACTGTTGCCGTGGTTCGGAAACGCCATATATTTCGCTTCACTGATACCACTTCAGAGGTTAGCATTAACCTATCACCAGGAACCACAGGTCGTTTAAAACGAACTTTATCTATACCAGCGAATAAGTAGAGCATGCCATTATCTGAGGATTGCCGTGCTGTTACAAACCCCAATATGCCTGATATTTGAGCCATAGCTTCAATTATCAATACGCCAGGAAAAATTGGTGCACCCGGAAAGTGCCCGACAAAAATCTGCTCGTTAATAGAAATATTTTTGTAACCGACAATGGATTTGCCTGATTCAACTTCAAGAACACGATCCACCATTAGCATTGGATATTCGTGAGGCAATAGGTGCATAATATCGTTTACATTCATCATTACTACCAATTCCTCGTAAATTTCTTAGGCATATACAATATGTGCAAAAACGAACCCTAATACTCTTTGTCAAGTATTTTTCCAGTCATAGATTTGGCTAGTTTTTCTAATTTCCCAAAAATTACAGCATTTCGACGCCATTTCTTCGATTCCATTAGTGGAAGACCGCCGTTTGAATAAGATCCAGCTTTTTTGATAGGTTTGGTTACATAGGAACGAGCAGTTATCTGGACATTATCCGCCACTTCTAGGTGCCCGAGGCAAGCTGCATCACCGGCGAAAAAACAATTTTTTCCTATCTTTGCACTGCCAGCTATTCCAGCAAATGCAGCCATTGCGGTGTTTTCGCCCACCTTAACATTGTGAGCAATCATTACATGATTATCCAAAATCACACCATCCCCTATGACCGTATCGTCGATAGCCCCTCTATCCACTGTGGAACAAGCACCGATTTCAACCTTATTGCCTATCAATACACCACCCAGTTGGTGTATTTTTTCCCAGCCTCCCTTGCCATTTGGAGCGAAACCAAACCCGTCCGAACCAATTACGGCACCACTATGAATGGTAACCGAGTCGCCGATCGTGATATCGTGATAAACCGATACATTACTTTTGATTCTACAATCCTTGCCAATCGTCGAACGAGCTCCAATAAAGGTGTTAGCGCCAATCTGGCTCCCTTCGGCTATGGACACACCAGATTCGATAACGACATTGGGGCCAAGAGAAGTATTTGCACCTATCGAAGCGTCATTAGCTACGACAGCAGAAGGGTGCACCCCACTCGGACTTATAATAGCTGTATCGAACCATTTTGAGAGCTTCGCGTAGCTTAGATAAGGATGGCTAGAGTAAACGCATATTCCAGAAAAATCCTTTTCATAACCACGAGGCATTATCACGGCAGAGGCTCTGCATTTAGACAAAGATTTAGCATGACGAGGATTGGCAATGAACGAAATATCGCCGCCAATCGCATTGTCAAGTGATGCAATGCCAGTAATCACAACATCGAGGGATTTCTCCATGTCAGCACCGAGAAAGTCGACGATATCCGAGAGATGATACTCGAAAGCCATAAGAATGCCCTACTCCTGAGGCGGAAGGGGATCAGCAAGCGATGTTCCTTTGTTAATTCGATCAACCACTTTAGCAGTAATATTAGCCTCAGGACTTGCATGCAAGACAGCCTTTGCATCTAACAAAAGTGTTATGCCTTCCTCGTCAATGAGTTCGATTAATGCTGTTTGAAACGCAGGATTAACCTTTTGCTGTATTCTTTGTTGCAAGAGTTTATTTTCCGTTTCCAATTTCTTTTGAGCCGATTGCGCATCCTCTTGCAAATAAGCCATCTTTTTTTGGTGTTCAGCGACCTGCTCTGAAGACCATGTCAATCGTTTCTCTTCAAGTTCTTTTCCTAATGTCTGAAAATCCGAAGCTGCACTTTCAAGTTTTGCTCTCAAACCCACGAACTCGGCACTCTCTTGCAACGCCGTTATCTCGCTTTGCGCTAACGAAGAGCCCACTAAAGCAGCATTAATATTAATAACAGCTATCTTCTGGTCCGCCCATAACGGAAACGATTTGGCGGCCATTATCACAATAATCAGCGCTTTAAATTTTTGCACAATTTTTCTCCTAACGATTTATTAAAACTGGTTACCAAGACTAAATTGAAATATTTCAGTCTCATCATAGTCACTCTTGTTAAATGGCTTAGCAATACTAAAAGTTATTGGACCAAAGCCACTCAGCCACGTCGCTCCTAACCCCACTGAATATCTTAATTCACCCAATTCTGGTTTATAACAATTCGCTTGGGTCGCTCCACAACTGGAATTGAAAATATTACCTGCATCAACAAATAAAGCCGGTTGCACTGATCGCTGATCTTTAATGAAAGGGAGAGGGAATATAATTTCGGCGCCAAACACGATCTGAATATTACCTCCGATGGGATCAGGGTCGTCATAATAATAGACTGTCCCGAGGGGTGGCGGTGTATCTTGTGGTCCTAACGTGTTTCTTTTAAATCCGCGAACAGAACCGAATCCACCGCCATAGAAATTTTTGAAAAACGGCAACTGACTAGTCCCCCCGTATGCATCCCCATAACCAAGATCAGTACGAAGTTTAAGAGTCAATGAACGCGTCAAACCCTTAAAATATTGCGCTGCATAATATAATTTATAATACTCAAGTCCAGAACCAGGGATTGAAATATCTAAACCCAATCGCTGAGAAGTTCCCCGCGTTGCAAACATGCCACGATTGAGTGTTGACCTTACCCAATTAATATTAAAATTTACCGTATCGAAATCAGTTCCGTTCTGCGCCTCAAATTCAGCGATCTCGGCTGAAGCGTAACTGCCAGTTTTTAAGCTTAAATTTTCATAACCAAACCCAAAACCAATGCGCTCAATTTCAGATACAGGATATCCCCAATTTACCGCAGCACCATAACTATTGGTAGAAAAACTAGCNACATTNATCTCGTCATAATCNGTTTTTCTNCCAAAAAGCGAATATCCAACACTAACNCCATCTACAGTATAGTANGGTTCTGTATAGCTAAAATTAATAGCCGTTTGGTACCGNCTTCGATTNACCCCNACACCAATCTGTTTTCCAGTCCCNAGAAAATTATTTTCTTGNAGATTTGCACCNANAATAAGACCGGTNCCTTGCGCAAANCCCAAGCTTGCTCCCACAGAGCCAGAAGGCTGNTCCTCTACTGAATATATTACGTCTATCTGGTCGTTAGTTCCCGCAACTGGAATATTTTCGACGTTTACCTCTTTAAAAAATNCTAGTCGCTCTAATCTNATCTTTGAAAGTTCTATCAAGNCATTATTCGCTGATCCTCCTTCCATTTGACGCATCTCGCGTCTTAAGACTGTATTTGCCGTTTTAGTATTACCTCGGAAGTCAATTCGTCTGACATATGCACGCATGCCAGGTTTAACCAAATAGGTAATATTAGCTGTCTTTTCAGCTTCGTTTATATCAGGATAGCCCTCCACTTCAGCAAAAGTATAACCCTCGTTACCCAGTCTCTTGGTGATGTTTTCACTAGACGCAGTCATCAGCGCTTGTGAAAAAGTCATTCCTTCTCGCAAAACCACCAAAGATTTAACGTATTCCTCCTCTAATTTCAATTCGCCAGCAAAATCTATTTCTTTGACAGTGTAGGTTTCTCCCTCTGAGATATTTATGGTGATATAAACGGAATCTTTTTCTGGGCTTATAGAAACCTGTGTGCTATCGATCGTAAATGTCAAATATCCTCGATCAAGGTACCAAGATTCTATAGCTTCAAGGTCACCAGCTAACTTTTCTCGAGCATATTTGTCGTCACTTTGAAACCAAGATAACCAACCAGTTTCTTGTTGTTCAAATTGATCCAACAAGTCTTCTTCAGAGAATGCTTCATTACCGACAATATTGATATGGCGAATTTTGGCCACATCTCCTTCGTCTATATCAATGTTTACTGCTACTCGATTTCTCGGCAATTGCTCGATTTCGGTTTTAACGATAGCTCCATACCGTCCTTGGGCAACATATTGTCGCTGCAGTTCTTGTGACATTCCCTCTAAAATTACTCGACGAAATATTTGGCCTTCTGCCAAGCCGTTGTCCCTCAGAGCTGAGAGTAGTTGATCTGTTTCAATCGCTTTGTTGCCTTCCAAATTTATCGCAGTTACAGCTGGTCTCTCTTCCAAACCCACTACTAATACATCTTTATCTGCACCCAAGATAATATTTGAAAAATACCCTGTCCTAAATAAGGCTCGAGTCGCATCCCGAGCTTGTTCATCATTGATGTTATCACCCACGCTTAGAGGTAGAGCAGCAAATACCGTTCCTGCGGATACCCGCTGCAAACCCTCTATCCTAATGTCACGAATTTTGAAATCATAATTAGCCATGGATGTTGAGGAGACAAATGACAGAGTTAAAAGCACAAGACTAAGACGAATATACAAACTCATCGTTTTTGACCCAGATATTTAAGTTTTTTCACATCAAAGCTCGTGTAAGATCATTAAATGTTGCGACCATCATAAACCCGAAAAGAATTACCACTCCAATTTTTAGTCCAATTACCTGCATTTCTTCAGAGACCGGCGAGCCTTTCACAATTTCAATCATATAGAAGATCAAGTGTCCGCCATCAAGAACCGGAATAGGCAGCAAATTCATCACGCCAAGCATTATACTGAGAATTGCGGTAAAACGAATAAAATTGTCCAAACCAGCCCTACCAGAATCGCCCGCAGCCTTCGCAATTCCAATAGGGCCGCTGAGACTCTTAGATGACAGCTCCCCAGTGAGCAGCTTTTTGACGGATTTGAAAATGAAACTTATATAGTCGCGCGTCTCTGACAGGCTCCGAATTAGAGCACTCATAAAATCGTGTCTAATCGAATATATCATCGATTCAGGATATGTGCCTTGAGGAGCCAGTTGCACACCTATCTGACCATAAGGCACCTCATCCCTGGTGAACGTATCCGGTACCACTTCAATTTTCATATCCACCCCGCGCCTAACAATATCAAGCGTGACTGCCTGATCATAATTAGATTCGATTTGGTCAATGAATATTTGGACTGAATCGACGTTCCAACCATTTATTTTTGTGACAACATCCCCTGTCAACAGCCCTGCTTTATCTGCAGCACTTCCTTCCATTATTGCCCCAAGATTTAATTGCTGAAATATATATTTTGGCGTTAATCCAAGATCATAGACAGGATATGGTTCCACTTCATCTCGCAACCATTTCTCAACGGGGACATAAAGTTCGACTTTATCGTTCGAACCTACCATTTCTACTATGAATTTTAAACTACCAGTTGTTCCGATAGATGAAAAAAGCTCTTTTGAAACATCACTCCAACTTGGAGTTATTTGGTCATTAACAGATAAAATCACCATTTCCGGAACAAATCCTGCGATCTCTGCAGGCGACTCATCGCCAATGTTTCCGACGATTGGTTTT
>NZXB01000099.1 GCA_002701765.1 Porticoccaceae bacterium
ATCTGGATTGTCCATGCAGTGCTCTGGTGGTGGTCCCATATGTTGAGGTCCGCCATGGCACATTGGATCATCTGGATTGTCCATGCAGTGCTCTGGTGGTGGTCCCATCATGTCATGTGGTGGCATGCAAGTCTCGAAACTGGCTCCCGTCGCTTCTGCATCGTCAAACAACTGATCCATGGCTTCTTGGTCACCTCCGAAGAATGTGTTTGCCAACTCTGCATCCACTTCCTCATCACTCATGCCTGACTCATCCAGCTGACTTGCGGTCATTTCCAATTGCATTGGATCGATGCCCGCTGCGTCAAACATCGCTTTTGCTTGGTCACATTCTGGCGGTGGTTGCCAGTTCATTCCCTCAGGATGACCATCTGCAACGGTCATTGAAGAGAATGAAAATGCCAGAAAGACCGAGCTCAAAACTAACGTCATTTTTTGCATATTCTCGCTCCCAAATTACTATTTTTTAATGTCTTACTACTTAGACTATCGCGCTACTTTTTACCTATTTAAAGGCTCTACACACTCTAACTCAGAGCGGCCTGTTTGAACACTAGATTCTTGATAATAAACAAAAATCTACTATTCATGTTGAACAATGCAAGACGGATGCCAGATTTTTAAAAAGACAATTAAAAAGAAAAAACAATAATAATATCAATGTTCTATGTTTTTTCTTTTTCTGCCAATGCTTTTTGAGGCTCACTTATAGTTTTCAAGAAAAAGTAAGAATCATAAGGTTACGATAACTAATGAATCTAAATACTCACTGGTGCCAAAAAAGCGGCAGTTTTTCGCCGTTTTCTTGTCAACATATTGTCTTAAATTGACTTTGGTTGTGAATTCGGTGCGATTTATCTTGGTTAAGCTAATTGCAAACTGTGATTCCAATTTTGCCAAAGTGACCGTTACTCATCTGCAATTTGAATGCCTCACTCAATGATTCAAGGTCAAATGTGTGACTAATGATCGGACGTATGCTGGAATTATCGAGATAATCAACCATTGCTTCTTGCGACGCTCGACTTGCCATTGCAATTCCGCTTATGCGTATCTGTTTTAGAAAGATCCTTGGTAACAATATCTCGTTTATTGATGCACCCCCAAGTATTCCGATTAATGCAACATGGCCTCCCATCTTGACTGAGCGAATGGACTCTCCGAAAGTATTTGCGCCGCCTACTTCTACAACATGATCGACGCCTTGACCTTGTGTTGCAGAGAGAACTTCTCTGCCCCATTCCGGATTTTCTTTGTAATTAATAACTGTATCCGCTCCCAGAGATGATAATTTATCAAGCTTCTCCGATGATGAGGAAGTGGCTATAACATTAGCGCCTTTGGCTTTAGCTAATTGAAGAGCAAACACGGAAACGCCACCGGAACCTTGGACCAACACCGTATCTCCAGCTTGTAAGTTGCCCTCATCAATCAGTGCTCTCCAAACAGTCAATCCTGCGCATGGCAGCGTGGCCGATTGTAATGCACTCCAACCAGATGGGGTCCTGGTGAGCGCGCTTTCAGGTATTGCTATATACTCAGTGGCATAACCGTCTTCGTTATCTCCAATAAAACTCAGGAGTTCTGGTTTGGGTTGACCCGAAATCCAGTTGGGGAAGCAGCAACTCATAACCTCATTCCCAACTTCCCATCTAGAAACTTTGTTTCCGATCTTAATTATCTCTCCACCACAGTCAGAGAGGGGAACTCGCTTGTCTTCTGTTGGTATATGCCCCAAAGCGACCAGTAAGTCATGATAATTTAAACTACTGGCTTTCACCCTCACCAACACCTCATGTTCTCTGAGATTTGGTATGTTTGAATCGCTTATTTTTAGGTTGTCTAGACCGCCTGGTTTGAGTAGTTGGACCTGTTTCATCTTATTTCCCTAGAATTAATGTTGTCTGCGATATTAAGTCAACTAAGACCGCGAGTGAAGTCAAAATCATGCTATGTTTTTTAAAGATGTGTGGTGCCAGATAGTCACTTATTTGTGTTGCAATCAACTCTTAACGTTAAACTGGCCTCTCATGCCATATGAATGACCAGGGAAAGAACAGAAAAAAGTATAGTCGCCACCTTCAATCAGTTCTATAGTGGACAGAGAAATGCTTGTCTCTTCGCCCCCTCCGATTATCTTTGTCCAAGCCAAAATTCGATTGTCTTTAGCATTTACGTAATCGTTTGCTAGCCCGGCGGATATTCCATCGGCAGCAATTTCTGTGACATCAGATGTTTTTGTTAACACCCAATTATGTCCCATCATGTTTGCTGCAAGCTTACCCTCATGTTTTAAATTTATAGAGATAGTTCCACAGCTCTTCTTTACCCACATTTCATTGATATTGAATTTGAGATAGTCCCCTACAATGATATCGAAGCTGCAACTTGCAATGGATGACTGTGAATGTTCTTGCTTGGTCTCTGTTAGTTCTATTTGTGTATCGGAGGCGTTATTCGCGATTGGAGTGCTTGATTCATCGCTGCAACCTGACAAACCAGCTATGGCCAAAAACCAAAAGAGATGAAAAAAATATGTTGCGGACGCTCTCAAATATTTATTTGTATTCATAAAGTTTATTCTCATATTTGTTGACTAGGCGGACTTGATAAGTCGGTCACTCATGTGCCTCGATGTCTTTTAAAGTTTAGCATAAGTTTCAATCATGCAGTAAGTCGATGCCCTTTACTTGCTCTAACAAAGGCATGCTAAACTTTACTTACACAATCGAAAATTAGGGGGCATAAAACTTGTTAAACGATATCTCTTTCTCATCTGTGTCAGATGTGCGTATCGGGCCTGGTAGCTCTGATGAGCTAGGTGCTTCTGTGCGAGACCTCTCATCCAAGCATGTTCTTGTTGTCACTGATGCCGAAATTCTGGCCCTTGGGTTGCTAGATTCGGCTCTAAAAAGTCTGAAAAAAAGTGGAATTGCGGTCACCATATTTTCCGAAGTCGTTGCGGACCCGCCGGAGTCAGTTGTATTTTCTGGGCTCGAGCTCGCCAGGAAAGCAGGTTGTGATGGTGTGGTTGGATTTGGAGGTGGAAGTTCCTTGGATGTGGCTAAATTGTTAGCTGTCCTCATTAAATCTAATCAGTCGCTCGCTGAAATTTATGGGGTCGATAGAATCGATGGCTCCAGACTCCCGCTAATACAAGTCCCAACGACTGCCGGAACTGGATCGGAAGCCACTATGGTTTCTATCATCACAACGGGTAAAACAACTAAAGCGGGTGTGGTCAGTAGATCCCTTCTCGCAGACAGTATTATTCTCGATGCTTCTTTGACTTTAGGATTACCTGCCCATGTAACCGCTGCCACTGGAATAGACGCTATGGTTCATGCCATTGAGGCATTTACGTCAGTTCGGTTGAAGAATCCTCTTTCTGATATGCTGGCAAAGGAGAGTCTTTCCATGCTTTCAACTAACATCAGTAAAGCAGTGCATAATGGGAATGATCTCTCTGCTCGGCAAGAGATGTTGATTGGTGCTATGTTGGCTGGTCAAGCGTTTGCAAACGCGCCGGTTGCAGCGGTTCATGCTTTAGCTTACCCACTTGGAGGAAACTATCATATTCCGCATGGGCTCTCTAATTCTCTGGTTTTACCCCATGTACTCCGATTTAATGAACCGAGCGCGGCCTCGCTTTACTATCAGCTAGTGCCATCCATTTTTGGTTCAGACAAAGCGCTGATGCAAGGTCAGGCAACAGCAATGCTGGCTGAGTATTTTTTGGATTTGGCGCGAGATTTTGGATTGCCTACGGCACTCCGCGAATTAGACATTCCGGAAGATGACTTGGAAATGTTAGCGGATGAAGCTATGTTACAGACCCGGTTGCTAATTAATAATCCGCGGGAGATGGAAAAACCGGATGCGCTGGCAATCTATCGCAAAGCATATTAATCTTGTTCCATGAGTTCCGAGGACGTTTTAGAAAAAGCTAATTATCGCTACTTTTTGGACATCGCAACCCGTTGGATGGATAACGATATCTATGGTCATGTCAACAACGTCACCTATTATAGTTATTTCGACACTATTGCGAATCACTTCCTGATACAAGAAGGCGGTTTGAAGATCCAGGGGGGTGACATTGTTGCATTTGTTGTGGCTTCAGAATGTCAATATCGAAGTCCTATAGCATTCCCTGGTACCATCCAGTCAGCTTTGAGGGTGAATAAATTGGGAAATAGTTCGGTCCAGTACGGCATAGCTATTTTTAAGGACGATGAAGTTCTGGCGTCCGCATTCGGTACTTTTACCCACGTATTTGTTGAAAGAGGAACAAATACGTCTGTCTCGATCCCGTCGGGCATTAGATCATCCTTAGAGGAATTGGTTGTTGGTAGTCCCTTAGAATGAAATTTCTGAGTGTACGATAAAAACGCCAACGCGCGAATGTAGGTAGACATCTCTGGGTTTAGTGTGTCTATAGGTAATTGATAAGCATATCTTTTCACATTATTCGCTTCTCAACTTAGAGATCCTGTATTCTCGCTTGATAGTTGAATAAACATAAGTTAAGTTTCAGCGCGACAACAGATCTGAACAATGATCGCCACGGATGCAATAGCCGTAAACGTGACGTTTTCATGGAAAGGAGTTGATAGTGACTGATTTGCAAAATTTTAGGATAGAAACTAGAGAGTGGTTATCAGATAACTGCCCCCCAAGTATGCGCATTCCTGCGCAAAGCGACAAGGATACTTGTTGGGGGGGTAGAAATCCGAACTTTTCATGCGAGGAGCAAAAACTCTGGATGCAGCGTATGGCCGCGAAAGGTTGGACTGCTCCAATGTGGGCAACCGAGTATGGGGGAGGCGGTTTAAGTAGAGAAGAAGCGAAAATTCTTCGGGAAGAGATGGCAAAAATCAAGGCGAGGCGTCCGCTGAATAGCTTCGGTATCGATATGCTCGGACCAGCTCTGATCAAGTTTGGTTCGGAAGAACTTAAGATGCAACATTTGCCGCCAATTGTTCGAGGCGAAATCCGATGGTGCCAAGGCTATTCTGAACCAAACGCAGGATCGGACTTGGCGGGACTTCAGACAAAAGCCACCGATATGGGGGACCACTTTGTCGTCAATGGGCAGAAAGTCTGGACATCTTACGCGGATAAAGCGGATTGGATGTTTTGCCTCGTAAGAACGGATTCCGATGGCAAAAAACAGATGGGAATCAGCCTCTTGCTTTTTGATATGAAAACGCCAGGTGTCACGCCAAAGCCAATCAAGCTGATATCTGGGAGTTCGCCATTCTGTGAAACATTTTTAGATGATGTAAAGGTAGATAAAGGCCAGGTAGTGGGCGAGATTAATCATGGTTGGACCATAGCAAAATATCTTCTAACGCATGAGAGAGAGATGATCGGAGGGTTTGGGACTCGAGACGCTGGCTTCAGAAGTCTAGGTCAATACGCCACAGAGTCGGTAGGACTAAAACAAGGACGGTTAGCCAATCAACTCTTGCGAAATGACGTCATCCGCTGGGAGGTTGATGCTGCAGTATTTGCCCTCACTGCTGAACGAGTCTCTGACGAGGCAAAAGCAGGACAAGGCGTCGGTGCGACGTCTGCGATGCTGAAGTATTATGGCACAGAACTGAATAAACGCCGCTTTGAAACCATGATGAAACTGAAAGGTGGTGAAGCTATAGAGTGGGAGGGAGCGGCCTCCAGAGAGGGTTGGCTCGCGCGCAGTTGGCTAAGGACCAAAGGTAATTCTATCGAGGGTGGCACTTCAGAGGTTCAACTCAACATTATAGCGAAAAACATTCTTGGTCTCGGGTAGGAAACTGAAGGAGTTCAATGTGGCTTTAATAATTAACGAAGAGCAACAAATGCTCAGAGAGTCTGCTCAAGGTTTTTTTGCGGAATTTGCCCCCATGTCAGAGTTGCGCCGACTGAGAGAGGACGATAGCGATTACTGTGATTTACTATGGAAAAGAATGGTGGATATGGGATGGGCAGCCATTTTAGTGCCAGAGAAATATGGTGGCTTGGGATTTGGACATGTTGGCATGGGTCAGATCATGGAGCAAAGCGGTCGTGCCTTGGCAGCATCCCCCTTGTTCAGCAGTGCTGTAATCGGAGTCTCTGCTATAAATTTGCTGGGCGATGAAAGGCAAAAAGAAACTTTGCTTCCACAGATTGCCGCTGGCCAGCTCATGCTCTCTTTGGCAATAGATGAGTCGCGGCATCATGAGCCAAACGACATAGCACTATCAGCACTCAAAACGCCTGAAGGTTATCGATTGAGCGGGAAGAAATACGGAGTTATAGATGGTCATTCTTCCGCTAAATTAATCGTCGCGGCGAGAACTCAAGCAGAGGTTGGCGATAAAGAGGGAATTTCTCTTTTCTTGGTTGACGCCAAGTCTTCTGGATTAGAAATTTTGCGCACTCCGACGGTCGATAGCCGCAGTGTTTCAATCATTAACTTTAATGAAGTGATAGTGCCTCTCGAAAACTTGCTAGGGCCTGAGGGTAGTGGTTTTGCAGGGCTCTCCTCAGTTCTTGATATTGCAAATGCCCACCTAGCCGCCGAGCTGTTGGGTATTGCAACAGAATCATTCGATCGCACGCTTCGATATTTGAAAGAACGGAAGCAATTTGGGTCCTTGATTGGTTCTTTTCAAGCACTGCAGCATCGGACAGCTCATTGGTGGAGTGAGATTGAACTCTGCAAATCTATCGTCCTAAAGTGTTTAAGCGCGATCGATGAGGGTGATTCTAGGGTCCCCGGATTGGCAAGCATCGCCAAGGCGAAGCTCTGCGAAGTGGCTGAATTGAGCACGAATGAGGCAATTCAGATGCATGGAGGCGTGGGAATGACTGATGAATATGATATAGGTTTTTTTATTAAACGAGCTAGGCCTGCGCAAATGCTTTATGGTGATTACAGCTATCATGGTGATCGGTTCGCGATGATGACCGGATACTAGAGCTAACCCTAGCTAGAGCTTTTGGTATTTTAATTCCTTTCAACCCAGAGTTCCTGTTACCTTTCGAGTTGAGACAAATAATTGGAGAAAAACAATGGATTTAGGTGTTAGTCAAAAATTAAAACCCATTTTGAAAGAGGTTAAGCACTTTATAGACAATGAAATACTGCCAATGGAATCTGAGTATCATGAGGAAATTGAAAAGGATGATCGATGGCAGTTCACCTCGCGTCAAACAGAAATATTAGAAGAGCTGAAATCTAAGGCTAAGGCCCGAAATCTATGGAATTTTTTTCTTACTCATTACGAGGGAGGATACGGGCTTAGCACAGTCGAATACGCATACATTGCTGAGGAAACTGGTCGCTCGCATCTTGCTCCGGAAGTGTTTAATTGCTCTGCCCCCGATACAGGGAATATGGAAGTATTGTCGCGCTATTGCACCGAAGAGCAAAAACAGAGATGGCTCGAGCCTTTATTAGCAGGTGAAATCCGCTCTGCCTATGTAATGACAGAGCCTAGCGTGGCGTCCTCTGATGCAACGAATATCTCGATGTCTTGTGTGCTGGAGGGCGATGAATGGGTTCTCAACGGAGAGAAAATCTGGATCTCAGGTGTCGGAGATCCGCGCTGCGAAATTATGATTGTAATGGTTAATACTGATCCAAATGCGCCTCGAAAGGCGCAACATTCTCAAGTTCTAGTGCCGAAAGACACTCAAGGTGTGCAACTAATTCGCCCGATGACAATTTTCGGAAGAGATGATGCACCGCATGGGCACTTTCACATGCGGTTCACGAATGTACGAGTGCCCAAAGAGAATATGATTTTGGGTCCCGGTCGGGGTTTCGAGGTCGCTCAAGGAAGACTCGGTCCGGGAAGAATTCATCATTGTATGCGATCTATTGGAGTGGCTGAGGCTGCACTGAAACTTCTTTGCGAAAGAGCAGAGAGTCGGAAGGCTTTTGGCAGGACTCTTTCAAAACTGGGGGGTAATGTGGATATCATTGCTGATGCTCGAATGGATATTGAAATGGTTCGTCTCCTTTGTTTAAAAGCAGCATGGCTTATGGATCATGAGGGCGTTGATGCGGCTCAGCCCTTTATCTCTATGGTAAAAACCAAGGCACCGAATATGGCATTGAAAGTTATTGACGAAGCAATGCAGATGCATGGAGGCTTGGGTGTCTCGCAGGATACCCCTTTGGCGGTTATGTATGGTGCTCAAAGAACATTGCGATTCGCGGATGGGCCTGACGCAGTGCATCGTATGGTTGTTGCGCGCCGCGAGTTGAGTCGGTATCGTCAGTAAAAATGTTTGATCGGGAGGCGCACTGGTCTTGGTGAGACATGCTCGCTTTGCAGGCTGGCTTGTCGAGGAAATCTTATTTAAAAAGGATTGATAAATATGAGAGCATTAGTGTGCAATAAATTAGGATCGACCCAGAATATGGTCGTGGAGCAACGGGATGATCTCGAACCCGGAAAGGGTCAAGTTCTTATTGATGTGCGAGGTGCGGGAGTCAACTTCCCGGACATATTGACCGTCGAAGGGAAGTATCAGTTTAAACCTCCCTTGCCCTTTATTCCCGGTACTGAAGTATCCGGTGTCATTTCAAAGGTGGGGGAGGGAGTCACTTCTCGTTCAATAGGCGATGAAGTTATCGGCACCACGCAGCAAGGCGCTTTTGCAGATCAGATAGTCACCTCAGAGCATTCCACATTCTTGAAAGGCAATAGAATGTCCTTCGAGCAGGCAGCTGGTTTTGCAGTTACATACGGCACTTCCTACTATGCATTAAAGCAGCAGGCGAAATTGCAGAGAGGCGAAAACGTACTCGTCCTTGGAGCAGCAGGAGGTGTTGGCGTTTCATGCATCCAAATTGCAAAGGCGATGGGAGCAAATGTAATAGCAGCCGCAAGCACCGAGGATAAGCTAGATTATGCTTGTGAGGCCGGTGCTGACTTGCGAATAAACTACTCGTCTGAAAATCTTAAGGAGAGGGTTAAAGAGCTTACAAATGGCAAGGGAGCTGATGTGATATATGACCCTGTGGGTGGAGACTTTTCGGAGCAGGCTTTTAGAGCGGTTGCTTGGGACGGTCGGTTTCTAGTAATTGGTTTCGCCGCGGGTCCTATCCCTAAAATGCCATTAAATTTGGCTCTTCTCAAAGGAGCTTCGTTAGTTGGCGTTTTCTGGGGTTCTTGGATGGCCAGGGATCCTCAAGCGTCGATACAAAATTTTAGAGAACTTATAGACATGGTGGATAACGGATTGTTTTCGCCTCTGGTGAGTGAGGTATACTCTTTGGATGATTTTCAAAAAGCGTTTGCTTGTATCTCTGAGCGTCGAGCTAGAGGTAAGGTCGTTTTGTCGATGCGTTAATGATGACTTGCTCCGAGTCTCGATGCTAGACTCACGTCACCCGTAAACTTTTAAATGAGTAACTTTTGGGGAAAGCATGCGTCTAATTGTTGGAATATCTGGATCAAGCGGCGTCATATATGGTATTCGGTTGCTCCAATTTCTCTCAAGACGTGAGGACATTGAGACTCATTTGGTGCTCACACAGAGTGCCCGTATGAATATCGCAATCGAGACCGATTGGACAGTAGCTGATGTCGAAAAGCTGGCCGATGTTGTTCACAATAACAAAAATATTTCTGCAAACATCGCGAGCGGATCTTATCGCACATCTGGAATGATCGTGGCGCCGTGTTCCATGAAGACCCTGTCAGGAATCGTGAACTCCTATTCTGATAATTTGTTAACAAGAGCTGCCGACGTTGTTCTGAAGGAGAATAGGAATTTAGTATTGGTTCCGCGCGAAGCGCCATTGCATTTGGGACATTGCGAGTTGCTTGTCCGGGCATGCCGATTGGGTGCGGTGATACATCCTCCATCTCCCGCTTTTTATACTCAGCCAAAAACGGTAAATGACATCATTGACCAAACAGTTGCAAGACTGCTTGATATGTTTGATGTTGAAATGTCTGAGTTGATTCGTTGGCAAGGGAACCATTAATAGCAAGAAATGCTAAATGACATGTACCATTTTTAGTTTATTGCGACTCTAGGAATTCTAATAGAAATGCCGCTTAAAAGTTCGTAACCGTTCGTTTCACAATAACCGGCCACTTCATTTACAGGGAGTTCTGGTCCCCAAAGTATGACTGGATCTCCTAGTTGGGCAGAGTCACAATCAGTGACATCTGCGGTGATCATATCCATTGACACGCGCCCCACTAGCGGACAGCGCTGCTGCTTGATGATAACGGGTGTGCCGTTCTTTGCACGCCTTGGGTACCCATCTCCATAACCGATTGATATGGTCGCAATTGTTGATTTTCTTTCCGCTTTCCAGATTGCATCGTAACCCACAGTCTCTCCTGCTTCTATAGTTCTTAAAGAAATTATTTCGGACTTGAGAGTCATTACTGGTCTTAACAGGGTAGAAGTTTGCTTGGCGTAAAACGGGCTATTGCCATAAAGCATATAACCCGGCCTCTGCCAGTCGCGAAGGGCCTTTTCCCAGCCCATGATCGCCGCCGAGTTCGCAAGACTTTGCTCGAGGATGTGGCCAGTTGCTGATTCTATTCCCCGAACGGTTTTATCAAAACATTCTATCTGTCGCGTCGTCATTTCGTTTGATAGGTTATTGGCGCAGGCAAAATGGGTTGCCAAGACAGTCACGCTGTCGATCTTTCCCGAGTTTAAAAGATGTTGATAAACCTCATGTATTTCACGAGGATCAAATCCGAGACGATGCATGCCGCTATCTAAGCCTAGCCAAATGCGAATTGGTTGTTTAAGTTTTGCCTTTAAAATATGATCTTTCTGTCTATGGTTCTCAACCATCAACCAAAAATTATTTTCCGAAGCCAATTCAATTTCATCTGAATCGAATGTTCCCTCCAAGAGCAGGATAGGTTGCTTAAACCCCAAGGTTCTGAGTTCTAATGCCTCATTGATTGAAGCAACGCCGAAGGCTGGAGTATGATCCAATGCACCACAAACAATACCTATGCCATGTCCATAGGCGTTGGCTTTGACAATCGGCATACACTGACCTTTTTGAGATTTTACTGCTAGTGCAAAATTGTCTCGGAGTGCTTTTCGATCTATCAGTGCATGGGCTGGTCTTGTCATAGCGTCTTAAAGTCGTCGCTTTAGCAGTTAGAAAACAGTGCTGCAGGAGTGTATTTGATTCTTAAAGCATATCACAACTTTTGGACTAATGACCGTCGCGAAAAATGATTCGTAGGATAGTTTCAAGCTTTTGATTTGTAGCTGGTTCTATT
This sequence comes from Porticoccaceae bacterium, assembly GCA_002701765.1. Lineage (GTDB taxonomy): Bacteria > Pseudomonadota > Gammaproteobacteria > Pseudomonadales > Porticoccaceae > TMED48. The sequence continues at coordinate 11,250 of NZXB01000099.1, forward strand.
TATTATTTTATGGCGTTCATTAAAAAAAATGTAACAACCGGAAACCACGATCATCGTGGCGCCAATCCAGGTTTCCCAGAGAGGTTGCTCGTCCATCACTAACACAGCTAGCAGTATTGAAAAAACTAGACGGGTATATCTGAACGGCGCAATAATTGAGGCGTCCCCCCATCTAGTGGCCAAAATAAGCATGAAGTTGGCAAACGTTCCTAAGATTGTAGCGCCTCCCAAAAGCCAACAAATATATGGCGATGGCTGTATAAATTTTGGCCCAAATGGTAAGAGAATTAATCCACCCAATCCCACTGCGAAAAATGAGTAAGTAGATATCGTTAAGCTTGGAATATGATCCGCTATAGCGCGAGTCAAGAGGTCTCTCAGTGCGACACAAAATGTGGCCAGGACGGCGAGCCATGCGGAGGGTTGATACGCCTCGGACATTGGTCTCACAATGAGCATGACACCAATCAAACCCACAAAAATAGCTGTCCAATGACTTGATCCAACGGCCTCACGGTAAACTATAACCGCACCTATGGTGATCATTAAAGGAGCCGTCTGAAGAACTGCGGAGACAGAAGACAGTGGAGTCGTGGCAATCGCCCAAACAAAAAAGAGCGCGCTTAACATATCAGTTGCAGAACGCATAAGAAAAACCATCTTTCTCAGCTCCGGCATAAACAAACGAGTCTTTGTTATGCAGATGATGGATAAATTTAATACACCGCCGGCAAATCCTGTAATGATCAGGATTTGAGAAACTGGCAGACTCAAAGATATGATCTTTAATAGAGCATCCCCAAGGGCAAAGGTAGCCATGGCTACCACCATAAAAAAAATCCCTCGGAGATTTTTCATCTCATTGGCCTGACTATGTTAGCTCTGTAAGGCAATGAGTAATAATTTAATTGCCCTTATAGTGTTTCTTTTCGGAAGGCGGCAGAATACTGTCGTTCCCTCAGACATTCAAGTTGAAATCTAACCTTTTAGGAACTCCCAGTCATCTGAAATTGGCTATGCAATGCGCGATGGATTTTTTTGCCCTATTTAAGGGAATTTGATAGTACGTTTTGCGATACAAGCGTTAAGATGCAGAGTTAGTCATTATTAGTCGATAAAAATCATATGTCTTTGCCTTTGTTGATTGTGGATTCTGGAAGCGGAGGATTTTCCTTGCTTGACGCGATACAGGCAAAAATACCTAAATTATCGTTCACCTATGCGGCGGATTACGCCGGTTGTCCTTATGGGGATCGTGATTCTGCCGACATAACTGAGCGCATGTTGTCTCTGGTGGATGCGGTCCAGTCTCGAAAAACCCATGGAATGATTCTAGTTGCTTGCAACACCGCGAGCACACTAATTTTAGATCGTTTGAGGAATCGATACACGATGCCGGTGGTAGGAGTGGTTCCAGCAGTCAAACCAGCCTTTGAAAGGTATCCAGGAGGAAAAATTCTTTTGTTGGCAACTCCTCAGACTACTGAGGGCGATTATCTTGAGGGTTTGGTAAGAAAATACTCCTACGGCACTAATTTGGAACGTTATGGGAGTACTGAGTTGGTTCGTTTGACAGAAAAGTTTCTTTCCGGTAGGACAGATTCTTTTGAATTTAAGGAGGTTCTGACCCCATTAGATCAAAAGTCATTCGATGCTGTAGTCTTGGGATGCACGCATTTTTCTCTCGTAAAAACCCAGCTACAAGAAATTTTTAGAGATGCCGAACTAATTGATAGCGCAAAGGGTATTGCTTCCAGAATTGATTCAGTGGCCAAAGGCTCTTTAGCCGAAGGTAATGAAAGAGTTTTATATGTGACTTCGGAAGAAACCCCACCACTTGANTATTTGAAGTCTATTGGTTTTTCCAATAAGAACATGATTGAGCTATAGGTTTGGCTATCCGCAGCGCAGTTTCTCCGCTAAAAAGGACATCGCATCGTCAGTTTTTATTTCTTGTTTGCTTAGCTCTCGCCGATCTTGATATTCGATTATCCCATTATTTAGACCGCGTTCACCTATTATTATTCTATGAGGAATTCCTATCAGTTCACTATCGGCTAACATGCTTCCCAGTCGAGATTTCACTTCGTCAAATAACAATACGTCCTTACCTGAATCCCTTAATTGGTTATATAGGTTTTCGGCTGCATTCTTGACTGCTCCTGATTTGTGAAAGTTGATAGGAATTATCGCTATTTGGAAGGGTGCGATTGAATCTGACCAAATNATGCCGCGTTCGTCATGGTTNTGTTCAATTGCTGCTGCAACNATTCTCCCTACACCGATACCATAGCAACCCATATGCATCGNTTTCTCNTTGCCATTTTCGTCAAGGACACTTGCGTTCATCGACCTACTATATTTAGTGCCNAGTTGAAAGATATGCCCGACTTCAATGCCACGCTTAATTACTAGCTGTCCATCTCCATCCGGACTTGGATCTCCAGAGATGACGTTACGAATGTCGGCTACTTCAATGTGAGGGCAATCCCGTTCCCAATTCACCCCCTTTAGATGGTATCCGTCCCGGTTAGCNCCGCAGACGAAAGAATGAAGATTTGCGGCGCTATGGTCAACAATTACACGCATTTTTAGTCCTACAGGTCCGAGAGAACCGGCAGAGCAATGCACGCNATCTNTTAACTGCTCATCTGAAGCCATTATGAGATTACTCCTAGCCCCGAGAAAACTGCGAGCTTTTACTTCATTTANCTGATGATCGCCCCTCACTACAAATACGTGNAGCCCTCTAGCCTCGTTATCACCTTGATCATNGAAGATCAGAGTTTTCACCATCTGTCGTGGCTCAATTTTTAGTTGACTGCATACGTCATCAATCGTTTTTGCATTTGGAGTCGGTACCTCNTTGATCTCATCTGGCTGCGCAAGAGTGGNAGANTTGGGNAGGATTGAGGTTGCTTTTTCTATATTCGCTGCGTAATTGCTGCCATCTGAAAATACAATCGCATCCTCTCCTGACTCTGCGAGTACGTGAAATTCNTGAGAAATACTCCCACCAATAGCGCCAGNATCGGCNATGACTNCTTTAAANATAAGTCCAGNACGTTCAAATATCCTNCAGTANGTCTGATACATGCAATCATAGGTTTCCTCTAATGACTTTTGGTTAATATGAAATGAGTAGGCATCCTTCATACAAAATTCTCGGGTTCGCATCACACCAAAACGAGGTCTAACTTCATCTCTAAATTTGGTTTGAATTTGATAAAAATTTATAGGTAACTGGCGATAGCTATGAAGNTCCGTTCGAATAATGTCGGTGATCACTTCCTCATGTGTTGGGCCTAAACAAAACTCTCTTTCATGACGNTCATTGATTCTCAAGAGTTCTGGGCCAAACTCACCCCATCGCTGGGACTCTTCCCATAAATCGGCGGGCTGCACTAACGGCATCAGCAGTTCTAAAGCGCCCGACGCGTCCATTTCTTCGCGCACAATTTTTTCTACTTTACGAAAAACTCGCAGCCCTAGCGGNAACCATGTGTAAAGCCCCGAGGCCAGCTTTCGAATCATTCCTGCGCGCAACATCAGTTGGTGACTAATTATCTCTGCTTCCGCAGGAAGTTCTTTTTTTGTGCTGAGAAGATATTGACTGACACGCATTTGTGATTCCGTAAATTTTGATTTTAAAGTCGGTATTTTACTGTTCGGCACCTAATGGGTACAGNGTTTGGATGAATTGATTCNAANTTTAACGCATCAGATTCTATGCTTTGTATTTATTAGCCGGTTNCAAGAAAAAAATAAAACCAAGTGGTAATTATTCTAGGTCTCTTGCAAACAGAGCATTCTCCATGGNCCAGCCGTGCTGTATAATCTGNNCCATNATTNGATTAGTTGGATTAAGAAATGCCCATATANGAGTATCAGTGTTCTGAATGTGGCCATAAGTTAGAAGTGCTGCAAAAAATTAGCGACGATCCTTTGACTATTTGTCCGGCGTGTGAAGCTTCAGCTTTAAAAAAGCTCATCTCTGCCGTAGGTTTTCGTTTGAGCGGGACCGGTTGGTATGAGACTGATTTTAAGACTAAGGANAAACGCAATATCAGTGGAGATCGCGAGCCTGCAGCCAAATCTGAAACTCCTGGTTCAGANNATTCGAAACCNGAAACAGGAAAAAAAGACACTTCCGAATCTTCAGCTAAAAGCAGTGAAGCATCTAAGAAATCGCCTGAGCCGTCAAAGAAATCGGCTAAACCAGAATCATGAGAAGGGAAAAAGACTTATGCGCCGATCAGAATATTGTGGGTTAGTAAAGCCCGAGCATGTGGGTGATGATTTAANTCTATGTGGTTNGGTAGATCGTCGACGAGATCATGGCGGAGTTATATTTATTGATCTGCGGGATCGCGAGGGCGTGGTGCAAGTNGTCTTTGATCCTGACAATGCTGAAGCATTTACATTGGCTGACGGAGTGAGGTCTGAGTACGTGTTGCGGGTGAAAGGAAAAGTGCGTTCACGTTCTAGCGAGACTGTTAATGAATCGATGGTTACGGGAAATATAGAGCTATATGCTAACCACTTAGAGGTGCTTAATCAGGCGCAAACNCCTCCTTTTCAACTTGACGAGCATGTAAATGTTGGCGAAGAGGTTCGTCTGAAATATCGGTATATGGATCTGCGTCGACCAGAGATGCAGAAGAATCTCAAACTGCGATCAGAAGTCACGAATAGTGTGAGAAATTTTCTGATTGAGAAAGGATTTTTGGACATTGAAACACCTATTATGACCAGAGCCACTCCTGAGGGTGCTCGAGATTATGTGATTCCCTCGCGCACTTATCCAGGCCAGTTCTTTGCCATGCCTCAGTCACCGCAACTATTTAAGCAACTATTAATGGTGGCAGGTTGTGATCGCTATTTTCAAATAGCAAAATGTTTTCGCGATGAGGATTTACGCGCAGACCGGCAGCCTGAATTCACNCAAATTGACATCGAGGCTTCATTCGTCGATCAGGAGGATATTCTAGAGATTGGTGAAGGTCTGATCAATGAGATCTTCCGCAAGCATTTATCAGTTGATCTTGGCGAATTCCCGCGCATGAGTTATCAGGATGCTATGAGTAAGTATGGATCAGATAAGCCTGATTTGAGAATTCCTTTGGAGTTGGTAGATATTAAAGATTTGTTACTCAAAGTTGAATTTAAGGTTTTTTCTGGCCCAGCTAATGATCCCAAATCTCGCGTCAGTGCGCTCAAGATTCCCGGAGGAGCCGAGTTGTCGCGTAAAAAGATCGATGAATATACGGAATTTGTAGCAATATATGGCGCAAAGGGATTAGCTTGGATTAAGGTTAATGATCTGGGGGACGGGATTGACGGTATGCAATCGCCGATTATAAAGTTCATTGGTGAGCAGACAACTTTAGCGATAATGGATAGGCTGGATGCTGAGAACGGGGACATCGTTTTCTTCGGTGCCGACACATATAAAATCGTTTCAGAAGCTCTGGGTGCACTGCGTTGTCGAATCGCTGCCGATATGGATTTGTATATTGCCGATTGGGCGCCAATCTGGATAGTAGATTTTCCAATGTTTGAGGTCTTGGAGGATGGCGTATTGACTCCATTGCATCACCCGTTTACTTTGCCTTTGAGCGGCCTTGATGAATTGTCTAGAGAACCATCGGAAAGTCTTTCTGTAGCCTATGACATTGTTATAAATGGATATGAATTAGGCGGCGGATCTATTCGAATTCACGATCAAAAAACTCAGGAAGTCATATTCGATATATTGAAAATAGATAAGGAAGAGCAGCGCGAAAAATTTGGTTTCTTGCTCGATGCTCTTCGATTCGGTGCTCCGCCTCATGGGGGCATCGCCTTTGGACTTGATAGGTTGATGATGCTTTTAATAGAGAAAGACTCTATTCGAGATGTGATAGCCTTTCCTAAAACGCAGTCAGCGTCGTGTCTTATGACAGATGCGCCGAGTCATGTTGATTCAAACCAATTGAATGAACTGGGGATACGCGCTCGACGGCTTTCTAGTCAGTGATCAGATAATTCAATATTTGGAGAGTTGATATGGCTGGTCATAGTAAGTGGGCCAATATCAGGCATCGTAAAGCAGCCCAGGACGCAAAGCGAGGAAAAATATTTACAAAATTGATCCGTGAGCTGGTGGTCGCGGCTAAGGCGGGCGGCCCTAGTGTTGAAGACAACCCTCGCTTGAGAGCAGCTGTTGATAAAGCTCTTGGTTCGAACATGAAGCGCGATACTATAGAAAAAGCAATTAGTAGGGGTGCTGGTGCTGGAGAGGGCGAGAATTATGATGAACTGACCTATGAAGGTTATGCTTCTGGAGGCGTTGCAGTGCTAGTTGAGTGTTTGACTGATAATCGTAATCGCACTGTAGGCGAAGTCAGGCACGTATTTACTAAACTCGGAGGTAATCTCGGAACGGATGGTTCTGTAGCCTACCTCTTTAGCCGAATAGGACAGATGGATTTTTCNTCTGATTGTGATGAAGACTCTCTCCTTGATGCTGCATTGGAAGCGGGTGCGCANGACATAGAAACACGTGATGATGGTTCCTNCAGCGTCANAACTTCTTTTGAAGATTTCTTGGAAGTTAAGGATGAGTTGAATCGTGCTGGGTTCATACCTCAAAGTGCTGACGTAACCATGTTGGCCAGTATTNAGGTNACTATTGATCTTGAAGGAGCTCAGAAATTGGGNAATTTGATCGATGCTCTTGANGATCTTGATGATGTGCAAAATGTCTACACAAATGCTGACATGCCGGCGGCTATATACGAACCGTTGGACTAACCATTGGTTTCCGCCCGACCTCGCTTTCGGGTGATTTTAATCAGAGCGAGTAATCAAATTAAGGAGTAGAAGATGAAAGTGATAAAAAAGGCAAAGGACTATACTATTTATCAGAAGCGTTCCGGAAGATATGGCGTACAAGATTCTGAGAGGAATTGGATTAATTTAGAAGCNAAGGTCGAGATCTTAATTTCTGAAGGTCTCATAAAGATCGCATCCGCTTCGAAGACTGCACCTGAAAAATCAGAAATTGAAGAAGACCATTTGACTGTTCCAGTTGCCGAGGACTCTCCTACNGAGGTTTCTGATGAAGCAGTTGCTAAAGAAGCTGAAGCGGTTGCAGAGGAGGCGTCTGCTGATGAGCCGGTANTTCAGGAGGCTGGGGCTGAAGCGGCTGAAGAGGAGGCTTCTGATAAAGTTGTTGCCCAAGAGGAGGTTTCTCAAGAGACAGAAAAANAACCACGAGCTANGCGCACTAAAAAATCTGATGATGATTCGAGTAAAAAGACATCTACTGCGAAAAACAAAAAGAAGACANAAAATNGCGCTTNNTAGAAATNATTTTTGGGTGTAGCAGGGTGANTTAGTTGTTAATGAGTTCAAGAAATNGTCNAACNAGGANGCCTCTGAAGGGGGCTTTTTAACACTGGTTTTGATCGGCATAGCGCCANAAAACTTGTATTNGGGNGTTTTAGAANTTGAAATTTTTTCTCTTGATTGTGGTCGGANTACTTGCGGTAAGTTGCAAAAATGAAAGCGGGGAATCATTTTTCTCAAAAGAACAAGATGTAGGTGTTGATATTGAACCGGATGGAATTCGTCTCGNTGAAAGNGTAACGACTAACTCTGAGACAGTTGTCATACCATATCAAAAGTATGAGCTAGAGAATGGTTTGACNGTGATCCTTCATGCGGATCNCTCTGANCCGCTAGTGCATGTAGATGTTACTTATCATGTGGGCTCCGCGCGCGAGGAAAAAGGCAAGTCAGGATTTGCGCATTTTTTTGAGCACATGATGTTTCAAGGTTCTGAGAATGTAGGCGATGAGCAGCACTTTAAGATCGTTACAGAGGCTGGTGGAACTATGAACGGGACTACCAGCACGGACAGAACTAACTATTACCAAACAGTACCGGCGAATCAGTTGGAGAAAGTGCTCTGGCTTGAATCTGACCGAATGGGTTATTTTCTTGATGCAGTCACTCAGGAAAAGTTCGAGGTGCAACGAGATACTGTAAAAAATGAGCGCGGGCAAAGAGTTGATAATAGGCCTTATGGCAGGGTAGATGAGCGTATCAGCCAGGCGTTATTCCCATATGGCCATCCATACTCTTGGCCTGTAATTGGATATACAGAAGACCTCGATAGGGTTGGTTTAGATGATTTAAAAGAATTTTTCTCCCGTTGGTACGGTCCTAATAATGCGGTTCTAACGATTGGCGGCGACTTTGAAGAGAAAAAAGCATTGGAATGGGTTGAAAAGTATTTCGGATCAATTCCTCGTGGACCTGAAGTATCGCGTCATGAAAAACTGGCTTTTGAGATTCAAGATGATCGATATATTTCCATGGAGGACAATGTGCATTTGCCTCTACTAGTGATGTCTTATCCAACTGTTCATTTTCGACATGAAGATGAAGCGCCGTTGGACGTCCTTTCCAGTATTTTGGGCGCTGGCAAGACTTCTCTTTTTTACAAAAACCTTATTAAAAATCAGCTGGCTGTAGATGCGGGTGTAACGCATTATTGTGCTGAGCTTGCATGTAAATTTGAACTGTATGCGCTGCCGCATCCAGGTTCAGATGTGACGCTTTCAACGATTGAGAAGGTAATTCGAGATACCCTTGTAGAATTTGAACAGCGTGGTGTCGAGGCAGATGATCTTCTTATGGTGAAGGCCGAGATGGAGTCCGGTTTCATATTTGGACTTCAGAGCGTCGCCGGTAAGGTGCGGGAGTTGGCCTTCAGCCAAACTCTTTTTGGGGATCCGGACTATATTCAATACGACATTACTCGTTACAACAAAGTGACGGAAAAAGATGTGATGCGAGTATTTAAAGAATATTTGAAAAATCAACATTCGGTAATCTTAAGCGTAGTTCCTAATGGCCGAATAAGTGAGATTACAGCGCCTGATAGCTTTTATCCGCCGGCTAAGCACAAAGAATTACCAGTTATGGCTTCCACTAACACAACTACAGGTGAACAAATACTTCGTCCGAAGGACACATTCGACAGGAGTATTATGCCAAAAGCTGGCATTAATAAAACTCCCGCAGTGCCCGCCATTTGGCGCCACTCGACCCCAAATGGGATGGAAGTTCTTGGTGCAAGTAGTACCGAAACGCCAACTACATCCATGATGATGAGAATTCCTGCCGGCCACTATTATTCAACAAAAGACAAAGCCGGAACGGCATCTTTACTAGCTGCAATGCTCAATGAATCGACTATGCAGCGCAGCGCTGAGGAGATGTCAAAACAGCTCCGAAAACTGGGCAGTTCTGTGTCTATATCGGCAGGAGCCAGCTACTTAAATGTAGACATAAATACGCTATCAAAAAACCTTAATCAAACATTAGCTTTAGTGTTTGAAAAGCTCACACAACCAGCATGGATCGCCGATGAATTTGAGCGGGTTAAGCAAACGGCAATAGAAGGTATTTTGCAAAGTAAAAAGGATCCATCTTTTTTAGCTCAAAATGCAGCTAGGGTGCTACTTTACGGTGATAATATAGCGGCGATGCCCGTCAGAGGAAGCGAGACGAGCGTTAAGAATATTAGACTTGTTGATCTCAAAAATTTTTATGCTGCTTATCTTAAGCCGCAGGGAGGTCAGCTTATTGTAGTATCGGAAAAGCCCAAAACGGCTATCCTGAAAGCTTTGACCGTGTTTGACGGTTTAAAAGGATCGAGCAAGGCTCTAGATCTGGAGTTTCCAAGAGCTGAACCTAAAGCAGGCATGGTGTATCTTGTAAATAAAGATGATGCCGCGCAGTCGTCAATAATCGTCGGCAAACGCTCGCTCGAGCGCGATATTAATGGAGAATTTTTTCGTTCTACGCTGATGAATTTCGTGTTGGGCGGCACATTTAACAGTCGCATAAATTTAAATCTTCGAGAGGATAAGGGGTTTACCTACGGAGCTCGTTCATATTTTTCGGGAGACAAATTATTAGGCAGTTTTTTGGCCTCTACTGAGGTAAGAGCTGACGTAACGGATAAGGCGCTCATCGAACTTACTAGTGAAATCCAGAGATATTCTGAATCCGGTACAACTCATGAGGAATTAATTTTTATGCGAAATGCGGTTTCACAAAGAGACGCTTTGAAATATGAAACGCCAAGTGCAAAATTGAGATTTCTCGCACAGATTTTGGAATATGACTTGTCACCCGGGTTTGTAAAAGAACGCGCTGAAATTATACAAAGCATTTCCAAGGATGAAATCAACGCGCTGGCAAAAAAACATCTTAGCATGGACCAGATGTTTATGCTGGTGGTTGGCGATGCCGCCATTGTAAAGCCCCATCTTGAGCATGCTGGTTATCAGGTCGTTGATTTTGATATATAGTTTCGGATTTAAATTGACCTTTTGAAGGCGCCATGCCGTCTGAAAGCGTCGTTCCGCTGCTCAAGGTTGCCCATGATAACTCGAATTATTGGCATAGATCCCGGGTCCCAACGAACTGGTTATGGGGTGATAGAAGTGAATCAAAATGAGTTGATTTACGTTGCCAGCGGCGTAGTCAAATTGCCCAAGATAGGATTACCATTGCGCTTAAAAACTATTTTTGATGGNGTCANCAAGATNATCGATCAGTACCAGCCCACTGAACTNGGNATCGAAGAAGTTTTTATGTCAAAAAACTCNGGTTCAGCTCTTAAGTTGGGTCAAGCTCGAGGTGCAGCNATTGTGGCTGCAGCCAATGCAGGNTTAGAGATAAGCGAATACTCTGCGAGAACGATCAAAAAGTCTGTTGTAGGTGCGGGCGCCGCGAGTAAAGACCAAGTGCAAAAAATGGTTGTTCAACTGCTTAAATTGGATGATGTCCCGCCGGAAGATGCCGCGGATGGACTTGCGGNGGCCATATGTCATGGATACAGTAGNAGAGCAATCAAGNTTTTAGCAAAATCGGAGAGTGGTCGTTTTTCNCGAGGTCGTTATAAGTAGTCGATCTAAACAGAGCAAGCATTTTTGAATCGCGGGGCGGAATCTAGATATGATCTCAAGACTTTCAGGAATTATTCTCGAAAAAGACTCTGCCAGTATCTTAATTGATGTTCAAGGAATTGGTTATGAAGTGCATGTTTCGCTTAACAGTCTGTTTGANGCGCCTGATATAGGTGAATCAGTTACTCTGCATACCCATTTTGTGGTTCGAGATGATGCACAACAACTGTTTGGATTTACAAAATTGCAAGAGCGTAATCTTTTTCGTTTGCTCATTAAAATTAATGGTGTTGGTCCAAAGATGGCAATAGCCGTGTTGTCGGGNGTCTCTTATGACGAATTTGTGCGNTGCGTTAATCAGAATGATATCGCTGGACTAGTCAAATTACCGGGCGTAGGTAAGAAGATTGCCGAGAGGCTTTTAATGGAAATGCGNGATAAAATTCCAACCTTGGATTCTTCTTCNGAATTAGCAGCAAGTGCCATTGAACCAACTATGTCAGAAATTTCTCGGGAGGCTGAAAGCGCNCTCATTGCGCTCGGCTATAAGCCTCAAGAGGCGGCAAAGATGGTAAATAGGACCTCAGAAGATGAGCGAGATAGCGTTGAANTATTGATAAGGGCGGCTCTCAGAAAGACGGTTTCTTGACGTTATTTTTANCGTGANCTATTTTGTTTCAGAAAAATTCAAAGCGTCATTTGTTTCAAGGTGGTAGTATCNTTTCNAACATGGCAACACTGAGAGTTTCTAGAATATGTTAGAGCCNGATCGACTGATTTCCGGAAAAACTAATAATATGGAGGAAAGTTTCGATAGAGCACTGAGACCAATATCTCTCAAAGATTATGTTGGTCAAGGAGTGGTTAAGGAACAGCTCGGCATATTTGTAGAGGCNGCTCGCAAGCGGTCAGAACCTCTCGATCATTGTCTTGTTTTTGGGCCCCCGGGNCTCGGNAAAACGACATTAGCTCATATAATTGCCNATGAAATGGGTGTTGATCTGAAGACCACTTCGGGGCCAGTTCTCGAGAAAGCAGGCGATATTGCAGCGCTCATGACNAACTTAGAACCCGGAGACGTTCTTTTCATAGATGAAATTCATCGCCTCAGTCCAGTNGTAGAGGAAGTTCTGTATCCGGCAATGGAGGATTATAAGTTGGATATTATTATTGGAGANGGGCCCTCTGCACGTTCGATCAAGCTTGATCTCCCTCCTTTCACTATGGTTGGTGCCACCACNAGNGCGGGTCTCTTGACATCGCCGTTGCGCGATAGATTTGGCATCGTTCAACGGTTAGAGTTTTATTCCATAGATGAGTTGGCATCCATTGTAATGAGAGCCGGCAGAATCTTAAAAGTTNCGATTGAAAAGGCTGGTGCGACAGAGATTGCTCGCCGTTCTCGAGGCACCCCNCGTATTGCAAATCGCCTTTTAAGAAGAGTACGTGATTATGTCGAGGTCAAGAGCGATGGTGTCGTAACGGCTAATTTAGCCGATGCTGCACTGAATATGTTGAAGATTGACCATAATGGCTTTGATCACCTTGATAGACGTTTGCTGCTCACTTTGATGGAAAAGTTTGATGGAGGTCCAGTTGGAGTGGATAGCCTTGCNGCAGCTCTGAGTGAAGAGAGAGGAACAATNGAGGATATCCTAGAACCCTATTTGATCCAACAAGGTTACNTGATGAGAACTTCGCGAGGCCGGATGGCCACACGGATGGCTTACGANCAATTTGGATTGAAAANGCCAAAACATTTAGACCAACAGAGAGACATGCTGGATGAATGATTTTCATATGNANGCCCGAATATATATTGAGGATACTGACGCCGGTGGAATAGTTTATTACGCAAACTATCTTAGNTTTATGGAGCGCGCGCGCACCGAATTTTTCCGGCNTTTAGGTTNCCTTAAACCGGCTCTATTTGACGGCTTTCAATTTGTTGTTAGAGANGTATCNGTTCGATATTTAAAGCCCGCNNTTTTGGATGACGAGATAAGTATTTCAGTNGTATTGCANGGTGTTTCTAAGTTTGCTTTCGAAATGAGTCAAGAAATACACCGTTCTGATGAAGCATTAGTGATAGGATCTGTCAAGTCGGTTTGTGTTGANGAAAAGACTAAAAGATTAACAAAAATACCCGACAAANTTTTTGAANTTTTAAAATGTAATATTAATTGTTGATGGAGTCTGAGTAGTGTCGCAAGAAAGTTTNTCAATNCTATCACTNGTTNTAAATGCCAGCGCCNTAGTGCAGGTGGTGATGGGCATNCTATTTTTGGCTTCTGTGCTTTCATGGGTCATGATCGTTCAAAGAGGACTCTANCTNCAGGNTGCCGGAAGAAACTTTAGNCAGTTTGAGGAAACTTTTTGGTCAGGAATTGATTTAAATCATTTGTACTTAGAGATCACCGAAAATCATGAGGGGGGTTCATATCGAACTGGTGTAGAGAATGTTTTTTGTGCCGGTTTTAGCGAGTTCAATAGGTTAGCCAGATTAGAAAAACCAGATCCGGATGCAATTATGGAAAACACAGATAGGGCCATGCGCATTGCTCTTTCAAGGGAAGAAGAAAACTTGAGAACTCACCTAACATTTCTCGCAAGTGTTGCATCGGTTAGTCCCTACATTGGTCTATTTGGAACGGTATGGGGAATCATGAATTCATTCCGCGGTTTGGCTATGGTTCAACAGGCAACCTTGGCTACGGTAGCTCCAGGTATCTCGGAGGCGCTGATTGCTACGGCGATGGGTCTCTTCGCGGCTATCCCTGCAGTCATTGCTTATAATAGGTATTCGGCATTGGCAGATAGGATATTCAGTAGCTATGAAACTTTTGCGGATGAATTCTCGAGCATTCTTTATCGTCAATTTCATGTTCGTTAACTTAAAATATGCTTTCATGAGGGCAGTGCTTGAAACAAAAAAAAACTAAAAATAGACCATTAGCAGAAATCAACGTAGTACCGTATATCGATGTGACACTTGTTCTACTCGTAGTGTTTATGATTACTGCTCCCTTGCTAATGCAAGGAGTGAAAGTTGAGCTCCCAAAGGCCAACTCGGTCCCGATGGAAAATAATGATAATGAACCATTTATTATCTCTATAAAGGCTGATGGTACTTTTTGGATTGATGAGAAAGGAACCAACACAATCGAAACTTTGACCAAAATCAAATCTCGGGTTGGAAAAGTTTTACGGCAATCTCCTGACACGCCGATATTGGTTTGGGGTGATGGACAGGTTGCTTATGCTTCGGTAGTAGAACTTATGAGCGAGCTTCAGAATGCGGGCGCGCCTAGCGTTGGTCTGGTGACTGAACCGCCGAGCGAATAAGGGGGGGATGCTTTTTTGACTTATTTTGCGGGCATAGTTTTTAGTGCCATGCTCCATATGGTTGTGTTCTCTGCGCTCTGGTTTAACTGGCAGCAACCCACGGAAAAAGTGTTTATCCAGCCGAAATACATAAATGCAGAATTGGTCAAACTTGCACCCGTTGA
>NZXB01000100.1 GCA_002701765.1 Porticoccaceae bacterium
TTGCTGCCGGCCTCCCAGGCCTCAGGATAAATGGTTCTGTAAGGCTCTTCCAGCAGGATCTCTTCCAGGAGGCGGTTTCGGATATTGTGCTCTGTTGCGTGGGAGACTCCGGCCCTTGAATACATTCGCCGTTCGTCGTCAGAGCCCTCAATCCAACAACAAGCGGAGACTGCGCCCGTTGCCACGATATAAGGTCGGTTTTGAAGCTCAGATTTGCACTGGACGGAGTCGAAGACTCCTGCCACGGGGGAGCGACTCGCGTCCCTAGAGGTCTCGCCACCGGGGCTTACAATATCGGTATACGCCGGATCGGCAGGGTGCAGGTCACGTAGCGTACCGTCGGGCAGTTGATAAGAGAATCGATTCTCTTTGCCGAACCGAATCGTATCGATCACTCTAAAGCTCGAGAACCCCATCTTCCGACTGCGTTCCAATGCCTCAGTAATCTGGTGCTGGTTATGCTCGAAGGGAATGAAATGCCATTCCGCTATCGCCCCGGTGCCTAGGTAGGCCTCGGCGTTCCGCATAATTTTCTCGAACCGGGTATTTACGCGGTATAAGTGATTTGTGTCCTCGAGCCCGTCGATATGAAACTCCACAACGGACTCCGTCCCGTTAAAATGTTCACCGAGTTCTCGCCACCAGTCAGCGCTGCGAAGCCCTCCGTTCGAAGAAAGAATAATTTTGATATCAAACCCGATGAAATAGTCGCAGATCTCGAGACACTCACGAGCAGCAGGGGGATCGCCAAGGCCCCCGCAAAGATCAATCTCGCTGATCTTTGCGCAAATGGCTGGAGTGAAGTTCCGTTTGATGAGCTCAAGATCCAGTTCGATATTCCTGACCTTCGACATGTCAGGGAGGCACCGGTTCCCCTCCTGGGTACGGCCGCACATAGGACAGGCGGCATTACATTTGTCTGTCAACTCTAGATGGAACTTCATCGGCCGCTGAAGATCGAAGATAGAGGTACTTGAGTTCATAGGTTTATCACAATGCTCATGCGGTCTTCGCGTACATAAAATAACGTCCCGAGTCGACGTTTCTCGGCAATGAGAGTGGCCCCCAATTTGTCTTTTTAAAGGGCTGGTCAGAGAGAATAACGGCACCAACGGCCAGCAAGGCGTCAAGATCTCGTGAGATTTGGTGTGCCAACTCCTCATCCGCTACTTTTATGCCCGTGCCAATATCACAATGTGCCAGGACTGCCTTGGACTTAATTAGCTCCAGGGCGGGTCTGAGCGTTTCCGTAAAGTCTCCTTCGATCAGAAATTCTGGATCTGGCGTACAGTCGGGGTGCGCAGCTGGTTTGCGCTCGAAGACGAAAATGTCACGATCTGGTGCAGTCTGTCGGAGGTGGTCGAAGGTTCGGCCGTTTCCAAGTCCCAATTCCAGGTACGGGCCTGGAAAGGTTGCCACGAGACCTATGGCAGACTCGAGACAGGTCTTTTGTGCCTCGAGGCGTCGGATCATACTGTCAAGCCTGCTCATGATGAATCCAAGGGGCGCTACCGTAGAAGAAAAAGCGATCTCCTTTCCGGGAATTGGCGCGCCCCATTGTCTGTGATCCGTGCAGACTATAAAGAATGGTCGGGGCGAGAGGATTTGAACCTCCGACCACCACACCCCCAGTGTGGTGCGCTACCAGGCTGCGCTACGCCCCGAAAATTTTCAAAATATCTAGATTGAGCCCGTTTTTTTACATTTGGAAAAAAACGTAATTGACAGTAAAGAGCCAGTCATTCCCATCAGTAGCACAAAAATAGTTATCTTATCACGGTGAGGAGTCTGAGGAATCCAAACCTCGTGCTTCCCTAAATAATATAGGGTGTACATTGAAAAAAGGAAAGGAACAGTTGCAATACCCCACCTCAACCACGGTAATATTTTGGCGACCCACTTCGAATTCATGAGATTTAACCTCGAGTCTTGCTTTGGAGGACGAAAACACCGACGCGATTTTGGCGACAACATTAGCATATTTCTCTTATCATGATCAAACGACTAAACCTTCNAGAGCCACCGAAAGTTTTTCNTTTCGAAACACATAATCNTCGTCAAATTGAGGCAANNAATGAAGCTGTTCCCCTATAGNTCAAGGNTCNGNCTACTTGCAAAGTTGTTAGTGTCTAGGTTGACATGTGACCAATTGTCTTATTTACTGANAGATGAACAAAATGGTAGATAATATTCTTAAACATCCNGTTTCAAACACTTGGAACCTCTTCTGGCTGCTTTCCTCGCTNATAAGCATAGCCATNGTCTCAGCGATTTTAAANGCTGACTTGTCATCACCAGAAGATATATCTTATCTAATTGGCTACTCTGTCCGTTGGGCTNTTCCATTTATTTATGTTGTAGTGGCCGCATCATCTTTGAGAGNAATTTTTCCAGGAAAAGTATCAAACTGGTGGGTTCGAAATCGTAAATATATTGGCCTTGTTTTCGCAGTTGCAATGGCCTGGCAAGCCGTTTTTATTTTTCTATTATCGACATTTCACCGTGATTATTACTTCGGCGAAGTNTTCTANTTTCGTGACGAANTAGAGGGGACTGTTGGNTATATTTTTTTAGTAGCGATGATGTTAACCTCCTTCAGATTTGTTAGAAAACANNTCAGTAACCTCCAATGGAATGNGATCCATANAGGCGGTCTATATTTTCTCTGGGCATATGCTTTTAGNGTATATTGGTGGAATGTATTCTACTATCCATATAACGAAACGTTCGTGGCTCCACAATGGCATGATTATCTATTTTATTGGACTGGTTTTCTGGCTTTTTCTTTAAGAATAGTGGCGTGGGGAAAAGCTCGAGATAAAGACTTTTTTGATATATCAATTACAACTAAAAATAGTGTCCTGAAAAAGTGTTGCGGTCTGTTCTCTATTTGTTTAGCTATTACTGCATCTGCCACGGGACACTTTTGGTATAAACCCGTTTCAGAGATTCTCTTATCTCCAAAATGGTCGGACGAATTGAGCCTTTGGCTGCCTTTTTGGCCACTCGAGCCATTTATACCACTCCTCCTTCTAGGTCTGGGCGTACTAATGTTAACCAAATCATATCAACAACCGATCAAGCGCCCCATAGAGCAGGCTAATAAGCATACTCAAAGTCAATGATACCTTTTAATGGTTAATTGCCCGAGGCATGTTATCCACGCTATCGCAGCATCTTCATAAGTGGGCTTGGTTGGTCAACTCAAACTTTTGACTTAAGCCCTTCGAGAAGCTCCTCGAGCTCGATTATTGTCTGGTCTACCAATTGCTTGTAAGGCGTTGCTTCTTGTTTGGAGCCTTCACCTTCTAGGCGTTGACGCGCACCACCAATGGTGAAACCTTGCTCGTATAAAAGCGACCTTATCTGACGAATCAGCACAACATCCTGCCGCTTGTAGTACCTTCGATTACCGCGACGCTTAACCGGATTTAAACCTGGAAATTCTTGCTCCCAATATCGAAGTACGTGCGGCTTAACACCGCAGAGATCGCTTACTTCTCCAATAGTAAAGTATCGCTTCCCAGGTATGACTGGCAGGACATTATTATTACTGGGTTCCAGCATAGTTCTCTACCCTAGATCTCAACTTTTGACCTGGTTTAAACGTGACTACTCGTCTTGCTGCAATTGGAATTTCTTCGCCAGTCTTGGGGTTTCGTCCTGGCCTGCTGTTTTTGTCTCTTAGTTCGAAATTTCCAAATCCAGAGAGCTTAACATTGTCACCACTCTCTAGGGCCGAACCAATCTCCCCATAAAATTTTTCCACTATTTCTTTAGCTTCTCTTTTATTTAGACCTAGATCTTCAAAGAGCATTTCAGCCATTTCAGCTTTAGTTAGTGCACCCATAACGCTTAATTTCTCTCCATGTTGAGCGATGTCAGCTTCAGACGACTTACCTACCTGCAGATCTCAACGCTCGCGTCAGTCAAACAATCCAAAGCAGATTTTCTTGACGAATAGCTTGCGCGAACTTTTACAAAACGTCAAGTGCATAATCAATTTTTAGTGCTTGTAAACACCAAAGTTTTCGAGTTTTCAATTACACTAGGAAGGCATTTAAAAGCAAATATTAGGCTCGCAATATTGACGATTGCATGAGTGTCACACCAGCCTTTAAATTATTTCAAGCTAAGAACGAAGTCTCGCTCCAAAGCGCAGATGCAAAATTTCCATGACTCGCTCGAGGGCGAGGTCAATTTCATTGTCGCTCAAGGTGCGATCCAGATTCTGAAATGTTAGAGTGATCCCCAAACTTTTCATATTCTGGGCGCTTTCTAACCCGTCAAAAACATCAAAAATAGTAGCATTAGTTAAGTTTTCTGCACCCGATTGACGGGCACAATTTACAATATCACCGGCTTTAATCTCTGATTTAACTACCAAAGCAAGGTCTCGGCGTATCTCTGGGTATTTACTGAGTTCTTTGTGTGCTGGCAAACGATAATCACGAATGCAGTCAAGATCAATATGGAAAAGAAATATCGGGATGCCCAAGTTTAATTCGTTTTGCAGTTGCGGATGGAGCTGACCTACGCACCCAATTTCAGATCCATCGAACAGAATCGAGGCAGCTTGACCCGGATGCAGGGCTCCATGAGACAAAGGCACAAAATCAAATTGTTCAAACATTCTGGTAAGCATTATTAATGATTCAACGTCTCCCTTAATGTCGAAAAAATCACTCACACCTCTATTTGCTGCCCACTCCATAGGGTTACGCTCGCCGCAAACTAACCCCGCCATCGCTTCATATGTTGAGATTTGCTCGGATACCTCAAAAAAGCACTGGCCAGTCTCAAATATCCTTATTCGAGACCGCTGTCTGTTTATATTGTATTGGGCTGTGCGCACTAAACCGGGCCAAAGGTTAGTCCGCATCACTGACATATCCTTGGAAAGGGGATTGCTCAGGGAAACCCCCACGCGCTCTGGCTCAAGCAACTTTTGCAGTTTGGAGTCAACGAAACTATAAGTTATGACATCTCTATAGCCACGGGTGATTAAACAATTAGCCAATTTAGAAACGCTATTAAGAGTTTCTGTACCTGATTCAATCACTAATGCTGCAGTTGATGCAGAAGCTGGGATATTGTTATAACCAAATATTCGTGCTATTTCTTCTATCAAATCCTGCTCTAATTTCAGATCAGTCCGCCATGATGGAGGCTCCCAAACACTAATGAGTTTATCTTTCGATAACTGATTAACTCCCAATCGAATTAATATGTCCTCTATAATCGGGAAATCGATTTCTACCCCCAATAGTTTGCTGACATTCGCGTGCTGCAACTTAATTTTCGGTAGTCTCGGTAAATTCTGAGAAGACTCTTGGAGAACAACTGGGCCCGCCTGTCCGCCACAAATGCTTATCACTAGAGCAGTGGCTCGCTCCATCGCTGCGACTTGAAGGGCTGAATCAACGCCTCGCTCAAATCGATGAGACGATTCAGTGTGCTTGCCAAAAAAACGAGCTTTTGACCCAATTGGTATCGGGTTAAACCATGCGGCTTCAAGCACTATCTCGTCTGTAGTTTCTGATACGGCAGAATCTTTGCCTCCCATTATACCCGCAATCGCCAGAGGTGTATGTTCATCAGCAATTACCAGTGTTGTTTCATCTAATAAAATCTCTGTGTCATCAAGCAAGCATAGTGTCTCATTTTCACCCATACGAACAACTATTCCATCAGTCAATTTGGAGCGGTCAAACGCATGCATGGGTTGGCCTAGCTCTAACATTACATAGTTGGTAACATCTACGATCGGGCTCAAACATCTCAGTCCAGATCGACGAAGCTTTTCCTGCATCCAGATTGGCGTTTTCCGAGACGAGTCTATCCCTCGAATCACTCGCCCCACATATCGGCCGCATGCGTCACTTTCTATAACTACTTGGAACTTATCCTCAATCGTTGGCTCAACCGGCTGGCAATCTATCTCTTTGACATACGATTTATTAAGTACACCAACCTCGCGAGCAAGGCCGGTAATACTTAGACAGTCTCCCCTATTTGGAGTAAGATCAATCTCAAGGATTTTGTCGTTTAAATCAAGGTAGTCCGCAAGTAGCATTCCAACCTGTGCGTCCTCGGGTAATTCCCACAACCCAGAGTTATCATCTCCCAACTGCAATTCTGTCTGAGCACATAGCATTCCATGCGACTCTATGCCTCTAATGGAACTTCGTTCTATTTTTATATTTTCAGGGAGTATCGACCCCGTTTGGGCAAATGGTATCTTCATCCCAATGCTCAAATTGGCCGCACCACAAACTACTTCAGATATTTCTCCATTAAGACCTTGCACATCGCATATGCTGAGTTTGTTCGAAGCAGGATGATTCCGAAGTGCGAGAATCTTACCCACCACAACTGCTCCAGCAATTTTCCCCACTGACTTTACCGAATCCACTTCAAGTCCAGCCATAGTGAGTTGCGCCGTCAGTGATTCGGTATCAATATCAGGGCTAACAATTTCTCGCAACCAAAGCTCACTGATCTTCATAAACGCTTCCCTTTAGAATTGTTCTAAAAACCGCAAGTCATTTTCAAAAAATAATCTCAAGTCGCTGACTCCGTAACGCAACATCGCCAGACGCTCAACGCCCATACCAAAGGCGAAACCAGCATAAATATTGTGATTAATATTACAATGCTTAAAGACATTGGGATGCACCATTCCACCACCCAGAACTTCAAGCCAACCAGTCATACTGCATATGCGACAGCCTGCCCCGAGACAGGCATTACACTGCATATCAACTTCTGCTGAGGGTTCGGTAAAAGGAAAATAAGACGGACGGAAGCGGATCGGCAAATCCATCTCAAAGAAAGCCTTTAAAAATTGATCGAGCAAGCCTTTCAAGTGAGAGAAATTGGCCGTTTCATCGACTACTAGACCCTCTACTTGATGAAACATAGGCGTATGAGTGAGATCCGAGTCGCGACGATATACTCTCCCAGGACAAATCATTCGGATGGGAGGAATTTTACTTTCCATGGTTCGAATCTGAACTGGCGATGTGTGTGTCCGTAAGACGGTTGATTTGTCGATATAGAAAGTATCGTGCATCGCCCTAGCTGGATGATGAGAGGGCATATTGAGCGCCTCAAAATTGTGATAGTCGTCTTCGATTTCTGGACCTGTTTCCACTGAGAAACCAATGCTACTGAAAAATGACTCTATTCTTTCCAAAGTCCTTGTGATAGGGTGAGTGCCACCATTGTCCACGTGACGACCAGGTAGGGTTACATCTATCTTCTCCTTAAGTAATTTTGAGTCAATCTCTACTTTTTCTAATTTTTGCTTTTGCAGGTCTAACAAAACGACAATAGATTGTTTAAGTTTATTGATCTGGGCACCAAGTCGTGGCCGTTCAGTTAACGGCGCCTCACCAAGGGCCTTAAGTAGCCCTGTCACAAGTCCTTTTTTACCCAAATATTTTACACGTAACTCCTCCAAAGCAGGCAACTGGGTTGTTTCTTGAATTGCAGTCTCGGCTTCTATAAAAATTTTATTAATCTGAGTCATGAAGAATAACTTAGTTGAGGAGTATGACTTTAAAGATTATGACTAATTGGAAAAAGCAGATAGCCTGTTCTCCTGAGTTCAGGCGCCACCAGGCTACCCCTTAGACTGAGATAACCCGCTTTAAGCCAAAGCGTTTTTTGCTTGCTCTACCACCACATGAAAGGCTTCTTTATCATGCACAGCCAGATCGGCGAGCACGCGTCGATCTAATTCTACGCCAGCCTTTTGAAGACCATTCATAAGCTTGCTGTATGACAACCCCTCAACTCGCGATTGGGCGTTGATTCTAGTGATCCACAGTCGCCTAAATGTCCGTTTTTTAACTCGACGATCACGATAAGCATACTGCCCAGCCTTGGTAACAGCCTGAACAGCTACTCTAAAGACTCTGCTTCGCGCACCATAGTATCCCTTGGCTTGCTTTAATATCTTTTTGTGTTTTCGATTAGCTTCAACACCGCGTTTCACACGAGGCATAGTTCTCTCCTACTATTCCAAGATTATATTGGTTAACAACTTCTCAACATGCGATCTACCCGCGGAGAATCTGAAGCTCCAAGAATTCGTGTACCTCTTAATTTTCTTTTACGTTTAGTCGACATTTTAGTTAGGATATGGCTCTTGTGCTGACGTTTATGCTTGTATCCAGCAGCAGACTTCTTGAACCGTTTAGCGGCCCCACTATGGGACTTTACCTTTGGCATTTCAATACTCCAATATTGGAAATTCACTAATGTATACACAAACAATGACTAAAAAGTAGGTTTGCCCCTCACCCTTTTTTACTTTTGGGAGCAAATACCATAGTCATCTGACGACCTTCTAACTTTGGATATTGCTCGACTTGGGCTATGTTCTCCAGATCATGCTCTATCCGTTTGACCATCGCAATCCCGAGGTCTTGATGCG
Source organism: Porticoccaceae bacterium (assembly GCA_002701765.1). Lineage (GTDB taxonomy): Bacteria > Pseudomonadota > Gammaproteobacteria > Pseudomonadales > Porticoccaceae > TMED48. The sequence continues at coordinate 8,444 of NZXB01000100.1, forward strand.
CCATTTCCCTTCCTCTGAAGCGAAGCGTGATCTTGGCTTTGTCACCATTTTCGAGAAAACGGGTAACGTTCCTAAGTTTTATCTGATAGTCCCCTTCGTCAGTCCCTGGGCGAAATTTCATTTCTTTAACTTGGGTCTGCTTCTGCTTTTTCTTTTGCATTGCAGTTTTTTTCTTTAAATCAAAGACATGCTTACCATAGTCCATGATCTTACAAACTGGTGGTTCGGCATCTGGTGATATTTCAACCAGGTCCATTGTTTTCTCTCTCGCCAAATCCAAGGCCTGCTGCAGACCAACTATACCAACTTGAGTTCCATCATCACTGACAAGTCTCACTGTTGAAGCTTCAATGTCTTCGTTTAGCCGCAAACGCTTGCTATCTTTTTTAATAACTCCTACTCCGCTGAACTATCTAGTCGACCAAGCTGCTTAATACCCTCTTCCAGAATATACAAGACCTCATCTAGTGTCTTTTTACCCAAGTCTGTTCCGTCGCGAGAACGCACAGAAACTGTCCTACTATCCTTCTCTCTCTCACCGACCACAAGAATGAAAGGAACCCTACTCATAGAGTGCTCGCGGATTTTAAAGCCGATCTTCTCGTTTCTCAAGTCCGAAGTGACTCTAAAGCCCTTATTACGCAATGATTTTGTAATTTCTTTGCAATATTCTATCTGCTCTCCTGTAATATTTGCTACAACAGCTTGATCGGGTGACAGCCAGATGGGAAAAGCACCTTCATAATGCTCTATCAATATACCTATGAATCTCTCCAGCGAACCAAAAAGTGCACGGTGCAACATCACCGGGCGCTTCTCTCGACCACCGGTGTCATCAACATAGGTAATATCAAAGCGTTCAGGCAAATTCATGTCGACTTGTAAGGTACCACATTGCCAGTCACGCCCAATGGCATCTCTAAGAACGAATTCCAATTTGGGACCATAAAATGCGCCCTCACCCGGATACAGCACATAATCCAACCCCATAACCCCTAACGCATTACTGAGTGCATTTTCAAGTTTATCCCAAACTTCATCAGTGCCTATGCGCTTCTCTGGCCGTGTTGAAAGTTTAATCACTACATCCTCAAAACCAAAATCTTTGTAAATATCCAAAACTAGATCAATAACATCTATGCATTCCTGTTCCATCTGTTCTTCGGTACAATAAATGTGCGCGTCATCTTGCGTGAAGTGTCGAACACGCATCAACCCATGCAGCGAACCTGAGGGCTCATAACGATGAACTTTTCCAAATTCGGCCATCCGAATGGGTAAATCACGGTAGCTCTTCAAACCTTGCGAGAACATAGACACCGAACCCGGACAATTCATTGGCTTGAGTGCAAAAATGCGTTCATCCTCTGTCTGAGTCAAGAACATGTTTTCTCGGTAGTTAAACCAATGGCCCGAAGTTTCCCAGAGACTACGATCCATAACATCTGGCGTATTTACCTCGACATAGCCAGCATCTTCCTGGCGTCTGCGCATATAGTCAAGAAGCTGCAAAAACAGTGTCCAGCCCTTTGGATGCCAAAAAACTGATCCGGGTGCATCATCGCTAAAATGAAATAGGTCAAGCTTCTTATTTAGCTTTCGGTGGTCGCGCTTCTCAGCTTCTTCAATGCGATGAAGGTAGGCTTTTAGATCTTTTTTATTAGCCCAAGCTGTCCCATAGATGCGCTGAAGCATTTCATTGTTGTGGTCCCCACGCCAATATGCACCAGCTACCTTCGTTAACTTAAAAACCCCCAACTTCCCAGTCGCAGGCACGTGGGGTCCACGGCAAAGATCGACAAATTCACCCTGCCGGTATAGGCTGATCGTTTCGTTAGCGGGAATACTTTGGATGATTTCTGCCTTGTAATCTTCTCCTATACTGTTGAAGAAATCCCTAGCTTCATCGCGATCCCACTCTTCCCTCGTTATAACATGATCTTGCTTAGCTAACTCGCCCATGCACTCCTCTATCGCCTCCAAGTCTTCCGGCGTAAAAGGTCGCTCAAATGCAAAATCATAGTAAAATCCATCCGCTATAACCGGGCCGATGGTAACTTGCGCTGATGGAAATAATTGCTTTACCGCCATAGCCATCAGATGAGCTGTAGAGTGTCGGATGATAAATAAACCTTCAGGAGAACGATCGGTCAAAATAGTTAATCGGGCATCGCTGTGGATTATGAAATCAGCGTCCACTTGCCTGCCATCCACGAGTCCAGCGATCGTCGCCTTCGCCAGACCTGTTCCTATATCTTTGGCAACATTTTTCACAGAGATAGAGCTTGCAAACGTGCGCCGCGAGTTATCAGGAAGTGTTACTGTAATCATGCTTAAATCCTTTCAAATTGATTTCGGACGCTAGCGCTAGGCAAAGAGACCGCACATAATAGCTACTAACCGCTCCAAACTGGAAATTTTACTCGGTCTCCGAAGACTTACAAGCTATCAATATGAAAAGGCTTGATTTAAGTGGGATAATGCCTGAGTTTAAGGACTAGCCAAATTATCACAACCATCTAGAGAAGATACTTAATGAAGATCTATGTCGACGCAGATGCGTGCCCAAAACCAATTAAAAAAATCCTTTTTCGTCTTGCAAATCGCACTGGAATATCTGTTGTATTTGTCGCGAATAGGCCAATAACCACTCCTCGATTAGCTAACATAAAAACCATAGAAGTAGGCCCGGGTATCGACAAAGCTGATGATTATATCTTAGAAAGAATTTCACCAAGTGATTTGATCATTACCGCTGATATTCCTTTGGCAGCTGAGGCGATCGCAAAAGGTGCAAGTGCGCTCGATCCTCGAGGAGAGCTCTACACGGCTGAGAATGTGCGAGAGAGACTAAATATTAGAGATTTTATGTCAACCATGCGTGCAAGCGGAATGCATTCAAGTGGAGGGGCATCATTTTCACAGTCTAACCAAATTAACTTTTCTAACGCGATTGACCGATATGTGGCGCAAAATCATCATTGAAATTCATCGAGTATGGCCTCTATTTTCGACCAGTTGAATGGCCAATTATGTTCTTCTCCAGATGGCAATATCAGAACCGGAATACGAAGGCCAAAGGTGCCTTGCAAACTGGGGTCATTACCAATGTTAATCTTTTTAAGACGCAACTCGTTCCTCTTTAATAGCGGCTTAAGCAGTTGCTCAGCATCGTTGCAGAGATGACAGTTATTCCCAACATATA
>NZXB01000101.1 GCA_002701765.1 Porticoccaceae bacterium
TCCTTACAACCCCCCTGCCCTCTCCATAATATGGATAATACTCTTTCAAAACTTAATTGCCTCCCGCCACGTATACCGGAGCTAAACAGGTGATATAAGGAGGTTTTCTAGTTTTTATAGTACCTATATTATTCGCTGGGTTAATTTGCGCTGGTTTGGCACTCGTTGAGGTGTTAGATCTTTGCTAGATTACCTGGCGAGTATTTAAACGGAAGGGGTCCAGTAGGGCCCCTTTTTTTGGCATTAAAAAAGCCCCCGCCTGGGTCTTCGACGAGGGCTTGTGCGGATTTCTAACAAACTACTGATACTTTCGTTTTTGTAGCTTTAGGGGCCACTATTAAGGAGGAAAAATAAAAATGTAAAGAGCCTCTATTATAATGGGTGATAACACCTTTTCTCTTGAGTAATTCCGTTTCAGAGATCATAGAGAAAGCATATAATGTAATAGAATTTTTAAAATAGATGGCTTGCCTTAGTATTACTGATCACACTCGCAATTCCTCTCATCTGTAGGCAGGCGCGCTTGATTAAAGAGTTCTTTTATCTGCTACAAAAACATAACTGCCTAAAAATAATAACTACAAAAAAAACCCAGACCTTAGATTTAAAGGCGGTTAGGCGGACTTTATTGTTCAAGGAAAATTAGTGATTTCTCCACGCTGGCCATTCCACCCGAATAGATTCCCTTTCTACTACGGCTGGGTGGTGCTCGGTGTAAGCACACTCGGAATTCTTTGCAGTATTCCGGGGCAAACAATGGGCCTAGCCGTTTTTACAGACCATTTTATGGAAGCCTTGAGTTTACAAAGAACCGAGATCTCTTTAGCTTACTTGATTGGCACCGTCGGCGCATCATTCCTTCTCTCGACTGCTGGCAGGTATTTTGATCTATGGGGCGCACGAGCAATGATTCCCATTACCTCCGTCTTACTGTCTGTGTCTATTATCTTTATAAGTGTTATAGACAAAATAGACTCGATTTTGGGGACATCTTCTCTCGTCAGCTTTGGATTAATTACACTTGGATACTTCGGCACAAGATTGTTTGGCCAAGGCGTTCTAACCAACTGCTCACGAAATGTTCTCCTCTTATGGTTCGATAAACAAAGAGGTTTAGCGATTGGCATTAGGAATTTATTTGTTACTTTCGGTTTCTCTATTGCACCGATGCTGATCGGAAGTTCCATAGCTATGATGGGCTGGAGAGAGACACTCTGGATTATGGCTGGTGTTGCGGGAATATTTTTCTTTTTGTTGTCGATTTTATTTGTTCGAGATACTCCTGAATCATGCGGCTTGAAAATGGATGGTATTGATTCTACTGACCTCGAGGAACGATTTGTCTATGGTGTTAATAAGACTCTAAAAGAAGCTAAACATAGTCCTGTTTTCTGGATTTACTCATTTAGCCTAAGCATGAGCGCTCTTTTTGGGACAGCATTAGTATTTCATATAGTCTCAATCTTTAATGAAGCAGGCAGAGGTGCATCGGAAGCCTATGGATACTTTTTCCCCGCGGCTATTTTTGCTACCTCTACAAATTTCATTGCCAGCTATATATCGGACAGGATTTTCCTAAAAACTTTCTTGATAATAATGTTGACAGCAATGTGCCTCGGCGCCATTGGTTTCATTAATCTGGACCGAAACTGGGGCTACTGGATTCTGATTGCTGGTTTTGGAGTTAGCACTGGACTTTGGAGCTTATTGGGCAACCTAACTTTTGTAAGATTTTTCGGAACTGCGCATTTAGGTGAAATTAGTGGCCTTAGCTCTTCTATGAATGTTTTCGCCAGTGCAATTGGGCCGGCGATATTCAGTCTTGGCTGCGATTTTTTTGGGACCTATGCAGCACCCGCAAAGATCTGTTTGGTTGCTTTAATACTATTGTTATCAATAGCTATTTTCTTGAGTCAGACTGAGCCATCACCAGAAGTCTCTCAGTAACCTGTTGAAAAGTCAATCTATCAAAATCACATTGCTGTTTGCTTCTTTCAGGCAGATGATTTTTTATTAGATTGCAAGAATTGCAGTTGCAAACTCGGTTTTACTCGACAAGAACGGCTATTTTTTCTCATGCTCTAGAATCTTTCTTAAGCATTTGAGTGCCGGTATTCGAGAAATCTATTAGACCCAAAAATGAAATCCAACCTTAGCCCAAGTGACTACTATCTTTGGCAAAAAGCATAATTTCAGCTTTTCAAACGATTTTGAAAAGCTTTATCGGGACATCAAGTATGTTAGAAAAGGTTTTCGAGGTAATGACTGATAGACCCAAGCCAGTTGGAATGCTCAAACTGCTCAATTCATCAATATTATAAGCAATTGAAGAATCTCTTTAGACATATCCCCCATATGCAGCGAAGAACGATTTAAGTATGGTGGAGGAAATGAATTAAAATTAGCGAGCTCAATCTTGTATTGAGCCGAAATTAGCTTTCTTGCCCTCAGCAAAGATTAGTGGCTATCATATTCAAAACTGACGTCGAGTAATATTAGTTTTTGAAACTCATTGATTCATCAAATTTCGCCAGAAATTGCTACAATCTTTTATAATATCAAAGAGACTCGCTAATGAATGACTATGTATTTGCTCCACCCGAAAGAGTATCGGTTAAAGTTTTAGAAACCAAAAAGCGATTCGCCGTAAATCGTGTATTTTGCGTCGGGCGCAACTATGCTGAGCATGCCATAGAAATGGGATTTCATCCAAATTGTGATAAACCATTCTATTTTACAAAATCACCTTCGGCTGTAATAGCCTCAGGGAGCAGAATCTGCTACCCAGAGGCTACCGATAATTTTCATCATGAAATGGAACTCGTAATTGCCATTGGCTATGGCGGATCAAAAATTTTACCTGATAGAGCTCTTTCTCATATATTTGGATACGCTTGTGGGTTGGACATGACTCGGCGCGACCTGCAGATTTCGCTCCGAGAAAGAGGATACCCTTGGTGCATTAGCAAAGACATCGACAACGGTGCCGTAATCGGGTCTATCAGACCGGCAAATATGACTGGTCATCCCTCCAAAGGAAGGATTTGGTTGTCGGTTAACGATCAGATTAGACAAGACTCAAACATTAATCAGCTGATGTGGTCTGTCCCAGAGATAGTGTCCGACCTCTCCAAGTTCTATCATCTTTCACCGGGAGATCTAATTTATTCTGGCACACCCAGCGGCGTAGGAGCAGTGCTGCCAGGAGACCTAATACAAGGTGAAATCGAAGAGGTAGGCTCTATCTCTTTGCGGATTGACTTGCGATGACGGCAGACTAAAAAAATTTCCATAACGCTAAACGATGGCAAAAAGATATGCAGTCTAGATTTCCAATCGATATACACGCTGAGCAGTCCCGCGGAACATCAGGTCTTTTTCCGTTTCATTAAACTGACTACCAATCTTCTTTAGCGCATTCCAAAGAACTCTATAAGAAACCGAAAGTTTATCAACAGGAAAATTACTTTCAAACATACATCGTTCTGGTCCAAAGCAATCGATGGTGTGCAGGTAATAATCTTGATGCGCAGCCACAAGTTCATCTGACGACGCGGGCATTTCACGTTCATCCCAACCCCAGCCGTTTATTGGCATTGCAAGCCCGCCTAGCTTGGCAACGACATTAGCGCATTTAGAGAGCTGCTGAACATCGCGCTGCCATTGAGGGAAAATATCGCGCTGTTTACCTTGATAAGGACCAATTCCTAAAGGGCCTCCAAAATGATCAAAGATGATGATTGTTTCGGGAAACGCCTCCGCTAAGTCCGTCAGTTCTCTAATCTGAGGGTGCAATAGCCAGGCATCATAAGAGAGCCCAGCGGGTGCAAGCCGAGCAAATCCCTCTCGGAATTCTTTTAACATCATTAGGTGCTCAATCCTTCCCGCATAACGATCCACAGCCGGTGGATCGGGGTAGTATGCTGTCGCATGGCGAACACCTTTAAGAAGACCCTCACCTGCATCGATTTGTGCCGATATCACTTCTTCGACTGCAGCTCCGAGTCTTAGGTCTACGTGACTGACAATCCCTTTTATGGGTGGCCTGCCCTCCGACGCACCGAGAATCGACAAATCCGCGGCAGATTTCACATAATCGGTCTCACCAACTGGCCGAAGTGACTCAGGCCCACTTGAACGGTAATCGGCCCCGCATTCCACAAAAACAGTTGCAATTATATTATGTCCAGATTCGGTATCCGCCCATAAATCATTGAGGTCATAGTCAATACTCCGATTGAGCGAGCGATGATTTCTCCAAAGATGGTGGTGCGGATCTATTATCGGCCGCTCTGGTTCAACGATCTCTTCATCTACCAGAGATAACCAATCACTTAAATCAGACATTAGTCTTTCCATTTTCTAAACTCCCCTAAAAGCAAGCTCTCACTATAGTTCTGGAGTATTTATAGAATCTCAGAAAGTTCAAGACCGAAGCAGATGACATGGATTGACAGCACTCTGCCACCTTTCCATGACAATTTACGACTCACCACTTAAACTTCATCTCTTCTTCAATAAAATCTCTTACCAGTCGCAGCGCCTGCGGCATATTTTTTCTACCAAATCCAACCCTGAAATAGTTTCCATTGAAGTCAAACACGCTATCTGGAACAACTAAAACTCCTTTGGCACTCAACAGCTTTTCTGCAAAAACGTCTGAGCTCCACTGACCTTTAATCTTCGAGAATCCAATACAACCACCCTTCGGTCTCGTCCACTCGAAGAAATCAAAGTAGTCTAAAAAGAAGCTATCCAATAATGCAATATTTGACTGGATTATATCCAGATTACGGGCCAAAATCTTATCTTGGCCTCGAAGCGCAATGAGCGACAAAACTTCCGAAGGTGCACTGTTGCATATGGAAAGATAGTGTTTAACGTTAGACATCTCTGCTAATAGATGTTGATTCTGAGCTGCAATCCAACCCACACGCAATCCTGGCAATCCAAAGGATTTTGACATCACTCCAAGACTGATGCCTTTCTCATAAATACTTGCCATAGTTGGCAATCGATCTGAAGGTTCAAACTCGAGATACCGATATACTTCATCAGAAAAAATCCACAAATCATTAGTCCTAGCTATCTCTATAAGCTGCCCCTGCTGAGCCTTTGTTAAAATTGCTCCTGTGGGATTGTGCGGATAGTTAATTAAAAGTAATTTGGTCCTTGGCTGTATCTCCTTTATAACCCTATCAATATTTAGCTCCCAACTTTCTGTTTCATCAAGTCCAACCTTGGTCACCTCACATAAGGAAGACGGGACAGACTCCAGCGATTGATAACAGGGAGTAACAGCGATTGCATGATCAGATGGGTCCAGCAGCGCATGGCAAAGGCAATAAATCCCTTCCTCAGCTCCTGCGAAACTCAAAATATTTGAACCAGTAATCGCATCTCCATACAAGCTTGCTATCTCTTCAAGTAGCACAGGCATACCGTAAGGTTCAGTGTAATGCAAAGAAAGTTTATCCCAAATTTCTTTGCTTTCAGGATCTGCCAGATCTAGTATTTCGCCAAGTGAGTGTGTTTCTGAATCGGAGCCGCCAAGCATGAAGGGGGCACTAAATTCGCGAGCAGATAGGTAGTCTTCAAGATGAAATGTTGGAAGTTTACTCATTCATAGAACCTAATTTGATTAATTTTACAATGCTGGTCTTCTTCGTATTCTGACCAAGACATAGATTGTTTTGTTCTAGGATACTAATTTCATAAACTGATGAGGTATCCCCGCCTCATGAAAAACATCGCCCTCAACCTCAAAACCAAACTGGGAGTAAAAGGGTATTGCATGTGTTTGAGCATGCAGAAAGACATGATTTACATGATTATCACTCGCGAACCGAATCATAAACCGTAATAACCTTCCACCGATGCCCTGATTGCGATATTTTGCCAAAACGGCCATGCGACCGATCTGCCCGTTGCGGGAGAGTCGCCCACACCCGATCACATCAGAGTCTATAAGAGCCATGAAATGATAGTGATCTGGATCTAATGGATCCCATTCATCTCTTTCATCTACATCTTGCTCCTCCACAAACACCTGTCTGCGAATAATGGTCAGGTCAGAGCTATGCTCATCCCATTTACATGCTTTAATTTTGGCAACTAATCTGTTCAATATAAACCGGAATATTTTTTGTCGAAAGATTCTAACGCAACTTGCTCAGGGCCGATACTCAAGAGCCATGCGTACCCATGAGTTAAAAGGTTTCCAATCCGAGTGAGTAACTGGACTGAGTTCTAGATGAGATAATTCAAGGTTATGTCATCGGGTTTAGGCCGCCTCAACGACGAAAAAAATTAATTCTTGTCGCTGTAGACATCCATTCGCCTGTGTGATGAGATAGGCATGCGATCAGAAATCTTTTTGATCATCGAGAGATCCAAATTGGCAACCACTGCTCCCTCGCCTTTATCAAGGCTAGAGATAATATTGCCCCACGGATCAACAACCATCGATTGTCCCCATGTACTCAACTTTTCAGTGTGTCGACCGCCCTGATTTGGCGCCACTATAAAACACTGGCACTCTATAGCCCTAGCACGCAGTAAGATTTCCCAATGATCCCTCCCCGTCGCCTCTGTGAACGCGGATGGGAGCAATATTATTCTCACGCCTTTTTTCGCAAAATCGAGAAATAACTCCGGAAAACGAAGATCATAGCATATGGCCAAACCTATTCGACCCCAAGGACTTTCAAAAACCACCGACCTGGTTCCTCGGCTAAAATCATCGGACTCTCGATAACGTCGATTAGTATCGGAAACATCTACATCAAAAAGATGTATTTTGTCATAGTATTCATAAACATGTCCTTGAGGGTGAAAAACCACTGAAGTTGCGTAGGGTTTGTCAACGTCCCCGGATTGGCGATCATATCCCTCAATTGAATGCCTTAAAGGGAAGCTCCCAGCAACGATCCACATACCGATTTCTTTTGCCATCCGTGAAAAGATTTCCAAAAACTCAACCTCTTGGGATTTACCTAACAACGGTCTGGTGCCATAAGTTAGAAAATTTTCTGGCAAAACAGCTAATTCAACAGACTCCCGCTTGGCTTGATTTAACAACTTGCGTGCCGAAACCAAGTTGGCATGTAAATCTGATGTGCTAACCATCTGAATGGCCGCAACTCTTACATTTGCATTTTCTATTGCAAGTCTACTATTTGTCATCTAACTGATATTTCTCAAAACTTTTTCCACTATCACGGGGCAAAAAACCCTCTATCCGTCCATAAAAAGAACTAATGCTTATCAATTAATGTATTTCGGTCAATCATACTTGGTTTGGTATGGCCGGTCAGAGCCATTGCAATCCGCAGTTCCTCTTTCAACAGATGTAAGACTTGATTTACGCCCCTGTGTCCTGCAGCAGCCAAAGCATAGACCCACGCTCTGCCAATTAAGACCGCATCGGCACCCAAAGCCAACATACGGATTATATCAGTGCCAGAGCTAATACCTCCGTCAACGAGAATGGGTACAGTTCCCGCTACTCTATCAGCTATACCCGGCAGAGCCTTAGCAGTAGAGGGAGCGCCATCTAATTGCCGACCACCGTGATTCGATACGACTATTCCATCAACGCCACATTTGATGGCTTGTGAGGCGTCTTCAGGATCTAACAGTCCCTTTACGATAATCTTACCTGACCAATTTTCTCGAACAAACGAGATATCATCCCAAGTCGCAGAGGGATCAAAATTCTCATCAGTCCAAGCAAGGAAATCTTTCAATCCGGCATCGGAACCCATTAGAGGGACCAAATTACCAAGATTATGCGGCCCACCCATGATACCGACATCCCATACCCAGGATGGTCGTGCCAGTATTTGTAATAGTCGCCATAATTGACATGGTAGCCCATCACATCTTGTGAGCCCAGATCTAACGTCTCTATAACGCGTGCCCACCACAGGCAAATCAGCGGTAAGTAACAATATCTCACATCCGGTATTTTGAACTCGTTTCAATAGTTCTTTTAAAAACACTCGATCCTTGGCCATGTAAAGTTGAAACCACATTGGATCCCTAACAGATCCTGCGACCTCCTCTACACTGCAAAGCGACACAGTAGACATCGCAAATGGGACGTTATTTTCTTCAGCTGCTCGAGCAGCTTGTACCTCGCCACGCCTAGCATTAAGACCCGCTATTCCAACAGGGCCAAGAACTACTGGCATGCTATACGTCGTTCCAAACAAGTCTAACTCGGTGTTAATGTCACGCACGTCCTTAAGCACACGCTGGCGGAGACTAATTCGCTCAAGGTCCCTTCTGTTAGCTCTGAGCGTAGACTCACTTACCGATCCTCCGTCGATATATTCAAAAAGAAAGTGAGGGATTTTTTTTCGTGCCTGTTCTCTATAGTCCGATACGGAAATCATGTGCACTCCCCTTCTCCTCTGCTCATATAGTAAATAGATTGTAGCCTCGAGTCTTTACGCAAGAACACAACCCAGATAAACCACGATACACTAAAGATCAATTGCAGCTTTAAATGCGGCCACGGCGGGTTTTTTTTTCTGCTCTGCGTCTCTCTGTTGCCTCATGTGCACCTGCTCCAATATGATCTTCCCCACGTGACTTGGAAAGCATTATTTGCCTTTGTCTTTCAGAGAAACGTTGCTGTTTCTGCTCATTATGGGTCCCGAAACAGTGCTTGCATGATTGTCCTTTAGCGTAAGATGACAACATTTTATCCGCTGTCGTGATTGGCATTCGACATGCGTGACATTGATCATAAGAGCCTTTTTCAAGGTCATGATTGACCGCCACGCGATTATCAAATACAAAACACTCACCGGACCAAAGTGACTCATCCTCCGGTACCGTTCTGAGATAATTTAGTATCCCCCCTTCAAGTTGATAAACCTCTTTAACACCTATATCTTTAGCGTACGCTGTTGACTTCTCGCACCTTATTCCGCCGGTGCAAAACATTGCAACCCTACTGTGTTTTTGAGGATTTATATTATTTTGCGCCCATTCAGGGAAATCTCTGAAAGATTTTGTGTTGGGATTGACTGCATCTTTAAAAGTACCTATGCCCACCTCATAGCTATTTCGGGTATCAATTACTAGAACCTCCGGATCATTAATTAAATTGTTCCAATGAACTGGATCAACTCGGATTCCCGTAGTTTCCTTAGGATCAATATCCTCAACTCCCATTGAAACAATTTCCCGTTTCAATTTAACCTTAGCTCGATAGAAAGGGACCTCATCATGAGTCGATCTCTTAGTATTAATATCATCACTCCCAATCAGGACTGATAAAAACTCAACAAACCCATCGACAGCAGATCCAGCGCCTGAAATCGTTCCATTAATTCCCTCCTCCGCCAATAAAATGGTGCCGAGAAGATCGTTTAGCTTCATCTCATTGAGGATGCTTTGTCGCAACATCTCACAATTATCCAAAGTAACGAACTTATATAATGAACAAGTGACGTACTTTTTTTCCATTTTGGTTACCGCTCTCAATTTGTTATCCATGATAACGAAAACGCCCAGTCAAACACATATAATATCGAAGTAAAACTAGCCCTATCTTTGAAAAATTAGGTTATAAATCATTGGACAAACCTCAATCCGAAGCAAACATTCTCGTTCAACTAAAAGGCGCTTCAAACTGGCGAATAAAATATCTATAATCCAGGCTATCATGGAGTCGGCCAACTGTTATTTAGTTGAAAAAATCTAATTAAAAAAATGTCCAGCCCAATTATCAACTATATTTATATTAATATGCCTCCCAAAGTCGAATGGAACTGCGCGTTCCATAGTGAAGTGGGAAGGGTGGAACTTAATAAGCGAGGACGGGTACACTGGGTTAGCGCGATGTACCGCATAATTATTAATCAGGATGGATTGGAGTTAAAATACTTGAGAGGCGATTTAAGATTAGACCTTGAGGAGAAACTGGTTCTTAGACGCGTCAAACAAATTTTTTCTCGGGAGGTCAGATACAAAATCTACCAAGCCGCTAAGACACTTTGAGAGAGTTCCCAATGATTTATGCCAGCGATTGATTTATTTTCCTGAGTGCTTTTAGCGGGGCTTCTGCCTTGGTTATTGCTCTTCCTATTACGAGGTAATTACTTCCCATTTCAATTGCTCTCTTAGGCTCCATCACTCTGCACTGATCATCCTTGTTATCACCTGGAAGACGAATCCCTGGAGTCACTAGCGTAAAGTTTGTGCCCATTTCTNCTCTNAATAATGNTGCTTCTTTGGCAGAGCATACCACCCCGTCAAGTCCGCTCTNTTTGGCNTGNTTCGCAAGATGAAGGACCTGATGCTCTATATTCGAACAGACACCGGTCTCTGCTAATTCNGCCGAATCCATGCTTGTAAGAACAGTAACTCCGATCAAAAGCATGTCACTACCCTTTTCAATTAGCTTTTGTTTCGCCAATGTCATCATCCTGACGCCTCCGGATGCATGCACGTTGGTCATCCAAACACCGAGTTCAGCGGCCGAACACACGGCTCTCGAAACTGTATTAGGAATATCGTGAAACTTGAGATCCAAAAAAACTGAATAACCGCGACTGACTAAGCGGCTGACAAAAGAGGGCCCAGCTCGAGTAAATAGCTCATTACCAACCTTCAAACGACACTCGCTGGGCAATAATTGATCAACCAGCCTCAGCGCATCACCTGCATTTGAGAAATCCAAAGCCACAATNATTTTATTATTATCTTCATCCATGCTNTAAGTTCACTCGGAAACTTTTTTTTTCATTTTAGCTATTAAACGTTTATAACGAATCAATATGATCGAGCTTGATCCAATACCAAGTATAGAGCCTAGGAATAGAAAAATTAACAGCCAAAACCCCAGACTGAGAGATGCAGACTCGAAAAACACAAAATTAAGCCTTACAGGATGATTGTTGAATAAAGCAAAGATCGCACCAATTATAAAAGCCCCCAGAACCAATATAACTCTGACGAACCTGCACAAAGTGTCCAAGCTAATGCTCCAAAAACTGTCCCAAGANCGTCTATTGTACTCTTATCTATCAAGCGCACGCCAAAAAATCTAAACCTTTCGTTAGAAAAATACCATTACTCGGCATGGGCAANAAATTTGAATTATGAGACAAAAACAAAGAGGAGTCCCAAAAATGAGACCNCTGTCTGGNTCCANTGCTTGCGCCAGATGCCCGNCTCCCAAGACTAAAAAGCAAATGGTTATACATAGCCNAGGTANCGGAGGTATCAGCCAAATAAAAGATGAACCTGAACTTAGCATTAGTGGGNAGTAAATCAGACTTTCTTTNTGCCGCCAAAACNTCTATTGAATCGGTCTATTNGACCACCCGTATCAAGATACCTACTGCTTGCCAGTTATAGAAAGGATCGCACTCAGAGCAAACGTCAAGATAGATACTCTTCGATCGAGCGGAACCAACTTTTATCACGTTTCCACAACTACAGGTCGCTGTTAATTCATGATATGTTGGGTGGATATCAGTTTTCATCATATACTCCAAATGGCTGCCGTCCCCCATTAAGGCAATTAGGTGCTCAGGAATAGGCGCCAACTAACAGTCTTAAGAGAGCGCGGGGTTTAACAGAATTTCTATCGGTTACAAAAATTTTAGTGAGTTTTTATGCCAGTCTCCCATAAAACCATAGTTAGAGTGGCAGTGCCTTCTCCNCCTCGCAGGTTATTTGACTACAAGGTCAAAGATAGCTGCGCGTTTGTTCCCAATTCGCTTGTCGCCGGCATGAGGGTCTCGGTGCCTTTTGGTCGCCGACAGATCATAGGAATTATTATAGAAATAACAAACCATAGCGATGTAGCGCCAGAAAAGCTAAAAGACGTCACAGATTTTGTTGATGATCAACCTATCTTGTCGGGCAGACTGCTGAAACTTTTCAAGTGGGCCTCCAGTTATTACCAGTTCCCAATCGGAGAAACATTGTTTCACTCGTTGCCGATACTAATCAGGAATGGGGAGCCATTGCCTGAGCTCCGAGAACGATATTGGACTTTAAGTCAAAAAGGTATAGACGCCGGTGAAGAATTGCTGGTTTCGACACCGAGACAATGCTCTTTGTTCAAGCTGCTCAAAAGTAAAATCAACATAAAAGAAAGTTTTATATTAGAGCAATTCTCCCGATCTATTCTCTCAAAATTAGAAGAACGAGGCTATGCACAGCTTCAATATATCGAGAACGAGCGAGTCGCTGATGACATTTTAGTTGGTAACCCGAGAAAACCTAACCAAGAACAACAGATTGTTTTAGATGCGATAACTCTCAATGATTTTAATTGTTGGTTAATCGATGGGATTACCGGCAGCGGGAAAACCGAAATCTACCTAAAATGCATAGAAAAAATTCTTTTAATGGGAAAACAAGCACTTGTATTAATCCCCGAGATCAATCTTACGCCGCAGACAGAACGGAGGTTTAACAGCCGCTTTAATGTCCCAATAGTGGTTTTGCACTCCGGAATAACTAAAAAGCAAAGACTGCAAGGTTGGGCCAAATCGCTTTCTGGAGAAGTAAAAATTATTTTGGGTACTCGCTCTGCAGTCTTCACTCCAATGAAAAAGCCTGGATTGATAGTTGTGGACGAAGAACATGATAGCTCATATAAGCAACAAGACGGTTTCAGATATTCCGCGAGAGATTTATCGGTGATGCGAGCGCAATATGAAGACATTCCAATTCTGCTTGGTTCTGCCACACCCTCGCTGGAGTCACTAAGAAATTGTGACGAACAACGTTATCGACACCTCATGCTGACGAAAAGAGCTGGTTCAGCAGCAGTACCAAAATGGCAGACTATTGACATGCGTCAAGAAAAAATCGAATCTGGTTTTGCAGAAACAACATTGTCCTCAATGGCGGATACTCTCGACAGGTCGGAACAAGTTTTAGTCTTCCTTAACCGGCGCGGTTTCGCCCCTGTCATGCTCTGCAAGCAGTGCGGATGGGCTGCCGAGTGCAAATATTGCGATTCAAAAATGACCCTGCACCGGAGCTGCAATCAACTGATATGCCACCATTGCGGGGCTAGATCAAATCCGCCTATAGGTTGTCCTTCATGCGGCTCAGGCCAACTGATTGCCAGCGGAGAAGGCACCGAGCGCAGTGAGCTTATGCTTCAAGATCGGTTTAGAAAAACCCAGATACTCCGGGTTGATCGAGATACAACAAAAAAACGCGGGCATATGCTGGACGTAATACAGACTGCTCAGAAAGGTGACCCATGTATCCTCCTCGGAACCCAAATGCTTGCAAAAGGTCATCATTTTCAACATGTAACGTTAGTGGTAATAGTCGATGCAGATGCCAGTTTACTGAGTCCAGATTTTCGATCCACGGAACGAATGGGGCAGCTTTTGACGCAGGTAGCCGGCAGGAGTGGGCGAGGCAAGCTGCCNGGTAATGTGCTAGTTCAGAGTTACCAACCCCATCATCCCGTGTTGCANATATTGTTAGNAAAAGGCTATGGGCCGTTCGCACGCCAGCTGCTAGCNCACAGGAGANAGGTTGACCTACCGCCATACCAGTATTTGGCTTTAGTCAGGGCAGAATCGAAACTAGCCTCAAGAGCCGAGCGATTTTTGCTCTTGGCAAAAGCAACCGCCGACAGCATTAGAAAATCTTCCAGAGCCTTATACTATACCGGTCCATTGCCAGCGCTATTGGAACGCCGATCAGGAAGATATCGCTACATTCTTCGCATAGAATCCAAAAATCGTAAACTTTTAAATAGTGTGTTGGATAAATTAGCTCGAAACTTAGAATCTGATCACAGCGTTCGCTGGTGTATCGATGTTGATCCCCAAGAATTTTGAAGTGCTATCTTAAACAGCATGAGAATTTTTCCCTTAATTAATTAAGTAATTTACAATCGGTAGCCTAATAGGATTTTAGAAATGTCACGAAAAAAAAACTCAGCAAAACGCCTTGGGTCCGAAAAGCCCGCAAACACCACTTCTTTGGTATTGATTTTTTTATTTGGCATCTCGGTCGGCGCCAGTGTCATGTACATATACAGACCAGTTATTTCTGAGACAGAAATAGTATCGAAATTGGCAGAGAAAGCAGCCGAGATTTCTGTTCCTGATCAGGCAAGTGAGCTAACTTTCACCTTTATCGATACCCTGAAGACTGCGAAAATAAAGGTCCCAGACGAGAATCCGGATCAAGCTATTATCACTGAAAAAAAACCCACCTCTTTCGTTCTTCAAGCAGGCTCCTTCAAGTCTGACAAAGATGCGGATAGTTTAAGAGCACAACTATTGCTATTGAATCTGACAGCCTCGATTGAGCGAGTCGAACTAAACTCTGGTAAAACTCGGCATCGAGTAGTTGTGGGGCCATTTTTAGATAAAGACAACGCTAAATTAGCCCAACGCAAACTATCGCAAAATAACTACGATAGTCTATTGCTGGAACGAGCACTCTGAATCTGCCTATGATTAAAACATCGAATCGCAGTCGCACCAAAAAAGTTTCCGTTCTGATTTTGCTTTCCTTATACCCACTGATCTCTAGTTTTGCCTTCCATGCACATGGATACGAAGCGGACACTTTCCAATTCAGTGGCGAACGAACAATGAATTTGATTCGGAAGCAAGTAGCGTTTGGCCCTCGTTCACCTGAAAATGCGGAATCAAAGGAAAACACGCTCCAATTCATCCATGATTCACTCAAGCCTTATACAGATTCCATTACCATCTTGCCCTTCAAGGCTCTCGGCTACAGAGGATATAATCTACTCGCAAATTTTTCAGGCAGAAGTCAAGGTCCTCGACCGAAGTTGATGCTTGGAGCGCATTGGGATACAAGAGCATTAGCTGACAGGGATCCAAACTATCTTAAACGTGACTCCCCTGTATTGGGAGCAAATGATGGGGCTTCTGGCGTAGCCGTCCTACTTGAATTGGGGCGCTTGCTATCAAACAGTCGTCAGGCAGTCGATGTGGATTTGATATTTTTCGACCTCGAGGATATGGGGGGCATTAACGGCCTGCCCTTCTCGATAGGAGCTCAAACTTTCGTTGAGAAGAACCCTGATTATCGACCAAATGCAGGCATAATTGTAGACATGGTCTGCGATAAAAACCTACGAATTCCGAAAGAGATAAATTCATTCAATGCGGCACCAGAAGTAATCGACAAAGTTTGGGAGAGTGCTAGGCGTCAGCGAGCAGAGGTCTTTAAAAATGAGTTTGGTGCAGCCATAATCGATGACCACGTGCCGTTTTTGGCTTCGGGAATACCGGTAGTTAACTTGATCCATTATCCTTTTCCAAGGTATTGGCATACAAGTGATGACACCATAGAGAATTGTAGTATCGATAGCTTAGAGCAAGTCGGAAGAGTGTTGCTAGATTTTGTATCTACTTATCAATCCGATGCCAATGGATCTGCGGCGACTTCTAAACTCGACTAAGCAGCTTTCTTTAACACCGATGCCAGCGCATTGATGCAGTAATCAACGTTTTTAGCATTACTGGCATGGCCCATCAGGCCGATCCGCCAAACCTTGCCGGCAAGATGGCCGAGGCCCGCTCCTATCTCTAGGTTAAATTGATTAAGTAACTGCCCACGAACCAACGAATCAGACACTCCTTCCGGTATAGTAACTGCATTTAGCTGCGGCAATCGATGTTGCTCGTCAACAATAAAAGTGATGCCTAGAGACGACAAACCTTCTTTTAGTCTCAAGTGATTATTTTCATGGCGAATCCAACAATTCTCGAGCCCCTCCTCCTGAACCATCACGAGTGCTTCGTGCAGCGCATAAAGACTATTAACGGGCGCAGTATGATGATAGGTTCTCTTGGCGTTATCGCCCCAGTAACCCATTATCAGATTGAGATCCAAGAACCAGCTTTTCACGCGAGTCTTTCGCTGCTTTATTTTTTCGGCAGCTCGGTCGTTGAAACTGACGGGCGAGAGACCGGGAGGCGCAGACAGACACTTTTGCGACCCTGAGTAAATGGCATCTATTCCCCATTCATCAACATAGATTGGCGTTCCTGCTAGCGAAGTAACAGCATCTACAATGGTCAAGCAATTGTGATCGTGTGCCAACCGAACCAGCTTCTCTGCATCAGATTGCACACCGGTAGATGTTTCTGCATGCACAAATGCAACTAAAACAGCCTCAGGATTTGCCTTAAGGGCTGCTTCTAGCTTCGATTCATCTACTGCCCGACCCCAATCGTCCTGAACCATGATCGCCAACCCACCAAAGCGCTCAACATTCTCCTTCATTCGCGATCCAAAAACACCATTCTGACAAACTATGACCGTGTCTCCGGGTTCTACCAAGTTTGCGAAGCAACATTCCATCCCCGCAGATCCGGGGGCTGAAACTGCGAAAGTGAGTTCGTTTTCGGTTTGAAACGCATATTGCAAAAGGCTTTTGATCTCGTCCATCATGCCTATAAAATAAGGATCCAGGTGTCCTATTGTGGGCCTTGCCATGGCCTCTGAAACTCGCTGGCTTACATCCGAGGGACCCGGTCCCATAAGAGTTCGGCGGGGCGGTTTGAAAGAAGATATCGTCACTAGGTTTTCCTTCTATTGATGCACTGAAAAGTTGACTGTCTCAATTGTCGGGGCCATGATAACGACGTACGCTGTAAATGTCAGTGCGGTTTGATGAATAGCGAGTATTTTTGGTTCGATTCAAGCCCAAAACAAACAGATTTGCATCGTAATAAAACCAATGCGTTAATAGGGAGCGTAGTACGAGTTGGTCGAGCAGTTTGCATGAATCGCTCCACCTGAGGCGTCTGCGAGGGCTTGAACGGATTATTGGCGGAGAAAAACTTTGCTAATACAGTTGCGTCTTATCCCATGCACGGAGAATGCACTTGAGTAACCTGAAACAATTAATGTTTACCTTCGGTTCCCATGTAACTAGGCATGCACTGGTATTCAGCGTGATTTTGTTGACTCAACATAGCATGGCTTCAGAGCAACTTGGCGTATCAGATTTTCTCGAGCAAATTGACCGAATCGAGGCTTCCAGCAGTGCGTTTAATCCGCAGTTGGCGGAGGTTTACATGGATTTAGGAAAATCTTTAATAGACGAAGGGAATTTTCCAGACGCTCAGGATGCCTTAAGACGGGCCGTCCAGATTGAACGAATAAATTATGGTTTGGACAGTTTGTCACAAACTCCACATTTATTGCTTCTTGCTGACTTGGATTACGTTCTCGGAAACAGCAAGGCGGCACAGAAGGCGTTGGAAAATGTCTACAGTGTAAGCAGCAAACATTATGGAAGCAAAGATGCCAGAATGTTACCAGTGCTAGATCAGCTTCTTGCATGGCAGACCGATCGGTACCAAGACACTTCAGCAAAAGGAAACTTCGATCATGTTGTTGCTGCTGAGGTTATAGCGTTGCGGATTGCCAAGGTAGTTGATTCAAGTATTCTAATGAAAGATCCTCAGGCACCCTATTACTTCCGGAAACTCGCCGCCGTTCAGTATTTAATAGCAAACCATATCAAACGACACGGTCTTCCCACTGATACCGGGTTTGAGTTTACAACGGGAAATTCAGTAACAGCAGCCAGTCCTTCAGCAGCGACGCATACTTATTACAGGAGAGGTAAGGCCGCCCTTTTAAGCAGGGTTGACTCGATAATTCAGCAAAGTAATACTGACGTTTTGAAGCAAGCGAGTGCGATTGCAGAACTCGCAGACTGGTATCTTATTTTCGGCCAAAAGCAGCAGGCTGCTTCAGCATATCAAGTCGCTTTTGATACCCTGAAAAGTGACGAGGTCAGTGATGAAATGAGGAATGATTTCTTTGCCCTACCCAAGAAAATCGACTTCCCATTCGTTGAATCAAACGTCACCGTTAATCAAAACACTCTAGAAGTATCGCTTTGGATTACAGAAACTGGAAGGACAAGAGATATCGAAATAATCAACCCTCCAGACTCTCTCACCAACGAAGATACAAAAACTGTGCGCTCGGGACTCCTGAAAACCCGTTTTAGACCGAGGCTCACTGAAGGATCACCAGAAGCAACAGCGCATACCGTCTCATTCCCACTTCCTAGACGAGACGAAGCGGAAAACAGTTGAGGTGAGCGTATGAAATATAATGAAGTGCTAGAATCAATTTCTCGGAGGACAGCCCATGTCATATTGACGGTCCTGACAGTGATTACGTTTGGTTGTTCCATGCCAAACCAA
>NZXB01000102.1 GCA_002701765.1 Porticoccaceae bacterium
GGCTGGCCGCCAAATAATTTTTTTTTCTCTAGCTCGAAAAACTTTGGATCAGTATAGGCCCAAACTGGGTGCGTAACTGCTGGTTCCAGGCTGCGCTCCTTGTCTGCTTCAAGGAGAGCCAGAATCTGATGAGTCATGCTTTTTAGATGTTCTAGCTTATTCAAATTTTTTCTCCTAAACGCCGGACATGATAACATTATCCCTATATGACCTCGCGTTTCAATCATCCGTGACGTCATATGAGATAGTTTTACTCGCGCTGTCGCGCTATTTCGGAAACAAGCTTCAGACCGAGTATAGCGGAACCAATGGTTAGCAAGCAGGAAAGTCAGATTTTAATGGAGGGGCAATTGTATGACTACAGTAGTATCGGCAAGATTCAAACTGCATCAGGACTCTTGGGAAGATTACCTAGAGGCAGCAAGAATTATTATACCACCGACCCGAAAGGAGGAGGGGTGCGTTCATTATGGAATAACCCTGGATCTAATTGAAGATCACGTAATTTGGATTACTGAAGAGTGGGAATCTGAGGAGCACTTGATGACACATCTGGGCACGTCACATGTCAGTGACTTCTTGCAAAAAGCGTCGGGCTTTCAGATACTCGATGCGGAGGTTAAAAAATATACTGTATCGGAAGTTGGTACCATAGACGTTTGAACCTAAGGATCTTGTCGACGCGGTGATGCTTTTTGCCCCAGTTTTTATTATTAAATTAACTTGACAAGGCATTTGCCGCGGTTGGTGCCGCCGATCATGTCGCTAAAAGCATGCGGTGTTGAACTGATCCCTTCATAAATATTTACAAAAGATTTCAGAGAACCGCTTTTCATCATGTCAGCTAGTTCTTTAATTGCAGCGGGATACTGTTCTTGATAGTCGGAAAACATGAAGCCTTCGGCTCTTGCCCGATGGGTAATCAGTGGCCACGAATTGTAAATTGGCTCAGGGGAATTGTTTTCATATTGCGACATTGCACCGCAGAGCACTATGCGGGCTTTGTCTGAGATGTTTTGTAAGGCAGCATCTAACTGCGAACCTCCAACGTTATCAAAAAAAATATCTACACCAGTCGGACAAGTTCTAGCTATCTGATCGCAGAGTGGGTCGGCGTTGTAATTAATGGTGGCATCGACACCAATCTCTGTCTTAAGCCAATCACATTTCTTGTCACTTCCGGTCATACCCACCACGCGACAGCCTGCTTTCTTACCTAACTGGCATACAACATTGCCCACGGCGCCTGCAGCGGTTGATACCAGAAGAGTATCACCTTGTTTCGGCTGCCCGATGTCAAACAGTCCGAAGTAGGCGGTTAGACCGGTGGTGCCCAGTACCCCGACATAGTGATATAAGTCCATTTCGGGATCGACNTCGAGAAGTGAGCAAAGATCCCCACCATCAAGAAGGCTATATTCCTCCCATGCTGTTCGGGCAAGGACGATAGATGAAATCGGGAAGTCATCGTTATCAGATTCTACCACCTCACCAATTACGATACTTTGTATTGCCGATCCAATTTGCATGCCCGGAAGATAGCCATCGCCAGCGTTTTCATTCATCCACTGCCTGAACCCTGCATCCATTGAGAGGAAGTGATTTTGAAGTATGAAGTGTTTGGGTTTAAGTNCAGGCAATTCGGTTTGGATAACATCAAAGTGATCAGCCGTTATCTCACCCTCAGGATGTTGTTTAAGGATAACTTGTTGGTTTTTAGGCATTTGATGAATCTCCTCTTGGAATAGCAAAATTATAGACTAGTTTGTGCTCAATTTGGGCGATGAGGCTTGCATTATTTCGATAGCAGTTAGTCTTGGTGACCTAGTTTAGGTAAGATAACGCATATATGGGCGCTTTTAGGAGTTGAATGCATGTCTAGATTGAATGATAAGGTTGTTTTAGTCACTGGTGGTGCCTCTGGATTAGGCAAGTCAGGTGCGACGTTGATGCACGCCGAAGGCGCTAAAGTGATCATCACTGATATCAATGATGATTTGGGGAAAGCGACCGCTCAAGAGATTGGTGGTGATGCACTTTTCGTCCATCATGACGTGTCTAAACTGGCTGAGTGGGATCGCGTGATTGATCTGGTTATCGACCGCTATGGTCGTCTTGATGTGTTGGTTAATAACGCCGGAATTGTTGTGGTGGCTGATGTTGAAAAGACCACTCTGGCGGATTGGCGTTCAGTTCATGGTGTTGGTACTGACGGCACTTTNTTTGGGATCCANAAAGGAATCGGGGTGATGCGAAATGCAGGAGGTGGTTCTATCATCAACATGTCTTCATTGGCTGGACTCATCGGATACCCTCTCATATTTGCCTATTCTGCTTCGAAGGGTGCCATAAGGAGTATGACAAAGTCGGCGGCTGTTTATTGCGCCCAAAATAGTCTGGGCATTCGTGTGAACTCAATTCATCCAGGCACTATAGCCACACCAATGGTAGCTGGTTTTGAATCAGATGTTGAAGAACAAGGCGAAGAGCGAATAAAGCTCTTGTTAGGAGAACCCGACGATGTGGGTCATATGATGGTATATCTAGCGAGTGATGAATCAAAATTTGTCAGTGGATCAGAATTTGTCATAGATTCTACTGCCTCAATAACCGAAGGCTTAGTTCCGGGCTAGCCTGCTTAGGCTCATTTTATATGGAGTGTTTAATATGTTATCGGTGACAAGGTCGCATGATTTTGGCGTATCCGCAGACCTCATCTGGCAGTTCTTTGGTGATTTCGGCAGTATTGAATCTTGGTGGCCTAAGGACGGTCCAGTTCAAATTGACCATGTTGATGTGATCGGCGACGGTCCAGGAATGTTACGCAACATCTATAACGTAGGCATGCCTGATTGTATCTCTGAAAGACTTGAAGCAATTGATGTTGAAAACCGCAAGTTGACATTGTCAATTGTTGGTACATTGCCCGCTGGCCTTTTAACATACCAAGCCAACGCCCATCTGAAGGCGCTAGACAAAGATACATGTCGATTGACCTATGTGGGCACCTTCGCAGCTGAATCGGGTCGGGAGGCTGAGGCTGAAGAGTTCCTTATAACGGTTTATACCCTAATGTTCGCGGGACTGGAGAGCGCCTCATCATAAGAATTTGGTTCTGAAACCGGACACGGATTTGTGAATATCATTCTGCGAGAGGTTCTATCGCCCAACGTATACCGCGCCTCACCAGTTCATACATAACCGGATTCTCCCAGCTACAGAGGTCGCGATCCGGCCAGACCTCCATTAGAGGTTGCATATCATAGGCTCTCCGACAATGGCCTAGATTGAAGTAAAGCACCTGACCAGCATCATATGGGTGAAGATACATAACTAATCGTGGTTTTTCGTCATTCCAATCACTGTCTGCAAATTCTGGCACTTCGCCGACCCATTTTGTCTCCAAGAGAGGCACACACTCCCCATGAAACTCGCATAAGTATAGTTCGTCGGTCACCTTAAAAGGCTCTATTCCAGCGACTAGAGGATGCCGAGGCTCTGAGACCGTAACCTCAAATTCTTGAATCGGAGGGTGAGCCAAAAATTGGCTTCCCAGCATTTCCATGAGAACAGGCGCACTTCTCGGAGCCCCAACTCTCCCGTCATCCAGAAACTCGATAATGGAGTTCGTCCCATGCAGAGCAAGCCAACGTTTCCCTTTTGCAAAAAATCCTTTGATCGCTTCTAGTGCATCGGCCGAGGGAACAACATCGCAGGTATAGGCTATCAAAACATCTGCCGATTCAATTGCTGCGATGTCGGAGTAATCCTCGGAAACGGTTGTATAAATCCTCTCATTTTCGTATAGCATCTGGAGTATTTGCAGCCGGGCAAATTGCATATCGTGAAATTTCCCGCCGCAGATAAAATGTGCCTTAATCGGTTTATGACTCACTTCATTTGTCCTCTTCGAGGTTGGATACATTTTCTGTCGTTGTTAATGNTTAAGGATATATGTTCCNAGCTTAGATTCAACTTTTTTGTCCTTGGTAGTTTACTACNAACGGGTTTTACGCAATTATTGCGGGGGCGAATNGTGAAAAGAGGGTGTTTGGAGGTCTTATGGGAATGCTTGACAATCGGAAGACCATTGTGACNGGTGCTGCACAGGGGATTGGCCGTGCAATAGTAGACAGGTTTNTAAAAGAAGGTGCCTCAGTCCTTGCTATCGATATNAAAGCGATGGAGAATTTAAAATCAGCCTATTCAGGTGCAACGTCTCTAACTTGCTTGCAACTCGATATAACTGAGCAAGATGCGCCTTCGGTTATGATGCATGAGGTAGTAGAACGATTTGGTGGACTTGACGTGGTTGTAAATAATGCGGGTATTGCTAATTATCTGCCTATTTCCGATACCGATGATCAAGCCTGGAATACCGTTATGGAGCTGAATCTCACTGCTGTTTTTAGGATTTGTCGGGAATCTTTAACCCTACTGAAGAAAAGTTCTGCAGGCAGAATAATAAATATTGGTTCAATAATGTCGACATTTGGGGACGCCGGCTTAGCCGCATATGCTGCCTCAAAGCATGGTGTTGCAGGTTTGACTAAATGTCTTGCCAGTGAATTGGGCGAGTTTGGCATCACGGCTAATTTCATTCAACCTGGAGCCATACTGACCGATATCACTCGGGATTCGATCGAAAAACACCCAGAGATGGAGGTCTTTTGGCGTCAAAAATCTGCCCTAGGACGTTGGGGAGAGCCAACAGACATTGCTCCAGTTGCCCTTTTTCTCGCTTCTGANTTGGGAGCGTTTGTCAGTGGGACAGGACTAGTAGCGGATGGCGCCGCGATGCAGGCGCCTTAGAAGAGGCGGATGATCTAATTGGAAGAGACAAAACCCGAAGATATAGATTTTCTTTCACCCGAGGTAATCACCTGCCCGTTTGATGCAAATCAGGTGCTTAGAAAGCATAGTCCCGTCTATTTGGTCCCAGGTACTGACATGTACTATGTCTCTTCNCATGCATTGATCAAGGAAGCAATGCGTCGGTCNGAGGAGTTTTCCAACCGATTTATGGCAGACATCGAAGGTAACATAGCGGAAGACANAGAAATTCAGGCGATCATCTCAGCCGGTGGTGGTTGGCCCGAGCGTGACGCACTCCTCACCAACGATCCGCCAGCCCATGGCCGCTTTCGTAATCTTGTTAACACAGCGTTTTCTAAAAAGAGGGTCGAAATTCTAGCCCCAGATATCGAGAGATTCGCTGACCAGCTTATCGATTCCTTTGCCGATGCTGGAAGCTGTGAATTCGTTCGTGAATTTGCGGCGCCAATGCCGCTTAAAGTCATAGCCAAACTATTGGCTTTGGAAGACCAACCCCTGGAGGTCTTGCGCACCTGGTCGGAGGCATTTACTGACCGCCTCAGTGGTATGGCGTCAAGGGGACGTTTGCTAGAGTGCACAGAGATTATCTTGCAATACCAACATTATATGAGCGGTAAAATAGAAAGCTACAGGGAAGAACCAAGAGATAATCTAGTATCAGACCTCGTCCATGCTAAAGTGGGCGGTGAGCGGGGCCTCGATATGCCCGAGCTGTTGACGATTTGCCATGAGCTACTTGTGGCAGGTAACGAGACAACGGTAAACGCATTGTCGGGTGGAATGTTGCTACTTTTAACTAATCCGAATGAGCTAGAAAAGGTAATTGAGAACCGACGTTTGATACCCAACATGGTCGAAGAAATACTTCGATGTACCACGCCAGTTCAGTCTATGTTGCGCATTGTTACTCGTGACTCGTTGCTTGGGGGTGTGAAAATTCCCGAGGGAGCGAAGCTGATGCTCAGATATGTCAGCGCTAATCGGGACAGGGAAGTCTTTGGTGATGCTGAGCGTTTTAAGATAGATCGTGATGATGTTGATCGGCACTTGACCTTTGGTCAGGGTGGAAGGCATGTTTGTATTGGACTGATGTTAGCCCGTCGCGAACTGACTGTGGCGTTTGATCGGATTCTAGAGCGCTTATCAATGATGCGACTAGATATTGATGAGCTTGACTTGGAGTACCATCCAAGCATGTTACTGCGAGGCATTAAAGAACTCCCCATAACATTTAAAAAGATCTGACGTAAAGAGCGAACTATTACGATCCACAACAATCTATTTCAATTTGCTTTTTTAGTGGACTAGGAATAAAAAAATGACTTCAGAGACTGCGGATGATTTTGATTTGTTATCGCCAGAAACGATTTCTTGTCCCTTCCATGCTAATCAGATATTGAGAAAACAGAAGCCAGTATACCTGGTGCCTAGTACCGATATTTACTACGTTTCCACCCATTCATTGGTAAAAGAGGCTCTTAAGCGCACGGATGATTTTTCAAGCCGGTTTATGGCAGAGTTCGAGGGGGATGTTGCTGCGGATGAAGAAATTCAGACGATTATTCGAAACGGTAGAGGTTGGCCAGAACGTGACGCTTTATTGACAAACGATCCACCTCAACATGCCCGTTTTAGGGGTCTTGTCAGTGAGGCCTTCTCAAAAAAAAGGGTAGACCTATTAACCCCGAGGATTTCTGCAATTGCGAATCAACTTATTGACCAATTCGTTGACAGCGGGCAGTGTGAATTTGTGAGGGATTTCGCCATACCAATGCCCCTAAAAGTTATTGCGGAGCTTTTAGCTTTTGAGGATGATCAGTTAGATCTTTTGAGACGTTGGTCAGACGCTTTTGCCGATCGGTTGAGCGGAATGGCTTCGCGAGAACGTTTGATTGAATGCACTCATACGATTTTAGAATATCAGCACCATATGAGTGACAAAATCGAAGGATACAGGAAGGCACCGGAAGATAATTTGGTTTCCGATCTGGTGCACGCCAGAATTGGTGGGGAGCGAAGTCTTGATATGTCAGAACTATTAACGATATGTCATGAGCTTTTGCTCGCTGGCAATGAAACGACCGCCAATGCGCTCTCAGAGGGCATGTTATTGCTGCTAAGAAATCCTATCGAACTTAAAAAGGTTATAAAGAACCGAGAGTTGATCCCCAATATGGTCGAAGAGATACTTCGTTGTAGTTCGCCGGTTCACTCTATTTTGCGAATTGTCACACGTGATACTGTTCTTGGAGGAGCAGAGATTCCCCAAGGCAGTAAGCTGATGCTTCGATACATTAGTGCCAATCGTGACGAGCAGGTATTTGACGATCCGGAACGATTCAAGGTGGATCGAACAGATGTAAATCGTCATATAGCCTTTGGGGAGGGCGGCAGGCATGTTTGCATTGGATTAATGCTAGCTCGACGTGAACTGAATATCGCCTATGAGCAACTCTTCAATCGACTTAGACCAATGAGGATAAGTCTTGATGAGGATCAAATTGAGTATATGTCGAGCATGATTTTGCGGGGAATTAAGCAACTCCCCATTCGTTTTGAAAGTGTTGGTTGAGACTGGATTGATTATTCTGATTGGAATTCTAACTGTTAAAGGAGACCGGGTGTGAACCAAGAGCAAGTGGATCAAAATAGGAAAAGTGTTCAGGACTGGTACCATGCCTTGGCTGAAGGGGACAGTGCAAAGATGCTCGAACTGCAATGGGAAGATGTTATTTACAATATTCATGGNACCACCCCTGTGTCGGGGCGCTTTCAGGGAAATGATACATTAGTCCGAGATGTTTTTCCCAAGGTNTTCGGGCGCTTGCAGATGAACACGTTCAAGTTCTGTACAAGGTGCAAGATTATGTGTGCTGATGAGGAACGTGTTGTTGCCTTTATGCAGGCGGATGGGCTTGCAGTAAATGGTGTTCGCTATAATCAGACCTATTGCCATGTTTTTGGTTTTCGTGATGGTAAGATAGGAGAGTTCTGGGAATTCTTTGATTCAGTCTTGGCAGAATCAGCAATTAATGACAATAATTTGATGAAACCGACCCAACAGCCCTTGGAGCCCTTCAGTTTTTAGCTTTCAATGGCTTCCATCTGTTGTTGGAAATCATGCATATCAAAGTAATCCCTCCACTTGACAATGAGTGTTCCATCAACATGAAAAATTCCCATGACAGGTAAGCTGAGAACTCCACCGTTTGGGAAAATAAATGTGTCTGTTCGCTCAGTCATGACAATATCGTTATTGCAGGCGATGTGGTGAGTTACCCAATCAATTTTTTCCACGCTTTCAAATGACTTAAAAAAGTCCCTAACGGCAATTTTTCCTCGTAGCATCGGCATGGGGATATTGTGATATTCAATGTCCTCGCTGAGGANCGCAACGATGTTTTCAAAATCTCGCTGGTTCCAATTTTCAATAAAAGTTTCTACAACTTGAATTGGGTGCATCATTAATACCTCTGTAATTGGTAATGTTAGGTTTATTATTAGGGGATGTTATGCTTGTCTTATCGCTTAGTAAAGCCGGTGGAATAGAGTTTTTGGATACTATCTGCTATATCAGAGACATTAGAGCTTTTTTCGAGGGCTAACAGTAAGATAGGCAATTAAAATGGGAGGGAAAATCATGAAAGTTGCTTCAACAACTCTAGAAAATAAGGTGGCTATTGTTAGCGGCGGTGCGAGCGGGATTGGAGCAGGCATTGCTAAGTTGTTCGTGGACAGCGGATGTTGCGTTATNATCGCTGACATTGATGAAACAGCCGGCTCTGATCTGGCAAGTCANTTGGGCGATCTAGCCCAATATTCATACCTTGACGTTAAAGAGGAGTCGAGTTGGGCTANTCTTTTTGATAAAGCCAAGCAAAAATGGGGCGACATTGATATCCTCGTCAATAACGCTGGAATTGGGTCAGCTGAATCTATAGAAGACGTCAGCATGGATGTTTGGCATGAAATTATCGCTATAAATGCCACTGGGGTTTTTCTGGGGTGCAGAGTAGCTATCCGGCACATGAAAGAGAGCGGTGTTAAAGGTAGCATAATTAATATTTCCTCCGCTCTAGGCTTGAGACCTTTGAGCAGCACACCAGCCTATGGAGCAAGTAAGGCGGCCGTGGTGAATCTTACGAAAAGTACGGCGCTGCATTGCGCCGAGAACGGCTATGATATCCGTTGTAACGCTATCAATCCTGGCTTTATCAGAACTCCTCTATTGGATAACGCGTTAGATGTTGCGGAGGACCCTGCTGGGATGCTGAAGGGGTACAGTGATTTGCACCCGGTTGGCTACATTGGTGATATTCAAGATGTAGCCAGCGCGGCTCTTTTCTTGGCGGGAGATAACTCTAAGTTTGTCACNGGCATTTCTATGCCGGTGGATGGTGGCATGACAATATGATATGGGACGGTTAGTAAACCAATCTGATGGGTCAGCAACCAAAGAGCGCACGCTAGCTAAAACTATACTTTGACCATCAACTTGCCATCGTTGGTCCCGTTAAACAGTTTAAGGAAGGCCTCTGGAGTATTTTCAAGCCCCTCCACAATGTCTTCTTTAAACTTAATTTTGCCNTCTTTAACCCAATTGGCCATGGTTGGCACTCCATTTTCGAAGTCACCAAAGTAGTCGCTGATTAAAAAGCCCTCGAGGCGCGCAGTTTTGGCTAAGATCTGCCACATGTTATGTGGTCCCGGGAGGGACTCGTCATTATTGTATGTGGACATCCATCCGCAAAACAGGATCCTAGCATTCTTGGCCAAGTTCTTTAGGGTCGCGCTCAATATCTCCCCTCCGACATTATCAAAATAGATGTCGACTCCATTAGGACAGACGTTAGCAATCGCTTGCGCCATGTTATCAGTTTTACGATAGTTGATCGCGCCGTCAAAACCCAGATCTTTTGTTATCCAATCGCACTTGGCTTGTGTTCCGGCCAGGCCAACCACATGACATCCGCTGATTTTCGCAATTTGTCCTGCTATAGAACCCACTGCGCCAGCAGCCGCACTGATCAATACCGTCTCTCCAGCGACGGGTTTGCCGACGTCCAGAATGCCATAGTATCCTGTCATGCCGACTGCTCCAAGAACACTTAGGTGGTTATTAATCGGCAAGCCAAGAGTCATATCTGCCGGAAAAACATAATCCTCAGGTGCTATAGAATAGTCTGACCAATTTCCCATCCCCCAAACAGTGTCGCCAACTGCATATTTGGTGCTCCTGCTCTTAACGATTTCCCCAATAACAGTGCACCAAACAGGATGACCCAGTGGTATGGGAGGTAAATAATTATTGTCCATATCACTCATCCAGACACTTATTGCCGGGTCAAGCGAAAGGTACCGATTTTTTATTATGATTTGCCCCTCATCTATATGGTCGAGGGTCGTTTCAGTTCTTGCTATATCAGACTCTTTTAGAAGTCCCTGAGGTCTCGAGGTGAGCAGGATTTGTCGTGTATTGAAGGTGGACATAATAGGTTCCTATGGAGTCTTATTTTTGGGTATATGTGGCGTTGCATTTTATGTTCTCCGTAGTTATTCTTCAACTCAAATGCTGGCTGTCCAGCTTGAGTTTGTTTATGTTATTCTTCAAGCTAAGAGCGATTCTTTTATTCGTTGCGTGATGACTGTTTAATTGATTCTAGGGCAGCGTCACACCATTCCAGCAGAAGGGCTTAATAATGAAAGTAAATCGTCAAGTACTCCTTGAATCACGTCCGGTTGGAACGCCAGTAGAGCATAACTTCAGAGTTATAGAAAATCCCATTCGTCAAATCGCGGATGGCGAGGTCCTTATACAAAACTTGTATATTTCGCTTGATGCTGGGTTTCGAAACTGGATGAAGGAAGGTAGCGGTGACCACATATTGCCAGCGATGGAAATTGGTGAGCCGGTAATGGGTCTGACATTGGGTCGGGTGGTTGAAAGCAAAAACCCGAAACTACCACTTGGTGATTTGCTTATGATTAGGGTTTCTTGGGAAGAGTATAGTATAAGCAACGGTATTGATGAGTGGTATGTGAAATTGCCTGAGGGAATTGACGCGCCTCTCAGCTATTACTTGGGTATTTTGGGTGATACGGGGCTATCAGCCTATTTTGGGTTGACTGATGTGGGCAAACTCCAACTCGGAGAAACGTTGCTGGTTAGCGGTGCAGGTGGCGCAGTTGGGTCTGTTGCCGGCCAAATCGGCAAAATCTTTGGCGCTCGCTCTGTGGGGATTGCCGGAAGTGACGAGAAATGTCAGCGACTCATGGATGAGTTGGGTTACGATGCTGCCGTAAATTATCGTGATACGGAGGATCTGAGTGCTGCAATTGACGAAGCTTGTCCAAACGGGGTGGACGTTTACTTCGATAATATAGGAGGCCCGTTGCTCGAGGCCGCAATTAACAACATAAATGAAAAGGCTCGAATTATACTTTGTGGCGCCATAACTGATTACCACTTGGACGAGCCAGCGCCCGGGCCTAATAATCTCTTTAATCTGTCTAAAAACGTTGCAACGATGACCGGTTTAATGTGCCATCATCAGAAAGATCGGTATGACGAGGCACGGCATCAAATAATGGATTGGATAGAGTCTGGACAACTTAGAAGCATAGAGTATATGTCGGATGGTATTCATCGCGTGGGCCCTGCTTTTTGCGACATGTTTCAGGGAAAAAATTTCGGTAAAACGATTGTAAAGCTTGCAGACTAAGATTCATCAAATATATTTTTTCAAAGAAGCAAGCGGCTAAGCCAATAAACGGCGTCCTTGCTGCTAATCAAAATTAGGTTATTTGTTTGAAAGTGTTACCCCGGTCTAAGACCGTGTTCTTTAAATGATCATTGCGCGCGAATAAATCAGCTAGAAAAAAGATAGGGACTATGGATGACAGGCTACTAAAGCGAGAGATCTTTCAGAGCGCATGGGTAGTTGATGATGTGGAATCTGCGAGCTATTTTTGGACCCAAACCCTCGGTGTGGGGCCATTCCTACTCTTTGATTTTGTTGATGCCTTTTCCGACGTCTTATATCGAGGCGAACCCGGAGAGTTCAGGGTGTTACTGGCATTGGCTCAGTCTGGACAGACCCAAATCGAACTAATCCAACCCATGTCTCATCCGTCTGTCTATCGCGATAGTGTTGATGTCGGAAAAACTGGATTTCATCATGTTTGTGCGTGGACAAGTGACTTTGAAGCTGACCTAATGGACTTCGAGAGCATTGGTTGCCCGGCAGCGTTTTCTGCTAAAAGTGGAGAGACTCAATTTGCCTACTTTGATACACGAGACATGATTGGTTGTATGTTCGAAATTGTAACTAGAAATGAAGAAGTTGAGGAATTATTTAGGCGCGTAGAAGAGGCGGCCATTAACTGGGATGGATCAGATCCAGTCAGAAAGGGTAATTAGGTTTCGAAAACGGTTCATCAGGAGAAAATAATGTCATACCAACCATTCGACCGAAAAATGCTAAAAGGTAAGTCAGCCATTGTCACAGGAGGATATCGAGGTATTGGTCTGCAAGTTACCAAGACACTGATGGACTACGGCATGAAAATAGTTATTTTTTGCAGGAACGAAACTGATGCTTCATCGGTGGTGGAGTCTCTAAATGAAATCTCAAAAAAAAATCGTTTAGATGCTGAGTTGATCTTGGTTTCGGGAGACGTCAATAGCCAAAGTTCTCGACAAACTGCCATCTCTGCCGCTAAAAATCTAGGCCAATACGCGGTCTTGGTTAACAATGCTGGGACGGGTGCATTTGGTGCCCTCGAAAGTCTCGAAGACCAGCAAATTTATGATACGCTCAATACAAATATTGTGAGTCCAATGCAGCTGATAGCTGCATCTTCGCGAGTATTCAGGGCTCATGGTTTTGGTCGTATTATAAATATCGGAAGCGATGTTGTGTCTTACAATCTCGCTAACGCCGCGCCCTATGTGTGTTCGAAGACTGCTTTGCAAAAAATTACTGAGCTTACCGCGTATGAGGTGACCCGAGATCTAAGTGATTTCAATGGGGCTATGGTGGCCGGTGGACCGGTTAACCCAGAACTCGATATTCGTGTTAACTTTTTAAGACTTGGAGCAACTGCTACCGATATGATCCAAAGTAGCGTGGATCAATTTGAGACCGAGGCGGATTATATGGATATGATAAACCCTAAAGACACTATCGGGAGGGTTTTCCGTTTGGAAGAAATCAATGGGGTAATAAAATATATGCTTGAGGTTGCCAATAACGGTCAGATCATCCCGCTTAGCGGTTCAGCAAACTAAAGTCTCCCAATGTAAAAAATTGTATATTGGCCGATTCGGCTTGTAGAAAAATAGCCAAGAGCCCGTTCACTTGAAGAGCAGTGGGTTGCTTAAAAAAATTTTGTGTTGACAAAGGCCATATAGTCGTCGTGCGGCGATACCACTCTTTCTCATTGTGATTAAGAGCATATGCCGCACACTGGCTGTAAAAGCTTTGTCTAGCAGTTAAAATTGAATTCCTTTGGTGAAGCCTCCGTCAATGACAATATTGGTACCTACCGTGTTGCCTGAGAGAGGACTCGCAAGCAGGGCAACTTGAGTGGCGACCTCATCTGCTGTGCCCATCCTACCGAGGGGTATGGATGCGACCGTGCTCTCAAAAAATTCCGGCATTGCCTTGCTAATGTTGTCCCACGCCCCACCTTCGACGAATATTGGTCCGGGGCTAACACAGTTTACTCTGATACCTGAAGGTGCTACCTCTTGTGAGAGGGTTCCAGAGTAGTTGAGCAGTGCTGCTTTCATGGCACAGTAGGGATCAGCACCAAATCCAGCTTCGAGCGCTGCGGTTGAGGATATAATAATAATAGAGCTGGAACCCGATTTCTCTAGGTGTGGTCTAGCGGAGTTGATGCCGACTATGGTGCCTAGAATGTCTACATTAAAAACTGTTTTCCATCCCTCTATTCCGGGTTGCCCGGCGCCTATACTTACATTGGGGACAAAAATGTCGATGCCACCCAATTGTTCAGCGCATGAGTCCACCCAGGCGCTCAAGGCGTCACCATCACTGATGTCAACGCTGCTGCCAACAACTTTCACTCCATGAGCGGAGAGATCGCTGATTGCTTCAGTCACTTCAGAAGCATTGCGCGAGCATATGCCTAAGTTGCATCCCTCACCGGCTAATACTTCGGCGATAGCTCGGCCTATGCCTTTAGTGGAGCCAGTAATCAGTGCATTTTTACCTTTAATTTTTAGATCCATGATAGTTTCCTTTTTTGTGATGGTATCTGTTTGAGCGAGACTTTCTACCAACAACCTTCCTAGGTCTGATGCTTCATTTGCCGCTATTCATTCCAAAAGCGTTGATCAATTACGCCGAGTGTTAGACGAAAGCTGCGCAACTGTCGTTCGGCTTTAGTTTGAAATTCGAACTCCTTTCTTGCCCCTGTGAGGCATTTTCAAGCGGTTAATTAGGAATGATTATTATGGACATTATAGTGACGGTATCGTTCCAATTGGAAGTTGGCATTTCCAAATTGCTTAGATATGACGGTTAGTCGTTTGAAGTAATGGCCTACTTTAAACTCATCGGTCATCGCAATGCCGCCGTGCATTTGAATAGCACCATAGGATATTTCGCGCGCAGATCTATCGACCCGAAATTTTAAAGCAGCCAATAGTCTATGGCGATCATCTGATGCATTAGCAATAGCGTTCGTGGTTGCGATCAAAAGGGAATGCGACAATTCGGAGGCTATGTACATATCGACCATGCGGTGCTGTAGTGCCTGAAAACTTCCGATGGACTGCCCAAATTGTTTTCGTTGTTGGCAGTAGTCTATCGTCATTGATATTAATGCGCTCATCGCACCAACAGCTTCT
Source organism: Porticoccaceae bacterium (assembly GCA_002701765.1). Classification (GTDB taxonomy): domain Bacteria; phylum Pseudomonadota; class Gammaproteobacteria; order Pseudomonadales; family Porticoccaceae; genus TMED48. The sequence continues at coordinate 14,714 of NZXB01000102.1, forward strand.
GCGCAGACAGCAAAACAGGCGCGATCAAGGAGGGTATCAAGCTGACCAGCGTCAACTGTCAGCAGAGCACCTCTTTCCACTTCCACTTCATTGAGTGTTATTTCGCTGGCTCGGCGGCCGTCTATAGTCAGGTAGTCATCACAGTGAACGCCACGAACATTTTTATCAACAACAAACAGACCAATCCCATCGCTATCATGTTTCCGTCCTTTGATTCTGGCGGTTAATACTAATAAACCGGAATGCGGTGCATTTGAGACAATACTTTTTACACCATTGAGTTGCCAACTATCTTTCGACTGAAGCGCTGTGGTGCCCACATAATAGCGCTCGGCTGTATGATTTGGTTCATGATGAGCAAAAGCGCACTGAAGATCTCCAGCAATAATTGCCGGCAGATATTGCCGTCTGATGTCCTCTGGACCAAAGGACAGGGCACCTCCACCTAGCAAAATAGTCTCTAGATACGGTTCCAGTACCAAGTGTTTTCCGAAAGCTTCAAAAAGGATTGAAATCTCCTTCGGGCCGCCGTTAAATCCTCCATCTGACTCATCAAAGGGCATGGCAAGCCATCCCATTTCAGCAAACTGTTTCCAGTGGGGGGGTGCAACAGAAACTGGCCCGTTCGCTATCTTCCTCCGCGAGTCAAAGTCATATGTTTCCGATAGGTACTTTGATACCATATCTGACAGCATTTGCTGCTCATCCGTGAGTTTTTGGTTGGAATCAAGGGACATAATTCATCTCAAACCTAGAACTGCTCGAGCGATGATATTTCTCTGAATTTCGGCACTACCGCCATAAATTGTTGAGGCGCGCATGTTTATATATTCGGCAGAGGTAGTTACTGCATTGCTGGGGCCTATTACAGTACCCGCATAGTCAATTTCTAGCGCTTCGGATTGAAGTGGCGCGATGTATGCGCCGAGAGCATCAACGGATAGTTCTGTAATTTTTTGTCCTAATTCAGTGCCCACCAACTTTGCAACGCTGGTCAGAGCGCCCGGGTTATCACTTGATTTTATTCGTTGTTCTGTTATTTCAAGGGCAAGAGCGTCAATCTCTAATTCTGCAAGTTTCGAAACGAAGAAAGGATCATCTTTGTAAAGTAGGCCATTATTAGAAAACTGCTCGCCAGAAATATCTCGCACTTTTGCCAAGAGCTTCTGATGGTCATTTGAATAGTTATGCCCACCCCGCTCAAACTCGAGAAGATATTTGGCTACACCCCAGCCTTCATTCTCTTCTCCCACAAGATTGGCAGATGGTATGCGGACGTCGTTAAAAAACACTTGGCACTGCTCGACGGTTCCATCCAGACCAGTTATCTCGCTAATGGTAATTCCGGTTAAATTCATATCGGCTAGCAGAAAACTTATACCAGCTTGAGGTCTACCCTCAGTCGCGGTGCGAACAAGACAAAATATTTTATTTGCACGATGTGCGAAACTCGTCCAGATCTTGGAGCCGTTCACGACGTAATCATCTCCGTCTCGTTCAGCTCGAGTTGACAGAGAGGCTAGATCGGAGCCAGCGCCCGGTTCAGAATATCCTTGGCACCATATGTCCTCACCCGAAAGTATGCGTGGTAGATAGTCGGATTTTTGTTGTTCAGTTCCATAATGCATTAGAATTGGGCCAAGCATCTGAATGCCAAGTGCCATCAGCGCTGGTGCATTTGCCAGTTTTAGCTCACGCTGAAAAATGTACTGTTTGTTAGGCGACCATCCGGTTCCGCCATGCTCCTCTGGCCATTCCGGTGCTGACCAGCCTTTGCGATGGAGGATTTTGTGCCACTCTAGCGCGCAATCGTAGTCAGCAAAGACGCTAGTCATATTTGTTCCTGCGCGTCTTAACTTAGCCGTCAAATTTTCTTTGATGAATTGCCGGACTTCATTTCGGAACGCAATTTCTTCTTCATTCATATAGAGTCTCACAAAGAAGCTTTACCGTAGTTTATTTTCATTGTTCGGGGTTTGAATTACAGCAAGTAAGACAAGACCGCGCACAATTGTATCTGCAAAATTCATTTAAGCAACATTTTGGATATCAGGTCTCAGTAATGACAATTCTCTCGAAATTAATAGAAACGAAAGATCATTCATTTTAAGCTGATGGCGGGCTTATACAAACGATCTGTTTCCCAATATTGGTGCCCTCGAATATCGATATTAGAGCATCAGGCAGGGCTTCAAATCCATCAGTAATAGTGGCTTTGTGCTTGAGTTGTCCAGAAGCAATGAGGGGTTTCATGGAACTGATGGCCGAATTAAATTTTGATGCATAGTCGAGAACGATAAATCCCTCCATTTTCGCGCGTCGGAAGATTAGATTAAAGTAATTCTCTGGTCCCGTTTGGGCCGCTGTCGAGTTGTAGCGGGATATTCCGCCACATAAGACGATTCGGGCACCATCACTAATTTGGTCTAAAGCGACGTTAAGAACATCTCCTCCAGCGTTGTCAAAATATACATCTATTCCTCCTGAGCATGCTTTTTTTAGGCGTTGAGGCCAATCTTGATGGGTGTAGTTAATCGCTGCGTTGAATCCGATCGAGTCTGTGAGCCATTGGCATTTTTCATCAGTGCTCGTGATGCCCACCACCCGGCAACCCATCGCTCTCGCTAATTGTCCCGCAATTGAGCCCGTAGCTCCGGCTGCGCTTGACACGACGAAAACATCTCCGGATTTCGGCTTGCCTATTTCATTTACGCCGAACCAAGCAGTCATACCCGTTAATCCAAAAACCCCGAGTGCTTCATCAAGTGATACCCCGTCAGGTATTATTTGGAGGGGTGCATCGTCTGATCTGTGGAGAAAATACTCTTGCCATCCAAAACTCCCCGTGACGCGAGTTCCAACAGGGAAATTGGTACTTTTAGATTCAATGACCTCTCCAGCCCCGAAACCGCGCATTACGTCGCCCAGCTCCAAAGGGGCGATGTAGTCCGCCCGATTTTCCATCCATCCGCGCATCGCAGGCTCAAGGCCCATGCACTGAACTTTAACGAGGCAGGAATCATCTTCAATAGCGCTAGTAGGCTTTTTGACGAGCTTGAAATCTGATCGCTTGACCATACCATGAGGTCTTGCAGCTAGAAGAAATTGTCTGTTCATGAATTAGGTTTCGAGTGTGAAAGCATAATTTTAGTCCTCTCGGAGTCCCTGCCTTAGCAGATCTTTACGAATCTTTCCTGAGGCTGTTCTTTCAAAATCGTCTAGAACGACGACTTTTTCGGGCCATTTTTGGCGCGCCAAACCGGATTGCGAGAGAAAGGGATACAAATCGGCGACGGTAAGTTTCAATGCCCCAAATTCATTCGATTGTCCGGTTAGGAAAGCACATACTCCCTCGCCAAGACGCGCGTGCGGCATGGACACTACTGCAGCCTCTCGTATATCAGGATGGGCATGTAGCACATCCTCAATCTCTTTGGCTGATATGTTTTCGCCCCCACGGATAATTAGATCCTTTTTTCGATCAGTAATCACAACAGCTTTATCGGTGGTCACATAACCGATGTCGCCGGTGTGAAAATACCCATCAGTCATTGAGTGGTCTGTCTGTTGGGGATCTTTATATCCCAGCATCATTGCAGGCCCTTTGACTAAAAGTTCGCCGTCAACACCAACACTCATTTTTTTACCTTTGTCATTGATGACCATGACGTCCCAATTAGTTACTTTGCCATCGGTGGTGGCGGCCAATTCTATTTCTTCGGGATTTATAAAGCCGGTGCTAACGAGGGGAGCCTCAGTGCTACCATAAACTCGAAAAGCGCAGCAGCGATCCATTATATTATGGACTCGCCTTATGAGCTCAGGAGGCACTGCAGCTCCGCCGCAGCCAAATAATCGGAGGCTTGGCAGCCCATCACCACTCCGTTCAGCATAATCTAAAAGCTCTTGAAGGAATGGTGTGGCGCTGATGCATAGGGTTGCTCGATATTCATTTATCAGTTTTGCTGCACGATTAACATCCCATTGGGTCATTAGGAGGGACGGAATGTCGGTGTAGAAAGGAAGTTCCATTCCATTTGCGAACCCAGTGATATGAGTTACCGGTGACGGCATGAACATCATATCGCCATTATTTAAATTCCAGGCATTAACCGTGTTATCGATCGCTCGACATAACGTATTCTGGCTGTGCATCACTGCTTTTGGTACGCCGGTAGTTCCAGATGTATACATCAGCACCTTTAACCCATCGGCTCCAACTCTTTTGAGGGTAAAGTTACTTTCGGAAGCCTCGATTAATTTTTCATAGCTAAGCTGTTGCGAGTTTCCTGCGCCTCTTACCACAATGACATGCTCAAGGTTAGGAAGACTGGATCGAATGGAGCCTATCATTTCTTGGTAGTTTGTAGACCTAAACTTCTCCGGAATAAATAACAGTTTCGTATTGGCATCATTCAGGATAAATTTCAGTTCTTTTTCTCTATATATCGGAATGATAGGGTTAACCACTAACCCTAGTATGGATGCCGCCAAATCAATCGCTACAGCTTCTCGCCAGCTTGGCAGTTGAAAGCTAATGACATCACCGGCGATCATACCCAACCTACGGAGTGAATTTGCTAGACAGCCTGCTTCCTCGACTATACTGGAGATCTTAATAGCGGGTTCATTCTCATGAAAAATGATTTCTTGTTCGGGCCTTTTATTTGCCTTTTCAAGTGCTACTTCCGCGATTGTTTGGTTCCGGAATGCATCCGAAACGATTTCCCTTAGCATTAAAAATCCCTACACAGCTGCGCGGTAAAAATTAATTGATTACGCGTCATGAGGTGAGTTGATGTCTGCGGGGTATGGCATTACATGCTCGGTTCTGAGGACGCCGGGGCCATGATAGAGTGGGTCAAAACGTCTTGATGAGTAAAGCCACCCGGCTGGTGTGCGAACACATGTGTCATTATAAACACCCACGATTCGCAAAGCATTTCCGTTTGAATCAAGAATATCTTCGTCAATATACCAACGGCAATTCGCTTCATCATCCTTGATGTGGATTAGACCACTATGGTGAGTATGAAATACGACTGGGAATCCTGCCATGGCTGCCTCCCACCGAGCCAATATATTGGTTTGTCCCACGATTGACTCGCCCAAAAAATGCCACATGCCATCAGGATGCCAAAGCGACCCCCAGAGTTTGCTGTCCCTCCGCATAACGGCATCACCGTACAACGCATTGAGATGGCGAATATCCAGATTGTCTTTTTGTGGATTTGTCATGAGCCTACTCCTGAGTGCTAGCGGCTTTTGTCGTGAAGTCTTCGATCTCAGAGGGTGTAGGATTTCTCCTCAGCGTCAATCCCCCATTTACTTGCAGATTCTGTCCGGTCATAAAGCATTCGTCGGTTGCCAGAAAGACTGCAGCCGCGGCTATATCATCAGAGGTGTTTAGACGTCCCATTGGATATTCTTTTATGAATGCCTCTGGAAGGCCGGGCACTGCAAAATAGTCTGTAGTCATGGGGGACTCAGTAAACCCGGGTGAGATGGAATTAGCTCGAATTCCTTTGGCACCAAACTCGTCTGCAACGCCTCTTATTACATGATCAATACCTGCTTTAGTACCGATGTAAGCATGATGATTACCCACAAGAATGGTTGCGGTTGCTGATGATATCTGGATGATCGACGCACTTGAACTCATGTTGCCGACGAGTGTTTGCATAAATTGATATGGCCCTTTGAATTGAAGATTCATCATTGCGACGAGGTCATCCTCCGACGTCTCTTCGAAAGGTGTTAGAAGTCCCCAGCCTGTGCAGTTTATACCAACATCAATTGGTCCAGATCTTGCCACCGCATGGCTCACTGCAGATTCTATGTCTGCTTTTACTGTAATATCACAGTAAACAGCTGAACCGCTTATGGATTGCGCTAGTGCTTGCAAATTTTCGATATTTCGACCAGCAACAGTAACGTCAGCACCTTCTGCGGCAAAGCGTCTGGCGATAACTTGCCCCATATTACCTTTGCTGGCGGCACCCAGAATTAGCGCTGACTTCCCTTTGAGTCTGGACATAATTATATTTTCCTATATTTTTATTGTTTACATTATGGGTTTAAATTAAAGATAAATTCGCGCATAAAGATAGACTTTTATTGATGTAATATACCATTTAAGCCTAGGTTCAGGCCACTGACAATTTGAGCTGGCAATGACACTTTATTCCGCATCATTAAACTGCTAGACATAAACCTTTTAAAGATGAACTGTGAATCTTCGCAGCTATTTTTTAATCAGCAGATTCATAACAATCAGTTATTTGTTTTATTAGCTTAGGACCTTGATAAATGAGGCCGCTATAGATTTGCACTAATTTAGCCCCAGCTGAAAACTTCTCTGTCGCGTCTTCGGCACTCATTATGCCGCCGGCCGCAATTATTGGAATTTCATCACCAAGATGGGATTTAAGTGTTTTAACGACTTGAGTTGCTTTTTTCTTAAGTGGTGCCCCACTTAGTCCGCCTGACTCTAGAGAGTGTGGATGATTAGATAGAGCGTTTCTATCGACAGTGGTATTTGTCGCAATGACAGCATCGAATTTCCAATGCAGCAAACTGTTCGCAATTGCAGAAATTTCCTTTGCGCTGAGGTCAGGAGAGATCTTTAGAGACAATGGGACATATTTATCATACTTATCGGATAGCTCGGACTGCTTTTGTTTGAGGTGGTATAGAAGCTCATCCAGTTGATCACCATACTGCAACGTCCTGAGTCCAGGAGTATTTGGAGATGAAATATTTACCGTAATATAGTCGGAAACGGAATATATATGCTCCATACACAATAGGTAGTCATCCTTACCCTTTTCGATGGGAGTATCTTTATTCTTTCCAATGTTAACCCCTACCAAAATCGCAGATTTCTTTGCTAAAAGATTTTCTTTGAGATTGTTTACTCCCAGATTGTTAAAACCCATACGATTGATTATCGCTTTCGTTTCTTGGAGCCTGAATAGGCGCGGCAGCTGATTTCCTGATTGAGGCCTCGGAGTTACAGTGCCCACTTCAACATGTCCAAACCCCATGGCATGGAAGGCATCGATCGCTTCACCATCCTTGTCCAGACCAGCAGCTAGGCCTACTGGATTGGGGAAGTGGAGCCCCATGAGCTCGATGGGTTTGTATTTGAGTGATTGCCGATAAAGTTTATCGACCGGAGTATTAGCGCTTCGTTTGAGAATTGAAAGCGTAACATCATGAGCTGTTTCTGCATCCATTCTTAGCATGATTTTTTGAGCGATATCAAACAGCATGTGATGACTCATTAGTTGAGGTGATTAAAATCATAGCGATTTACAGGTGCACGAAATTGTCGTATGGATCAGTTCTTCAATTCCATTATAACTTAAAGTATTATTTAAACGTCACTTTAGGGAAGTCATAATTGTTTTAAATAGAAGATCGTATGCACCAAGAAGGGCCTTTGTCAAAGCTAGCCAAAGATGTTGGAAAAGGGAGTAATACAACTATCTCGCTTTCTAGCCGCATGGACAAAAATATCAATAAATTAGTTCGCTATTCGGTTGAACCGAGCTTCCTTTAGATTTGATAATTTTTTGGGCAGACAGGCCTGGCATACGAAAAAAACAAACAAAAAGGGGTACGCTGTAGCAATTAGCAAAGAGTGTTAGGTGGTCCTAGACTCGGCTTTTGTTCGTTACTATGAGTTCCATCAGCACCCATTGTTTTGCTAGATTAAAGATTTATTTACGATAAAGGAGCATTTCAAATGATAGGATATGTAACCGTAGGTGTTAGTGACTTGGAGCGTGCTAAGACATTTTGGTGCGAGCTGTTATCAGAACTCGGCTGTGACTATGTGGTAGGAAATGAACGGGTTTCACTGATCGGAAAAAGTCAGGACTCGCCCATGATTGGTGTTTGCTTGCCATGGGATGGGGAACCTTGCAGCCCGGGCAATGGCAATATGATATCTATAAACGTCGAAAATAATCAGATGGTTGACAAATTGCATGCAAAAGCAATTGAGTTAGGGGCGACTGACGAAGGGCCCCCGGGAGTTAGAGTCCCCGACGTTTTTTACGGTGGTTATTTCAGGGATCTTGACGGCAACAAGGCAGCTTTTTTTAATTGGGGAGGGTAGGCGAACCAGCGTTGCTATCTTCCGTTACAGCTGGTCTATACAAAAAGTTAACTGTTACATTCCACGGTGTGATGACTTATGGGCTGGCTGGAGATTTATTCCTAGTCTCTCAGCAAGCCCTTTAAGTGAATAAGATAACTATGCGATACTTTGCGCTATCACATCACTGTGGAGAGAACTACCATCGTTGTTTCCAATGGTTTTCGCGGGCCATCGGCCGTCTTTAAAGATAAATAGCACCGTTACTCCATCTGGCCCTGCCAACAGAGGACCGTATCCGCGGTTAGCTAGACCAAGCCGAATGTCTCCTGCGCTGTGCCACTCTGCTCCCACCTTTTGAGTTCCCTCTAGAATAATTTCTGTGTAGTCGCATTCGTGAGTATGCGCTTCAATCAAACATTCGGGCGGATAAAAAACCCTAAAAACTGTGGGGGAGGAGGGATCTTTTGGACAACCAATTCGATACATCTTCGATATTACCCCGTTGGGCAGATGGATTGGGTCAATATCATCCCAGTTAAAGGCGGCGTGGCCGCGGCGATTTAGTGAAGCTGACAGGGCATCCTGAGTCAGGTCTACAGCCTTCCTGTTTGTATTTTCATTCATTTACACGCTCCCAAAATTTGGTGAAGCAACGTTGGTGGCTCTAGAAAGCGATTTTAGTGCTTACTGGCGAGGAGTCAATGGCGCTGTAGTTAGTAGCTAATTAATGGAATGATGATTTAGAATTACCGCAGCTAGTTATATGGAAAACTTAATATGCCGAACATGAAATATATTGGCCTTCACGCCTCTGGCGGGGCAGATCAGATGTATCTGGCTGAAGGACCACTGCCAAATTGTGGGCCGAACGAGGTGGTAATCAAGGTGGCAGCAGCTGGAATAAATAGGCCGGATATCCTGCAGCGCGAGGGCTTATATGATCCTCCAAAGCAAGCGTCGCCAGTGATGGGTCTGGAAGCAGCAGGAGAAGTTAGCGAGATTGGTTTGGCAGTGGAGGGGTGGAATGTAGGCGACAAGGTTTGCGCCCTTTGCAATGGGGGCGCCTATGCTGAATATGTGGCGGTTCCTGCAGGGCAGTGTTTGCCTATTCCGGGTGATCTTAGTTTGGTGGAAGCCGCATCTTTGCCCGAAACGTTTTTCACGGTTTGGGCGAATGTTTTTTTGCGAGGAAATCTCTCCCGAGGAGACAGCATCTTGATCCATGGGGGCGCCAGTGGCATAGGAGTAGCGGCTATTCAGTTGTCTAAGGCATTTGGGGCAACTGTTTTGGCAACCGCTCGAAGCAGTGCAAAGTGCAAAGCATGCGAAAAAATCGGCGCCGACTGGGCAATTGATAGCAGATCAAATGATTTCGCATCTCAAGTGATGCGGATTACTGATAACGTCGGCGTGGATGTTATCCTTGATATGGTTGGTGGCGATTACATCAGGAAAAATATTAAGTGTGCGGCGGTTGACGGAAGAATTATCAACATAGCTTTTTTGGCAGGTGCAGTCACCGAAATAAACTTCATGCCCATCATGATTAAGCGACTCACGCTGACTGGGTCTACATTGCGCCCGCAAACCCCAGAATTTAAGCGAAAAATAGCGACAGACCTGAATAAGAAAGTTTGGCCCTTAATTGCATCAGGTAAAATCAGGCCGATCATCCATGACTGCTTTTCAATGAATGAAGTTGCCGAAGCTCATCTTATGATGGAAGAAAATCAACACATCGGAAAGATTATAATGACAGTTGATTAGTTTGAATCTTTCGGCGATTCAGCTCTGGCCGACAATTAGTCTGGTAGGATAATCAATTTGGGCTCCAAATATTCTTGCAGGCCTTCAAGGCCACCCTCCCGGCCAATCCCTGATTTTTTTACCCCACCAAATGGTTGCACGACGCACATATCCCAAGTGTTTACCGAAATTTGTCCAGTCTTGACTCTTCGAGCAACCTTTTCTGCTAGAGCGATGTCAGAAGCATAGACTGCTCCGGATAGCCCATAATCCGAATCGTTAGCGATCTTGACCGCATGGTCGATGTCATCAAACGGTATGACAGTAATGACGGGACCAAAGATTTCTTCCTGTGCGATACGCATTTTATTGTCTACATCCGCAAATAAAGTTGGATTAACATACCAACCTTGATCTAAGTGGGCCGGCCGGCTGCCTCCACACACGAGTCGAGCGCCCTCTTCACGACCAATATTGATGTAGTTTTCGACGCGATCTCGTTGTGCTTTACTAATCATTGGTCCGATGGCTGTATCGGGGTCTTGAGGGTCGCCAACCTTGAGACTTTTCATCAACTCAGCCATCTTGGAAACCAATTCTTCTTGCCTATCTTTGCGGATTAAAACGCGAGTCAAAGCAGCACAGATCTGTCCAGAGTGTCCTATGGCATTAAACACGGTTGACTGGATTATCGGGTCTAGCTCTATGTCGTCGGCAATTATCGCAGCCGACTTTCCACCGAGTTCCAGAGTTACTCCAGCGATNCGTTTCGAACATTCACTCATCACTTCGGCGCCTCCTCTTGTCGAACCAGTGAAAGCAACCTTATCAATCCTAGGATCNGACACNAGNAGTCGCCCTATATCTCGTCCTGCGGGTAATATACTNATCACTCCCTCAGGAAATCCTGCGGCCTCGAGCGCTTCGGCAAGGATCAATGTTCCAATNGGTGCTTCTGGCGCGGGTTTAACCACTAGNGTGCAGCCAGCAGCCAGAGCGGCCCCCATCTTNAGAGATGCTGTNGGAACAGGACCATTCCAGGGTAATATTGTGGCCAGAACGCCNACGGGTTCATANGTTAAAATGCCTCGTCCTCCTTCCCAATCCCGTTCCTCTTCGAATTTAAANCGNGAGTGAAAAGTGGCTGCATCATTCCACATCTTTTGCGCTTGAACNCCCATAAAACTTGCCAGAGCACCAGGACCTCCAACTTCTGCGGTAAAGCTAGNCGCAATAACAGCATCACGCTTTGCCACTTCCTCAGCCGCCCTAGAAAGGTAATGAGATCTTTCGGTAGCAGACATTCTTGGCCATGGGCCGTNATCAAATGCTTGTCTCGCTGCGGCAATTGCTTTATCCATNTCNTNTGCTGTAACGGCTGGAATAGTGGCNACAACCTCTTCTGTGGCAGGAGAGAAGACCGANAGAANNTCNGTGCTTGAAGGATCNCACCATTGGCCTCCTATAAAGAGTTTCTCNTAGCTTGGAATCTTTGAATTCACTATCNATACCCCGCNTTATTTTCGTTNATTTCNTGGGCGATTCGCAATGCCTCGCTNCCCACATACCCTCTTATAATTTCCGACTCATGGCTTGTNATCGCNNCGGCAAANCTGACCATGCCGCGCTCATGATAAATTCCATCAATGACAATNGCTCGCCATAGTTCTGGTTGTGTTANNGCTATCGAGCGTTTTANATCAGGTAAAACACCGCTNGATAATGTGCTCGCACCGTGACAGCCAGCACAGTTCAAAGCAAAAAGCAGTCNNCCATCTTCTATCTCNTNAGNATTNAAAGCGACTGATGGNTNTTGCANCGGCGCGGGTGANAGATNATCTCTCGGCAGTTCGGNCNGGCCATTCAAGCTAAAGACNAGCAAACGNCCATTCGGATAGCTTTTTGGCCCACTAAAATTGGGCATTGACAGCGGCACAGCNCCGCCATCTCCTACCATCACCGCTATAAATTGTTCTNCATTAATGGCATANGATACTGGAGCTGCCAGAATGGGAACTCCTNCATCCACNGACCAAAGTTTTTGTCCAGTTGCCGCATCATATGCNTTGAAGTGACCCTCCGCTGTCCCCTGAAACACCAAGTCGCCGGCGGTAGCCATGGTCCCGCCGTTGTATGTTTTTGGGTANTCGANTGTCCATGCTGGTTTTTGCTTTATCGGATCCCAGGCTAGCAGGCTGCCTGTCAANATGGATTNCACTTGGGCAATGCCCTCAGGATTGGTTGGCAGAACATCNTTAAATAATTCATAGCCTAAATTCAATTGANTGGGNCGAAACCTGTATGGTTTTTCCTNTTCATAAAGAAAAGGNAGCACATGNATGGGAATATAGACNAGGCCGGTTTTTGGGCTATANGACATTGGCTGCCAATTATGCACTCCGGCTCCACCAGAGACNGCTAGGAAAGGGTCNTCNCGATACCTCGCACCCTCCGTTTCAACCGGTCGTCCNGTTGTTAGATCAATGTGTGAGGCCCAGTTGACNGGNCCAAACTTTTCAGCGGAAANNGGCTTGCCCGTTGCACGGTCGATAACATAGAANAAACCATTTTTGGGNGCATGCATTAACACCTTAACGGGTTCGCCNTTTAGAGTCAGCTCAGCCAGAGTNATTTGNTGAGACGCCGTGTAGTCCCATGTNTCCCCGGGCACTTCCTGGTAGTGCCAGATGTAAGCCCCTGAGTCGGGGTCGAGAGCAACAATTGACGANAAGAAAAGGTTATCGCCTCTNCCTTCGGATCGGAANAAGTGATTGATNGGAGAACCATTTCCGACGCCTATATAGAGCTGNTCGAATTCCTCATCATAGACAATTGAATCCCATACAGTGCCACCACCNCCATGCTTGAGATATTCTCTACCTGACCATGTGCTTGCCGCGATTTTNTCGAGTNNCTCATCGGANGCTGCACCATCTGGCCCNAGGTTTGGATCTCCNGGGACTGTGTAAAAACGCCAAANAAGTTTACCGGTTANTGCATCATAGGCGCTNACATAACCNCGNACCCCCAAATCTGCCCCACCATTACCGATAAACACTTTACCTTTGGCAACGCGTGGAGCCCCAGAGATGGTGTAGGGTTGTGTCTGATCAACGGTAAGGACGCTCCATAGCAGGTCTCCAGTTTTTGCGTCGAGAGCAATAAGGCGNCCATCGAAGGTTGCAGAAAAAACTTTNCCATCAGCGAAAGCAACTCCGCGATTTACAACGTCACAACAATCGCCGNNTGCGGCGGCTTTTCCCGGTACCTCGGGGTCGTGAGACCATAATAATTCTCCCGTTGCCCCATTGAAAGCATAGACTTTACTCCAAGCAGTTGTGGTATACATGACTCCATCAATTACCAACGGTGTCGCCTCTTGACCGCGTCTGGTATCGAATTCATAAAACCATTCAAGCCCAAGTTGAGAGATGTTGACTTTATTGATATTTTTTAAGGGGGAGTATCGCTGTTCCTTCGGAGTTTTCCCATGAGAGGCCCAGTCTGCGTTAACACTACTTTGGTGTTCGCTTTTTAGCGAAGATCCGCAGCTAGTAATCAGGAGCCCAGTTGTCGCGATAGTCAAATATCTGAACAATAGCGGCATGACACTGGATAATCCAAAAGCTTTTGACATATCAATCACCGCTAATGCGTCGTTTTGGTGTAGCTAACTCAGTTAAAAAATTGAGCCCTCTAAAGTGAGAGCTCAGACTTGGCATGTTGTCGCTTGTTTCTTTAAAAACCGTAATCTACCGAAACTCCTATTTGCCTTGGAGGAGAGTAGACGGGCGCGTCTGAGGAATTACCTAATAAAGCAGTAGCGAAATACGCCTCATTGGTCAGGTTAGTTCCGTAAAGCGAAATGCGGAGATCGCCATCAGATCTGGGTTTGTAAGAAATAGATGCGTTTACGGTATGGAAATCATCCTGTTTTACACGCTTTCTGTAATCAAACCAAACTTCATCATTGTAGTTAACTGATGCGGTCGCTTCCAATTCTCCGGCTCCCACGTTGGTGGTATGAGTGGCGGATAAACCGTAGGTAAGTTCAGGTGCAAGCTTCATTTGCTCTCCTTCCATCTGAAGGATGACTTGTGTCATCCCGAAAGGCGTGTTCGGCGTGTCAAATGCCGCTGCCTCAAAGGGACCATATTCCGTATCAAGGTGCGAGGCAACTGCCCGGACCTGAAGTGCTTCAGTTAAGTTAACCACCAAGTCCAACTCTATGCCTTGCATCTCTGCGCTCTCGGCATTGCCGAGAAGAGAGGCAGAACCATCCCATACTTGGTCTTGGAAATTTTTGTAGTCGTAGGAGAAGATCGCTCCATTAAAGCGATAGTTGTCGCCACTGGCCTTGATTCCCAACTCAATTGCCTCGACGTCCTCATAATCGGCGTAATCGTCCGCTGTTGAGAATGATTGCAGAATAGGCCCCTTGCGACCTTCTGTATAGGAGCCATAGATGCTGAGCGTGTCAGATATGTCAAAATGAACAGCCACTCGAGGCGTGAAGGTTTTGTCACTGAGCTCACCACCATTAGGAAAGACCTTACCAGAATAGGTTCCGACACCCACTATGCTCTCATCATTGTACCTCCCTCCCAATGTGAGACGAAGTTGATCTGATATTTCATAAGTCAGTGATCCAAACAGAGCCTGGGACTCAACGAAAACGGTTGAACCGCTGATGAAACCAGCGAGCGACTGATCTCTGATAGCATACCCAGTGCTGTTAATCACAGGCGCAAAGTTGCCATCAAAACCGGCATCGTTTTCGTAGAAGTATAATCCGGCCACGAAGCTTAGCTTACCCATCGGATCTGAAGTGAATAGAAATTCTTGCTGAAAATCCTCGCTGGGGTAGTCCTGAAAGAAGTCAGCGCAAACGAACGTTGCTTTACACGCTGCTGAGGTGCCGGTATCTAAGTCAACAGTGAACTCGGTCTGGTAGTCGTTTGCTGACGTGGTTGAAGTCAAGGTTCCAACACCGTCAAAGTAGTGGCTGATCTTCAATGAGAAACTTTCCTGCTTGACTAGTAAGGGTTGGCTTCCGCCCTTTAATTCAGTGGCCACATGCCATGCGCGTGAGGCCACGATACCGTCATCCCAGAAGGCAGCAGAGGAGTTTCCATTTAGCGCAGTCGTAGCAAAAGTTTCCAAATCTTGCCTATCGGTCTTGAAAAAATGCAATTCAATCGAGGTGTTTTCGGAGGGTTCCCAAAGAAGTTTTCCCCGAGCAAACCACTTCTCATGTCCCCCAGTGCCTTGACCTGTGACATCATTTGTAAGGTAACCGGCCATATCTCTAGCATAAAGCGAGAGGCTGTATGCTAGCACGTCATCTATAATGGGGCCGGTTACATAACCCGCGATAGATTTATCGTTACCATTGTGGTCGCTTCCCGTGTATGAGCCCAATTTAACCGTCACTTTGCCCTTTGTTTCGTACTGAGGTTTAACCGTGGTAATGTTAATGGCTCCTCCCATGCTGTTCCGCCCATAAAGCGACCCTTGAGGCCCTTTCAGGACCTCTATCTGCTCAATATCAACAAGGTCGAAATAATTACTCCATTGATTAGGCTGATAGATTCCATCGATGTATATAGCTGTGGGTTGTTCGGTACCGGCCTGACCACTAAATGACTGGAGGCCACGTATGGCGGGAATTGCTATGGCCCCTTGTCCCAAGAAACTAAGACCCGGGACTGCGTTTCCTAAATCCCGTATATCAACAATACCTGCTTTCCTCAGGTCATTTGCATTTTGAACAGTGAGTGTAATGGGAACGTCGTCGGCGGACTCTGATCTCCGCTGCGCCGTGACCAGAATTTCGTCAATTGAATTTGATGCCTCATCTGAAAAACTTAACGGGGCGACAAAGATGCAGCCTGCCGAAAGCAATATCGCATTTAAAAAACTGCTATTGATTATTTGATTTTTTGATACTCTCATATTTTCCTCACAAAGTTTTTCTGACCAAAAATTTCGTTATTATTCGTTATTAGTTGCCAATATCCCGGAAGTTTGGGCTCTCCATACTTGCTTCCCCTATTTTATTAAAGACTGAAAGGTCGCCATCCAGAACCGTTTCTTCTAACATTATGGTGCTGAACATGACATATTTCCGGTAGGTAATGCCCCATTTGCCATCGCGTTTCTCAAAACGGTCCTGATAGAACCCCATGTACTGCCCCAGCTTAGTGCCGTCAATAGCAGCTGAATCCGATGAGGTATAGGACACGCCATAACTTTCTACGTCCGCCCGGTCTCCGTTTAGGTCAATGCTTACCTGCGAGGCATGATGCCATCTTCTACCTATATCTTTTTCAATTTGCATAACAAGGGGTTTGAATTCAGCTCCTGTCCCTTTGAAAAATCCATAATCAATTTCTGCGTCATCAAAAAAAACGCGGTCTAATCTATCTGAATCCAGCCAGTCCAAAGCTTTCGCGTAACGATTAAGCACATCATGAATAGCTTGCTTGTCTGCTGCTTGTGCAACTTGTTGCTCAAGGCTCTCAATTCGTTTCAGTGTGTTTTGAGCTCTTTGATCGCTGTCCATGGCACAACCAACAAATGAACTAAAAATGACGGCGACGATAGAGATTCTTGTTATTGAAGGCATAATTTGTTTCCGTGGTTCGGGCCCTTTAACCTTTTTGAAAGATAGACACGCTAATAACAGCTACATTTAAGCCACAAAAGAATTGGACGATCGTTTTAATTTCATCAATACTATCAAGGCGCACCATGTTCGTGCAAATAAAAATTAGACTGTCTTAGCTACATTTGCAAATTTTATTCGAACGAGTGGTGGGCGTTGATTGGGTTATTGTGAAAATTTGTAGGACATTTAGAAAATGATAGCTAGAATGAGTAATGTTGCAAGAGCTGGCTTGGGCAAGCGATATTTGTTGCCATCAGAACATCTAAAAAGAACGATAATATTTTGGAGGGACTACATATGCCTTTTGCAATTGCACTGACCGCTGCAGCTTTTTTTTGGGGAGGTGTTTGGCTCCTAATTGGGGGCCTCAAGTTGGCATTGCTTGGCGGATCGATCTACTACCTTTTGGCTGGTGCGGTGCTCATGATCAGCAGTATTTGGATATGGAGAGGGAATAGTTTAGGCTATTGGCTCTACTGCTTTTTTGCAGCTTTAACCCTTCTCTGGGCGTTGGTGGAGAGCGGGTTTAACCTCTGGGCCCTTTTGCCGCGTGTGGGGGTTCCAGCGGGGCTATTAAGCTTATTTTTGCTGCCAAATGTTCGGAGATGGTTGAATATAGACTCGAAATCCGTCTTGTTTTCTCTCGGAATTTTTGGAGCTATTCTGGGTAGCTTGTTGATGTCTTTGATGAATGCCCAGTTTAACCCGCTGAAAGGCAATGATTATGCTCAAGCAGATCAAGGCTTTAAACCGGCGTGGACCCATTACGGGGCATCGGCTGAAGGTGACAGCTACAGTTCTGCTGCCCAAATCAATAGAACGAATGTCGCTAATCTAGAAGAGGCTTGGGTGTTCCATACCGAGGAAGATCCAGAGACTCGAAGTACCTTTCAATCCACGCCAATTGAGATAGATGGCGACCTATTCTTTTGCTCGCCCAGCAACAGGGTATTCAGTCTTGACGGAGATACCGGAGAGCAAAACTGGTCATACGATCCTATGGTTAATCGAAACAAGATTCCTTTCTTCGTATGCAGAGGGCTCTCTCATCACCAAGCTGAGGATTCAAGTGGCGTGTGTGGTAGCCGACTGCTAATGGGAACGGTCGACGATCGGTTAATAGCTCTGGACTCCAAGACAGGAGTTCTTTGCCCAGAATTCGGAAATTCAGGTGCAGTGGATTTGACGATGGGACTGGGAGATGTATTGCCGGGGCACCACTATGTTAGTTCACCGCCGGCGATCATTGACGATATTGCGGTCGTTGGTTCGTTTATTATGGACAACCAGTCTAACTTCCAACCTCCGGGGGTGGTTCGAGCATATAACGTATTTACAGGTGAACTAGCATGGGCGTGGGATGTTCTCAATGAGACTGCTCATCCGCCGTTGGGAGAGGGTGAGACTTTTCCTCAGAACACTGCCAACGTTTGGTCAGTCATGAGTGTTGATGAGGAACTAGGATTGGTTTATCTTCCTACGGGAAATGTTCCCCCTGACTTTTTTGGAGGGTTTCGGACTGCCGATCAAGATCGCTATCCCAGCTCGATCGTGGCTCTTGAAGCGGCGACCGGCAATGTTCGTTGGAGTTTTCAGACCGTACACCATGACATTTGGGATTATGATGTAGGGGCGCAGCCAGTACTGCTTGATTTTCCTATGCAGGATGGGACCACTAAGCCTGGCTTAATAACCGCTACAAAGTGGGGTGAAATTTTCATTCTTGATCGTAGGACAGGCGAGCCGTTAATAGAAGTTGAAGAGCGACCAGTGCCTCAGAATCCTGCGGCAGGAGAGTTTCTCTCGCCGACGCAGCCTTTTACAGTGGGGTTCCCAAGTTTTGCACCCGAAGACCTCAACGAGAGCCAAATGTGGGGTAGCACGATGTTTGACCAACTCTGGTGCCGCACCGAGTTCAAAAAACGTCGCTATGAGGGTCTTTTTACTCCCCCGGATCTAAGAGGTTCTATTCAGAATCCAGGTAATTTTGGGGCCATTGACTGGGGGAGTGTATCTATCGATCCGCAACGCCAGTTAATGATGGTAAATACAACCGGGATGCCCTATGTTCAAATACTTTACACACGTGAAGATGCGGACAGGTTAGGTTTTCGTCTCTGGGGCACTGACGATACGCGTCCTAATGCTAAGCCCAAGACGGATGAAAGTTCGACAATGGTATCTGCAGGAGCAGACATCTCTGGTGCGGCATATCCTCTTCTTGGGACGCCTTATGGCATTAGCAGTAATCCGTTTCTGTCCCCACTGGGTTATCCGTGTCATCAGCCTCCGTGGGGTGAGTTGACAGCAGTCGATCTTAGGAGTCGGGAGATAATTTGGAGAAGGCCCTTGGGTACGACTGATGGCCATGCTCCGCTCGGTTTAATATTTCCGACTGGTGTTTTCAACATTGGAGGTACTGCAGTGACCCGAGGTGGTTTAACTTTTGTAGCGGGCACAATTGATAATTATCTAAGGGCTTTTGATACCGAGACCGGCGCAGAGCTTTGGCGCGGAGCACTCCCATCTGGTGGCCAAGCGGGACCTATGACATTCATGTCTCCAAAGACAAATAGTCAATATGTTGTGATTCCCGCTGGGGGGCATGTGTCAATGGGCACAGATATCGGAGACGCTGTTGTGGCATTCAAACTGCAAAAGCCAAATTAACATGATTTTCCGAGACGTTTGATTGATTCCCGATTTAATTTAGAGACAACGAGCTGGAAGCACTATCGGTCATTTGCTGCTGCTTGATAAACCTTTTTTGTTTTGAAACAAACATAACACTATAATGCGCGCCGCAAGATTTATATAGGCTAGCGATTTCAAACGTATCATTAGGTATTAAACTTTATAAAGCAGATTATTCATGGCGCAGGATGCAGTTGCTAAAGAGAGAACCAATCAAAAACGGTCATTAGAGACGCAGAAAAAAATTCTAGACGCTGCTGAAGAGTTGTTTGCCGAATTTGGGTTCTATGGAACATCGCTGAGAGACATTCATGCACTGTCCGGCGTTCGCGTGTCGCTCAGCTACTATCACTTTGGGTCGAAGGAAGCTGTTTTGCAGGCAGTAGTTGATCGCCGCGCGGAAGAACATATGCAGGATATGCTCGGATCACTTAGACACAGTTTAACAATTTATGCCCACAATCCCCTGCCCTTGGATGTATTAATAGAGGCTTATGTGCGACCTTGCCTTGAACGCCATTCATGCTATGGCGCTGGTTGGAAAAATTATATTAGACTTTTGGGCCACTTGGCCAGCGAGTCCGCGTCAAGTAAAAACAAGGCACAGTTTTTTAAATATAACTCGGTCAATCAGGGGTTTATTGATGAATTCAAGCGAAGCCTACCTAATTTAGGTGAGGCTGAGATCTATTGGGGATTTTATTTTCTGCAAACCGCCTTGCTCAATATTTTGCTGGATACCCGGATTGTAGATAACCAATCGGGCGGCCAATGTAACTCTGGTGCTATTGATCAAGTCATTGAGCAGATGCAGAGATTCTTCGGTAAAGGCTTCGGTGATTCGAGATACCAAGACCCTTGAAAGACAGCGATTTTTTTGGCCCGGAGTAATGCAGAGTACCTTTTACTTTACAAACTGTGGTTTCCCAAAGGCTATCTCTCAAATCCCATGGTACGCCCGAGGATCAAAAGACTGATCCAAAATGGGGGGCTCAAAATATCTTTTGCCCGACCAAAATTAATATCAGAGCTGGGCACAAAAACTTAACGTAGATTGGCCAGATGCTCCAAAATAGGGTTGCTTCCACGCCCTCATTGCCGCGTTGTAATTCTGCTAAAATCAGCTGACGGTGAAACACCCAACCTGCAAATAGACACAGAAACATGCTCAAAATCGGCTGGCTCCACTCAGTTGTGATGGAAATTATCAAACCAAAGGTTTGCTCAAAGTTTATACAAATGCCGACACTGACCGAGAAAATGAGTATTGCGATTATCCATGTGGCATGCGCTCGATTTAGATTATGGCTTTCCACTGCATAAGACACTGGAACTTCTAACATTGATATAGAGGAGGTTAGAGCAGCGATAGATAACAATATAAAAAACGCAAAGCTCACCAAAAGACCTACAATCCCCATGGATTGAAATAGCGCAGGTAAAACTTGAAAAATCAGGTCGGGTCCGGCAATTAAATTCCCGCTCTCAGCATAGACTTGTATTCCAAGATTCTGTGCAACAAACATCGCAGGGAGAATCAATAATCCAGCGAGGACAGCAATCCCTGTGTCAGCTAAAGTAACTAATATGCCTACTCTAGTTATATTCTCGTGACTGCTTAGGTAAGAGCCATAAATGAGCATTGTCCCAACACCCAAGGACATAGAAAAGAAAGCTTGGCCAAGTGCACTAACAATCAATTCCGGATCAGCCATCTGTGAAAAATCTGGCACCAAATAATGTTTAAGTCCGTCTGCAGAACCTTCTTGCAATAGAACATAACCGATCAGACTAACGAGCAACGCGAGCAATGAAGGCATCAACCTCCGAGACCACTTTTCAATTCCTTGCTCCACGCCGGCACTTATGACTAGCGCTGTCAGTATCATAAACAGCGCTGCCAAGCTGATATTTCGCCAAAGCCCAAACTCAGTGAACCATGCGCCCCACGTAGGCATTTTCCAAAACTTCATGACAGGCTCTATCATATGTCCCAGCATCCAGCCAGAGACGATACAATAAAAGCATAAAATCAAACTAGCTGTGAGCATTCCCGCGAATCCAACAAGACGTCCGACTTGTTTGGTGGCGCCGCTATTAGATATGTAGGTCAACGCATCGGCCATATTAGAGCGTGTATGACGACCTATGATTAACTCAGCCATTAGTGCCGGATAGGCTAGCAAAAATGCTAGAATGAGATACATCAGTACAAATGCTGCACCGCCATTTTCCGCTGCATTGGTTGGGAATCCCCATATATTACCGAGACCTACAGCTGAGCCTGAAGCCGCAAGGACAAATGCTAATCTGGAGGAAAACTGGCCGCGTTGCATAGAAATTCTCAGCTTGTTCGTTTTGTTGGGAATAATAAAAAGTTTATGAAATGTCTCGAATAATTTCGAGCAGTAAGCCATTGTATGTTGGAATAGTTCTGAAAATACTGCAATGATTTTTTCAATGCATTAATAGCGTGATAGACTTGACCCTAGGGGGCGTTCTGGATTCGACGCCGGTTACAAAACCTGTAGTGCATGCCGAGATGGTGACCAATCTCGTTAATCCAAAGTCACAACTTTATAGTTGCCAACGACGACAACTACGCACTAGCTGCTTAAACCCCAGTGTAGTGCCGTCTGACTGGAGCCGTGCTTATGCGTCCAGAGTTTGAAGTCCCTTGGGATTGATAACATTCAGGCGTCATATTTCATAAGATCGTAATGAAGCTTGTTCGGGGTCGATTTACTAAACACTAACCGAAATCGCTGGTGGCATTTCCTGACAGTCGGGTTGCAAACGGTTAAATTTAATAGACTGCTCTAAGCATGTAGAGCTATTGGCAGAGGACTGACGGACGCGGGTTCAATTCCCGCCGCCTCCACCATATACTTATAACCCCTTGTAAAACAGGGGTTTTTATTTCCAAAGCTTTCAATTGTACTCACTTTGTCACACAATGCGAAAGTTATCGGTTCCTTATACTATCCGAAGAAACGGTGTTTACCACCTCAATATGAGGTGGAGGAACAGTTTCATAAGGTGGTCTCTGCGCACAAAAGATCCCATGGTTGCGTTTAAATTAGTCAACGAGATAAAACCGGTTCTGGCTAATTCAAAACTGTCTGAATTTCAGGTTCGCCAACAT
>NZXB01000013.1 GCA_002701765.1 Porticoccaceae bacterium
ACAAAGCCAACTTGACCAGCAGTATGATCAGTGAGCTTGTACAGTCGCATCAAAAACGATGCGCTTGATATCCCCTTTTGGGTTACGGACCATTCTGGAATTAAGAGTTTGCTGACCATCTGTTATCCTCCTTCATTTATTCATGAGCCCTTTGCGACCGCTATCAAATTAAAGGTTCTTATATCTACCTTTACGCGACTCATTGCCAAACCAGACGAATATCATTGATGCATATTGATGATTTGTGATATGATATATTACTATAGCAGTGCGAATTATAGGGGTAGTTTCGGCTTTATCGCTGATTTTTGCCCTCCTAGACTATCTATTAGAACTTTTTGGTACCATCGTCCGATTAATTAACAGCCCCAGCTGATGACAACTAATTCTATTTTTATCTTTAAGAAGTATTTCCATGAGTAATGAAAAAAATCTTTTAGGAGAGCCATTAGAGGAATGTTGCAGCAATCCTATTACTGGTTTCTTTCGAGACGGGTTTTGCAGATCAAGCAAATATGATGGTGGTTCTCACACGGTATGTGCCTTGATAAGTAATGAGTTTCTGCTTTTTTCGAAACGTCAGGGCAATGACCTGTCTACACCTCGTCCAGAATATCAGTTTCCAGGCCTAGTAGAGGGAGATTCTTGGTGTCTTTGCGCATCGAGGTGGCTGGAGGCACTCGAAGCTAGTTGTGCCCCTAAGATATTCTCTCGCAAAACCAATATGAAAGCTCTAGANATCATCCCACTGCCTGAGCTTCGAAAATATGCAATTGATCTGAGTTGACTTTCGGGCTCAAAGCTTCCTTGCCAGGCCACTGCTTCTTGTCATTTTAATTTTGCAATTGAAACACTTTCAAGGTTTTTGATGCCGCGAGAATTTAAGCTGTTATTTGTCCGACTTGTTGAAATATANTATAACGGATTTTTTTTCTTAGCTGGGTTGATGACTGCAGTGNAAAAAGGACAGGGAAGTGAACAAGCTCTCATTCTTCAACCAAATCGGCTTGGTNAATAGATCTGACAGGCCAAACGCGAAGCTTATTTAGGCGCATACGCGTTGGATCAAATAAAAATTTCACTAGGATATGGTAAGTATCAATATCCAGAGGTTTACCCTCTAACCGGCGGCATGGCGCATCAGCATCTATTGTGCTTGTTGCTGGTGCGTAACCAAATTCGCGCAATTCGAGCATGCTAGTTGGNTTGGCTAAATAACGCCAGTTGTCAACAAGATGGAACTGAGAAGAGTCACCATCACATGAAGCACCCTCCTCAATTACGATGGCTGATGGCCATGGCCAGACCTTGACCTGATAATTAGCTAATGCTTGTCTTAATCGGTCGTTATAAATCGAGACAGCCTCTGAATTCTGACAGGCTCCAAAACACCTTCTCAGTTGGGCTCGGAAACAGGGTCGTTCGTCCCGATGATTCTGCGAGGTCTCAAGCCCCAGAAACTTATGACANAGGTAATATTCATTCGCTAGTTTCTCCAGTATTTTCTTTGCCTGTCTGGAGGACCGGAATAGTCCGAAAGCAGACGCTCCAGTTTGTTCTGATATCTTCTCTATACTCACGCTGTGATATCCAGATGGCGTCNCCTCAATTTTGAATTGAAAAAGGTGCTTGGTTCTTTTTAAACGTCTATTGAAAATTGGGTTCATCGACTTGATATGCTCACTTTCAAGCAATTGGGCACTGAAGTCAGAGTTTGTCTTCTCAAAATCTATGCTGGCCATTCGCAGATTAATGCGATGATCCTTGGCATTGCGAAAATCTTGCGTAAAGTGGCTCATAACTCGATTTCTAATGTTCACGCTCTTGCCTACGTANAGCAGAGTATCCGCGGCGTCCCGAAAATAATAGACTCCAGAACTTTTTGGCAGCTTNTCTATTTCGCCAATANCCAACAGAGCGGGAAGGGAGGGTTTTTTGAGAATGCTCTCACATGCCGCAGAGATTTCGCCGTTATCGAAAAGAACTGACGATTTCAAAAAGAAGTGATAGATGGCCATCGCGTCATCAAGTGCCCGATGTCGTTTTTCGACGGTTAATTGAAATCGATTGATAATTTGCGTCAGGCCATGTCGAGAAAATTGAGGATACAGTAAGCGACTGATTCTTACGGAGCATAGGGTTTTTGCAACGAAACGATGCCCAATTCTCTCAAATTCATTTTTCAAGAAACCATAATCGAACCTCGCGTTGTGAGCTACCAATGTGCGCCCCTCTAAAAGGTTCATCAGTTTTTTGGCTATGTCGGCGAATTNGGGNGCGCCTTGTAANATTTCAGGTGTGATTCCAGTGAGAGATGAGATGTTACTNGATAAGTTTGTTTCAGGATCCACAAGAGATTGCCAACGATCTATNATGCTACCTCTCTCGACTACCACCAAGCCGATTTCTATGATTCTGTGTCGGGTAGCATTTCCGCCGGTGGTTTCGCAGTCTACGAGTACCATACTTTCAGGAAACTCATCGGATAGTTGCGAAGTATTAGGATCTAAAAAATTGATTTGCACTGGCTGGGGCTCGTTTTATTTCGCTAGTGAAGCATGAAGAATTCCAGCGGATCCGTACGTTTTTCCGATCACGCATAAACCTGAAAATTACTCGGTTTTTTTTCTCACACTGGCAATATCNATCTTGCAGGACGATTTGCTGCCCGTAAATAATTTTGANATCCACCCTCGATTGAGAGCAAATGCTCTGTAGGCGCAGTCACTTAAGCTCTTAATGACAGGCCANCGGAGCCAAGCTACCCAGCGGCCTTTTCCAACAAGCGTCCANGCCAGACACGTGACATCCAATCCTTGAATNAGTTCGCCTGANGCCAATTGGCCATGCAATACTCTACTCGCAGTNTCTCTAGNGATCGATGGGAAACGAGCTTCAAAATTGGTGTCATGTATATCCTCGAAAGAAATCGAGGCGTTCGTATCGAGTCGTTTTAAATGCTCCACCTCGNAATCGCAAAGGCCACAGAGACCATCAAAAAAAAATGTTAGTTGGGTAGTTCTATCGCGGNCTGCCATCNGTGGGCTCCAAAATGCTCATGAGGGGTNCAATTCTCCAAAGAAACNNTTTACTAAAANTCAATATGCTTTCGGCGAANAAGTGNNCNNANCGCAGCATNCTTACACCCANCATTNCCGAGGAATTGAATGATACCTTATNCTAACCNANTCACTNTTGACGCCTNTTAAGCTTTGCTACGATTGACTGTTAGTTTACGGCAAAAAACCCATTTTCGATGAATATTATTGGAAATGCGGTTTACTTTGGGGCTGCAAGCCTTTGGGCGTGCAATTAAAAACCCAAGGCAATACCTACAATTGGCCATTTTTCTCTTTCTCTGCGATGTTAAAATTGCTTACCAGCGTGTCCAATGCACTTCAGGTATTTTTGGGTGAACAAAATCAGATTCTGCATAGACAGAATGCTTCGGTTGGTCTAATTTCAATCGATAAATAGGCTTAAAGCACTTAACCGTTATGGAGGGCTATTGGGGTATGAAAAATTCACAAATCGTGATCGACTCTCTACCAGAGGATAAATTGAGTCAAGATCATTTCCGGCAGATCAAAGTGCCATTACCAGATGTCGAGTCCGGACAGGTTTTAATTAAAACAGGTGCTATTTCGATAGTGGCCGGAGCGCGAGCTGGTTTGCAAGGCAGCGCTAATTACACAACGGGTCCTGCCGTCGGGACGGTAATGAGGGGTGCTGGCGTTGGCGAGGTCGTATCGAGCAACGATGAAAAATTTCCAGAGGGGTGTTGGGTGCTCGGTGCAACTGGTTGGCAATCCTACTCCGCGCTGTCAACCGACTCTCTCACNCGAATCCCATCGGGCCGGGATCCGATAGATTATCTTGGACCCCTCGGCGCTAATGGACTGGCAGCTTATTTCGGCTTGCTTAAGGTAGGTCGGGCATCGAGAGGAGATACCGTTATGGTGTCTGCTGCTGCCGGTTCAGTGGGGCATTTTGTCGGACAAATGGCTAAGATTCTCGGCTGTCGTGTCGTTGGGGTTTGCGGAAATGATTTGAAGTGTGCCAGGTTAACTGACGAGTTGGGCTTTGATATTGCTGTTAATTACAAAAACCATAGTTTNAGAAAAGATCTAAAGGGCGCAACTCCCGGGGGGGTCGATGTTTACTTCGACAATACGGGCGGACCCATTTTGACATCAGCATTATTTCAAATGAATGTCGGTGGGCGAATTGCTTGCTGTGGGGTCGTTTCTCAGTANGACACATCCTCACCGAGTGCAGGCCCTAAGGGGATTCCGGGATTGTTAGTGAATAAGAGAATCAACATGCAGGGATTTTTATTTTTTGACTATTCAAACGAGTATGAGCCGGCTCGNGAAGAAATTANCAGGTGGCTAAATTCAGGTGACTTAACTAGTGTGAATGATGAATTCAGGGGACTNGAATCTGCCCCAAAAGCATTCGTCGACCTTCTTTCAGGCGGCAACTTTGGGAATCGCATAGTCCTGTTGCCTTGAGAAGTTCGGGAGGTGTTTTTTGGGTCAACGGAAATATTATTAGGATGGCATTCTGCTTGCGTCATTTCTCAGCGGAATTAAGTGGCTAAATACGAAAGATGGCATCAGGGTTTTAAGGCAAAGCCGCGGTTAGATTGCGATTAAATAGCTCAGAAAATTAAGTGTTTTCTCGAAAACGAGAGGGAGATTTCGAGCGGTATTACACGACTAATTTAGCTCATAACCTAATATCACCTCTATTCTGGCGTTGTTCTCCGCTTTTGGAGTCGCAAATGATTGAAAAAGCCGTAAGATGAGTCGATTACGCTAGCCTTTAGTTTAGTCGCCCGCAATCGTAATTCGTTGATTTGTGATATAACGACCATCCTCGGAACACAGATGTGCCACTGATGCTGCGATATCTTCTGGAGTGCATACGAAACCAAATGGCATATCCTCATCCAGCTCGCGAATATCTGATGGTCCGCCGACTGCCTCTACAACTTTTCGACCCATATCGGTGTCGACTAAGCCTGGTGCTATGATATTGACTCTCATTCCATGAACTCTTTCTTCTCTCGCCATTGTGTGTGCCATAGTTTCAAGAGCCGCCTTACTGACCGAGTAGACGCCAGAGCCTGGCTTTAGCCTTTGCACCGCAGTGGAAGAAAGCACAACTATATCGCTTCTTTGAGCTTTGCGCAGGTGCGGAACCAAGCCCCTGCAAAGATATATCGGTCCCCAAAGATTGACATCTAGTATGGTATCCCACTGTTCATTTGTCGCATCGGCAATGGCTGGCCTATTAATCGCAGCCGATCCAATTCCGGCATTGCATATCAGGGCGTCAATCTGTCCAAAATCCTTGATAGCCGAGTCAATCATCCTTACACATTCTTTCTCATCAGCAATATTCGCTCTATAAACGAAGGATTTAACGCCAAGATTGTTAATGTGATTTGATACTTCATTTGCGGCACCTTCATCGCGAGCGCAGTTTATTGCCACGTTGGCGCCCTCTGCCGCGAATCGCTGGGCGATGGCGCTTCCGATTCCCCTGCTAGCGCCAGTTATGAGCGCAGTTCGCCCTGAGAGTTTGCCCATTAGGGACCTCCATTAAATTTCCGAGTTGTTTATACCACTGGATCATCAGCGCTAAAAGACTTATCTATAGATTTAGNCAAAAAGATTTTTCGACTTCACCCTAATTCTCATTCAATATTCCNTTGTAATCTTTTGAAATAAACGGGGTTAAAAATTCAAGTCCCAATATGGCGGTTATTCTNAATGGCTTAGCACCAGAAAAAATATTGCGGTAGCTGCAACTAGTGTTATAGTTANCTATCATACTAATCTTCACGAATCAGGGAAAATACCTGGCAAGACAATAAGCCCATCTACCGCCAGCTAGCAGATCAGCTGCGCGATTTAATTTTGCAGAAGACCTATCTAGATAATGATGCTCTCCCCTCAGCTCGTGAAATAGCAGCGAATCATCAATTAAATCCGATCACGGTTTCAAAATCTTTCCNGGTGCTTGTTGATGAGGGTNTCGTNACTAAGAGAAGAGGACTTGGAATGTTTGTGGTGGAAGGGGCCAGAGAAAAGCTCATTNAACGGGAGCGANCCTTTTTTGTTGAATGGGAATTGCCGCGGATAAAGCAAAGAGCTGAGGATCTTGGTTTTAATGTCGAAATTTTAATTGAGGAANATACATGAATAGCTTGGTTGAGGCGAGAGGAGTCTCCAAAGNGTATGGGAATTCTGTTGTTCTCCNGNATGTNTCTTTCACAATCGAGAGGGGCTCCATCGTAGGGTTAATTGGACCAAATGGTGCAGGCAAAACGACCACCCTGAGGTCAATTCTAGGGTTGACGTCTTACGAAGGACATCTAACGGTGGTTGGTAAAAATCCTCGCCGNGGTCGTCATCGAATAATGGAACGGGTTTGTTTCATCGCCGATGTTGGCATTTTGCCCGGCTGGCTGAAAGTTTCCGACGCTTTGGATTATTTAAGCTNTGTCCACCCAAAATTTAATCGGCAAAAGGCATGCTCGATACTTTCCGCCACTGACATACCAGCTTCCAGTCTTGTTAAAGAGCTCAGCAAAGGTATGCTGACTCAAGTGCATCTTGCTTTCGTCATGGCGATAGAGGTTGATCTATTGGTTCTTGACGAGCCGACACTTGGGCTAGACATCATCTACCGTAAAACCTTTTACCAGAATCTTTTGAATGATTACTGTGATCGGGAGACAACAGTAATTATAAGCACTCATCAGGTCGAGGAAGTAGAGACTATATTGACACATTTGCTTTTCCTCGATGAAGGAAAGATCATTCTAGATAGCAGAATGGACCAACTTCCTGATTTATTCAAAGAGGTGTTGGTTTCGTCCGAAGATTTTGAAAAGGCTGAGGCTTTAGGACCAATTTATAGCCGTGAGTGCCTTGGCAAACGAGCCATGATTTTCGAAAACACGCCAGCGCCTATTTTAGCGGAATTTGGACAGGTGCAGACACCTTCAGTCGCAGATCTTTTCATGGCAAAAATGGAATGAGCAGAATAACGATAATGAACAAAATGACTATTCTTGTGCGTCGAGAATTTTGGGAACATCGGAACACATTTTTAATATTGCCTGCTGTCATTGCGGGCTTTATTCTGATCTTGATGTTGCTTGGTTTGTTTTACGAATCGGAATCGATGTCGTTTAATTTAGAGGCGGACATAAACGGTACGCCCAGACTATTATCGCTAAATGCAGATAATGGCGGAAACTGGGCCCATATTGCTATTCGTGAGTTGCTGGCAACACCTGCCGAAATGCGCACAACTTATCTCGAGTTAGGCTTTCAGGGTATAACAGGGTTGCTGTCGTTTATTCTCTGTATGGTCATAATCACGTATCTATTGAACACGCTTTATAAAGATCGAAGCGATCGTAGTATATTGTTTTGGAACTCATTGCCTGTGTCAGATACGCTTACTGTCATGGCCAAGCTATTGACTGCGATANCTATTGTACCTCTTTGCTATTTTTGTGCTGCCGCTGCACTGCAATTTGCTTGGATGATACTNCTAAGTTTCGTTGCCATGGATCTTGATATCTCAGCTTGGGATGCGGTTTGGGCGCAAGCGCCATTTGCGAGTCACTGGTTTCATAACATAGTGTTATTAGGTTTCAATGGTGTGTGGACNCTTCCTTTAGTTGGTTGGTTATTGGCAGTCTCNGCTTTCGCCAAGGGAACNCCGTTGGTGTCTGCAATGGGTGCTCCATTNGGTCTTATCGTCNTTGAAGCGATGCTCACAGACCATGGGCATCTCGGTGATTGGATAGCATNGCATTCAATTCCCATTACAAATTATGAAACAGTTTCTATNAATATAATCAGCAGTGAGCTACTATCAGCGTTGCTCGTGGGAAGCTTTTTTATCGGCACCGCGATATTTTTCAGGAGCCGGGCGGAAGATTTTTAACTACATAGATAAGTTTCGATTCTGAGGACTTGGATCAAACAACTTCCTCCGAGTTCGGNCCCCTATGACTAAGTAACATTTCTTTCTGATCTGGTATGGAGATCTGCCTGGCTTCACAGTGCTGTCGGATCATGACTTCGATCATATTAGCTACACTCCGATGCTCTTTGTCAGCAGCNATCTTGAGTGCTTCCTTCAACAGAGGATTGATCCGTAAATTTAANGTTGTGGTCTTAGTAGCTACCATGCTCCGATAATATGTTGCAAATGTACCGCGTTTGTATCATATTGCGCTAACAGTAGGCAAATATTTAGTNTTGTATGAACGAAAAAATCCTCAGAGCTCTAGTTGAAGCTGGNGCAATCAAGAAGATTAAGATCACAGCTGAAGGCTCTATAATCTTTGTAGAGGCATATACGGGCGCTGAAGCTAAAACAGCAGAAACCATGAAAGGAAAACTGAAGACATGGAGCACCCTTGACGCTGCTGCAAAGTGGGTAAGGGCGCTTGGTATTGGGCGTGTTTATGTCGATTTAACCAAATGGCAGCCTGAACAAAAAAAGCTCGATATCTGAATGACGCTATGAAATTACCCAAGCAANTCATNTTTGTGCTCCANTTAGTTTGCGTGCNTGCCAATCCTCGCATGCATCCTGCATTGTCTATTCCACACGCAATGTGCTTGATAAGATGAAAAAGCTTCTCATGTTAATACTCGTGATTGTTTTCGGTTTTAGCATGTTAGTGGTTAGCAGACCTGACATGAGTGAGGTTGGTATTCCTTACGCACAACCGGCTCATGCGAACGCTAACTTGACCGCTAGGTGGCTGGGTGTTGCCACGTTGCTGCTTGATGATGGCGAGACACAAATAATGACTGATGGTTTTATTTCTCGTCCATCGTTCTTTGATGTCGTGCTAGAGCGTCCGATCGCTCCTGATCTTTCGGCCATTAAGAGCGCAATCGAAACCCATGATATTAAGCGCCTAGCCGCTGTAATGCCGCTACATTCTCACTATGATCATGCTCTTGATAGTGCTGATATTGCGCGATTTACGGGAGCAGATGTTCTTGGCTCACCGTCGACCGCCAATATTGCTCGTAGCTCACTGATCGATCCAGCAAGCATTAAAATAATAAAAATGGGTGAGTCGTATTCCTATGGAAAGTTTGAAATTACTTTTTTTGAGTCGAGACATGCCCCATTGGGTAGCAATACAAAAATAAGTGGGGAGGTTAGGGCACCCTTTCAGATACCCGCACCTTACACCGCTTGGAAACAAGGTGCTTGCTACTCGATACACATTAAACACCCTGATGGTTCGGTATTAGTGCAAGGCAGTGCCGNTTTCATTCCCGGGCAACTCGATGGGTTGCAAGCTGATGTTGTTTTTTTGGGTGTCGGTGGCTTTGGCCAGCTAGATTCAGCCTATATTTTCGATTATGTCGGAGAGACAGTGCATGCTGTTCAAGCGCGTCGGACATATATCATTCACCATGATGATTTTTTTGCGCCTTTTGGAACGGTAGAGCAGAGTAAGCTGTTTCCCTCTTTTGATAAAACAAGCGCATTTAATTTGCTACAACTGGTCATGCCTGCTAAGTTAATGCAGCCGTCTTTTGGCGTTTTCATAGCCATTGACGAGTAACAATTTTCGGACCACCCTTTTTGATATCTTGAANATAAGGAAAATCGCGATGCAATATGTAGATATTAAAGATGCCATCGAGGAGCAGGGCTTGCGAATTGTAATCGTCAAACAGCTGCCAAGCCCTTGGGGNGTAGCGGCGAAGGCGATGATGGAGTTCAAAGGGCTTAAATTTGTGGTTGCTCATCAAATACCCTTGACCGAAAACCACGAATTGCTTGAATGGGCTGGTGTCAATTCNGCGCCGGTTGTTGCATGGAAGGATGAACCGCCCTTGAACCGCTGGAATGATATTCTTTTCCTTCTTGAAAGACTTGAGCCTCGGCGCCCACTCATTCCAGAGGTGCCAGCACAAAGAATTCTGACCCTTGGGCTGAGCCATGAAATCTGCGGTGAGCTTGGTTTCGGGTGGAATAGGCGGCTTGATTTTGCGCGACCAAAGGATGGAGAAGATGTCTCTGCGTTGGGAAAGAAATGGGGATATCGAGTCTCTGATGCGGAGATGGCAGATGCACGGATCGTCGCATTCATGCGGCAACTTGCAGACATAATGATTGCTCAACGCGAAATTGGAAGTCGTTTCCTTGTAGGCAACGCGATA
Organism: Porticoccaceae bacterium; assembly: GCA_002701765.1. Taxonomy (GTDB): domain Bacteria; phylum Pseudomonadota; class Gammaproteobacteria; order Pseudomonadales; family Porticoccaceae; genus TMED48. The sequence goes on from NZXB01000013.1 coordinate 10,227, forward strand.
ACAGCTGCTGATTTTTATTGGGCCGCGTTCAGTAACCTCGTCTCAATTCAACCTCATTCCCAATGTCCAATGATTCCTGAGGCTAGGCCGATATTCGAGAACACGCCTGAAGAAATAACTTCAGCCATCGATCCTATCCTAATTGAGCATCGAGACTTCATTATGCAAAACTACTTCAAACTCCCTCTTGAACTCTAAGGGACGAAGCACGAGATGGGGTCACAGCCTTTTCATTTTAGTTTGAGAGTGAATGCACTTTAGCGGAATGAAGTACATGATTTCTGGTGCCTAGAATGTCGAATGGTTCGCCCAATTATCCTGCTGATTTCTGTACGTTCGGTTGCCAGCTAGTTGTTGATTTTATATTGTGTGAACTTTAAGTAGAGGTAATGAGACTAATGCCGATGCGTTATTTCTTTTTTATAGCTTCAGCGCTGTTTGTCATTTTGGTTGGTTGTGAGCCAAAGGAAAAAAAAGAGGAAGACCTAGCGATCCGATCGCATGCTAACCTCATTGAGGGATTGGCCTTTCTGGAGAGAAACGCCAGCCGACCAGATGTAGCCACCACTGCTAGCGGTCTTCAATATCGAATAATTAAAGTGGGGGACGGATCCATACCTTCAGACGATAGCACCGTTGAGGTTCACTACGTAGGACGTTTTTTGGACGGACGAGAATTTGATAGTTCAATCAAGCGGGGTATACCTGCGCAGTTTGGTGTTAAGCAAGTGATAACTGGATGGACAGAAGCGCTAAAGATGATGCCAGAAGGCTCTAAATGGGAACTTTTTATACCAGCAAATTTAGCCTATGGATCGGTGGGACAGGGACCCATTGGCCCTAACGCGACACTCGTCTTTGAGGTGGAATTGTTAAATGCAAACATTCATTGATTGCTGGAGGCCAGACATGTCCAATGGCGATAAATTGACTTTGATTAGGTTTGAGAAAGCTCATCAAATGGATACCCTTCGATGAGCAGCTTGAGGCTTAGGTTTTATGAGCGCTCGCTGGGTCATCAGCATCTATCAGATTCTGACCGATATCTTCTAAAGAGACCAGTTGCATCCAAAAAATTGGTTATTATTGGTACGGGTACCATCGGTCAAGAACACATGTATGTTGCTTCTTTGCTCGGAAGAATGATGGTGCATGGAATCTACGATACCGAGCTCGAAAGCATGGACGCCGCGGAAGCATACTCAAGAGTTTATAGCGCACAATCGCTTGTGCGTTATTCAGGGCTGGAAGCAGCTTGTAATGACCCCGACGCTGATGCCCTAATTATCTGCACTCCGAATCATACCCACTTCGAGGTCCTCGAGGTTGCGATGCAGTCTGGGAAGCCGATTTTGCTGGAGAAGCCAATGGCCACCACATTGAGCGATGCGGCAGCAATTGTTGAGGCAAGCGAGTCTTACAGTTCCTTCATTCAAGTTGGCCTCCAGTATCGTTATAAGGCACAGTACGTAGAAGCCTTTCATGAGGCCAAAACTCGCTTATCATTAGGGGAAATTAAAACGATCAGTATTAGCGAGTATCGGCCGCCGTTTCTTGATAAAGTTAAACAGTGGAACAAATTCAATAAGAAAAGTGGGGGCACTCTTGTCGAAAAATGTTGTCATTATTTCGATTTGATCAATCTGTTAGCGGAATCGACTCCCATCAGGGTTTACGCCTCAGGAGGTCAGTCGGTAAACTTTCTGGATTTTAAATATGAGGGCTTGCCGGCAGATATAGATGACCACGCATTTGTTATCATTGACTATAAAAANGGGCTCAGAGCCAACTTTTCTTTGAATATGTTTTGTCATGAATTCANAGAAGAATTGGTGTTGGTAGGCGATAAAGGATCACTTAGGNCTACTGAGACAACCAATNNTGATGATACAACCCCTTCGAAAGCGACTGTTGTTATAGGGCATGGTGACCCTTGTGGATCTCGGCGGATTGACGTGGCTTATGCGTCAGATATTGAGAGAAGCGGACATCGTGGAGCCACTTTCTTCGAACATCTCGCTTTTTTTGATCAGCTCCNGGGTAAACGAGTGCAGTCAGCCACACCGTTGCAGGGCCTTTGGTCGATGATAGTCGCCAGCGCAGCACAAACTTCTATTCTGACCCGGCAGGTTGTGGATATCCCAAATTTTATGTCTGACAATAACTTATCGAAGTATTTGGAATGAAATGGATTCGTTATGATGCAAGTAGTTAATGTAGCAGGAGAAAAGATGCCNGCCGTAGGTCTAGGCTTATGGAAGTTGGGGCACGAAGAGACAGCCGAAAGCGTCTACAACGCCATTAAAATTGGCTATCGACACATAGATAGTGCGGCCGATTATGGCAACGAGCACAAAGTTGGTGAGGGAATAGCCCGTGCAATTGATGATGGTCTTTGTGGCAGAGAGGATCTATGGATTACGTCTAAATTATGGAACACGTTTCACAGGAGAGAACACGTAACACCAGCTTGTAAAAAGTCTTTGTNNGATCTTGGACTCGATTATTTGGATTTGTACCTTATTCATTTTCCAATTGCTCTAAAGTATGTAGATTTTAGTGTTCATTATCCGCCNGAATGGCTGCATCCGGANGGTGAATCNNTACCGATTATGAAAACTGATGCGGTACCTCTGAGCGAGACCTGGGGCGCAATGGAATCTTTGGTTGAACTCAAATTGGTCAGACATATCGGCGTTTGCAATTATAGTTCTGCCCTTCTGCATGATCTTATGAGTTACGCAAAGACTCCACCAGCCNTGTTGCAGATAGAATCACATCCTTATCTAACGCAAGAGTCTCTTATTCGAACAGCACGATCCTATGGCATGTCTGTAACGGCTTTTTCTCCGTTGGGCTCNCTCTCATATGAGGCTTTGGAAATGGCGAAAGCCGAGGATTCTGTGCTNATGGAATCAGTCGTTATTAACGCCGCTCAAAGGGCAGGAGTAACACCTGCTCAGGTGATATTGCGTTGGGGAANCCAAAGAGGGNTTGCCGTAATACCTAAGACTTCAAAACCNGAGCGACTGCGCGAAAATTTTTCGATTGCTGGATTCAGCTTAGATGAAGGAGAGATGAATGCCATATCAGCACTAAATAAGAACCGCCGTTTTAATGACCCAGGCATATTTTGTGAGGCGGCTTTTGGGAGGTTTCACTCAATTTATGACTGACGAAAACAGNNCACCAATGGACTAAGAAGACGATGAGGAAGACCAACATTGATCTCCAACAATACTATCAGGATNTCCCCTTCCCGATCGTTTATGAGTTGGAGAGCAAAGATAAGATGTTTGCTTTGGAGGACTGGATCGGGCGACACAAGCAGGAGTTGGAAGCCGAGCTGCATTCCAGTGGAGCTATTTTGTTTAGAGGGTTGAGCATTGTAAACGATCAAGATTTTGACAGATTTATTAGAGCATTTTTCTGGCCGAGCTTTACTTACAATGAATCACTTTCCAACGCGGTCAGNCGCAATCTTACNGAACTGGTATTTACTGCTAACGAAGCCCCGTCATCGTTATCAATTTTTCTCCATCATGAGATGGCACAAACACCCATTTATCCTTCAAAATTATTTTTTTTCTGTGAACGGGCATCCGATATTGGGGGTGCTACCCCGGTCTGTCGCTCGGATATACTGTTACTCCACCTGCAACGAGAGCTTCCCAAATTCATAGAAGCTTGCGAGGAGAAAGGTGTTCGCTACTCTCAGATTATGCCATCAGATAACAACTTGTTATCGGGTCAAGGTCGCAGTTGGCGGAACACGTTGAGCGTCAATAATACTGAAGATGCTGAATCGAAACTCAAAAAATTGAATTATACATGGCAGTGGGAGTCTGATGGGGCTCTCAACATTACCACGCCTGTATTGCCAGCAATAAAGGTTCTCACGGATGGTCGCAAAGTATTTTTCAATCAGCTGATTGCCGCTTACAGAGGTTGGAAGCACAGCACAGCTGTCGCCGGAAAGTCTATAAGCTTCGGTGATGAATCGATTATTAGCGACGATGATATGATCATCGTATCAAGGATTGCGGATGATTTGACTTTCAATATTTCTTGGCAAGCGGGTGACGTTGCATTACTGGATAACTTTCTTGTGATGCATGGTCGGCACCCATTTGAGGGCAAACGCAGCGTCTTTGCCTCATTGGTTGCTTGAAAAGAGGTGTCTGTGAATACTTTTTCAGATGTTAAAATCACGCATAAATTAAAAATGGACTATTCAATAGCCAAGGATCAGCGAAGAACTGTTCAAATTTTGTGATAGCTTTGATTTTTCAGGGTGCTGCACTTTTAAATCGGGCTGATGCATTATTTGAACCGAATATGATTTCTATTAGAGCAAGAAATTAAAACGGGAGCTCAGATGACTGATAAAACCTCACCAAGCAAGCGGTACCGATCCCTAGCGCTTATGCTGTTGACTTTGGTTTATGGGTTTAATTTTATTGATCGGCAAATTGTAGGAATTTTAGCGCCCTTTATCCAAGCTGACTTGGAACTGACAAACACACAACTGGGGCTACTCATAGGACTTGCCTTTGCCACCTTTTATACCGTTGTTGCTATTCCGATAGCTTGGTTGGCCGATCGATACAATCGCGTCAATATACTTTCGATTGCGCTGGCGACATGGAGTGCCTTTACTGCTTTGACGGGCTTGGCCGGTAATTTCATGCAGATTGGTCTGGCTAGGATGGGAGTTGGAATTGGCGAGGCAGGAGGAAGCCCACCGTCGCATTCAATAATATCTGATTTATACCCTAAAGAGGAGCGTGCTGGGGCGTTGGGTGTTTATGCGATGGGAATTCCTTTTGGGATTATGGCGGCTTATTTTGCCACGGCATGGTTGATGGGTGCCACTGATGAGACAGTCAATTGGCGGCGTATCTTCATTATTCTTGGTGTGGTTGGTGTTGGCCTGGCAGTGATAGTTCGCCTCGTATTAAGGGAGCCAATAAGAGGGGCAATGGAGCTCGAAAATTACGATGAGGTCACGAAACCCTCTTTTAATGAGTCACTTAAAACACTAATTAGGATCCCTGCTTGGTGGTCAATGTGTCTTGGTATTGCCTTTGGTTCGTTTGTCTCTTATTCATTTGCCGCATTTCAAACTAAGTATTTGGTCTTACTTGATGCGAATTTCAATTTTCAAACCTTAGTATTGCTCTTGGGCATAATCAACGGCACAACTTACGCTGGAGGAGCTTATTTCGGAGCAAGACTTACTGATTATTGGGGCGGTATAGACATTCGCGCATACGGCTGGTTGCCTGCAATTGCAATTGCATTAAACCTGCCAATTGGTGTTCTTAGCTTTTGGGTGCCAACAATATGGTTTCATCTGACACTCACGACAGCTTTTTTGCTGTTTCTGGGGATCTATCTCGGACCTAGTTTTGCAATTGCTCAGACCTTAGCACCAATTAACATGCGAGCGATGTCTACTGCTTTATTCTTTTTTATCCTAAATATGATCGCATTGGGCGGAGGCCCCACCTTCTCTGGATGGCTGATGGATGTTTTCATGGAAAGAGACTATTCGGAACTTGAATCGATTCGCTATGCGATGACGGTAACCTGTTGCTGGTTTTTTCCGTCAATTATGTGCTTTTTTCTGGTGGCTCGTACATTGAGGAATGATTGGGACGCAGCGGAGAAGAGGAATCTAGCATTGAGTGGGGTTTAACACCATTCGACTTTGAACATACTTGCCGACATTGCGAATTCAGTTCGTTAGGTGAGGCTTTTGCCCCTGCTTGTCACAGAGGTTAAGGGGCAAAAAGCTCAGTTATCGACATACCTTTTTTATTTAATGCTGATACTCATAGGTGCGAGGAGTTTAAAGCAATCCTAAAGTGTGGAGTCACAGAATATGAAAGAAAGAAATAATATCGAGCAGGAAGAACTTTGGAATGGTAGGCTCGGCGAAGGCTATATAAGCGTCGCAAATTATATCGACAGAGTGGTGCGACCTTTTTCCGATTTGGCAGTGAGTGCTGTAAATGCAAGCCCCAGGGAACTGATATTAGACGTTGGTTGTGGTTGTGGCTCCACTAGTTTGTCCTTTGCTCGCGCCGGAGCAAGGGTCACAGGGATTGATATTTCCAGAAAAATGATTGCCCGAGCAAGAAAAAATTCGAAGGGTGTTCCTAATCTGTCATTTCATCTGGGGGATGCAGCCTCGGAAAAACTAGATTTGGCGTATACTCACGTTTTCTCGCGTTTTGGTGTTATGTTTTTTTCTGAACCTTTTGCAGCCTTCAAAAACATTTACTCTGGATTAAAATGCGGTGGGAAAATTACTTTCCTCTGTTGGCAAGCACTGCCAGAGAATGAATGGATCAGTGCGTCACTGGAACCGCTGGAACCTTTTCGACAGCCTGCCCAAACTCCACTGGATCCGAGGAGTCCTGGAGGGTTCGCTTTCGCTGATAGAGATTATGTGATGGATATTTTGAGTGCTTCACAATTTGTTAACATCAAGATCGAATCGCTCCGAACCAATGTGGATATGGGACAATCAATTGACGAAATAATGGCTTTTCATGCCAGAGTAGGACCACTCTCTGGCATCTTGCAAGACTTGGATGAAGAAAGAGGATTGGAAGCCATAGCGGCAGTAAAGGCCTCTTTGGTTGCTCGGATGGATAAAGCAGGATTGCATCTATTAGCCTCCGCTTGGTTAGTGACTGCGGATGCAAAAAGCTAGAACTGACGACTGCGATTTGGATGTGTATTTTAAGAGCGTGTTGCTCGCTGATTGGATCTCTCTGGTAAAATACTTTGCTAACATCTCAATAACTGAGCTTACTTGCGTTGTAACCATTTTGTGCCTGAGATAAATGGGCCTGCCAAAAACCATTATTCAAGAATGTTTAAATTTTGGGTCATTCGTAAAATTTAGAAGTCCTTTCCCATTGGAAGAACTCTAAATACCTATCCTTATTTTAGCGGTTTGAGATAATTCGATAACACTTCAGACACTCATCGAATCTGCCGATATTCTGAATTGAGGTCTATAATTGAAAAGGTACGGTCGTTTAGAGGAAGGTTTTTATAAATTTATATGCTGTATAATGAACGAGTTATAGACTATTCTTTCTAAGTTTTGCGAACTTAAATTGGGGTTGTCAATTGGATAAAATTACATCGAAGCAACTGCAGGTCCAAACCTTGATAGACCAGTACAAGGATCTACCTGGGGGGTTATTGCCCCTTCTACATGCTATTCAGAAGTCGATTGGGCACATATCTGATAGTGCCATTGCAGATATTGCGCTCGGTTTAAACCTCTCCAGAGCTGAGGTTCATGGAGTTATTAGCTTCTACCACGATTTTAAAACAAAACCAATTGGTAACCATTTGGTGCAAATTTGTCGTGCTGAGGCATGCCAGTCAATGGGTTCGCGCGAGTTAGAAGATCATGCCAAGACCTCCTTGGGGATAGGTTATGGTGAAACCACACCTGATGGATTTATCAGTTTGGAGCCGGTTTATTGTCTTGGAAATTGCGCCAGTTCTCCTTCGGTTCGTATTAACGATGACGTTCATGCCCGGGTAGATAGCAATCGTTTTGATGCTCTGGTTGCCGGATTAGAGGGTTCTTACTGATGAAGAGAGATTATTCTAAAGCGATCTTTTACCTCCCGAGAGATACCACGGCGAAGGCGCTGGGAGCTCAAGCGGTGGAAAAAAAGTTAAAAAGCAGAGGCATTGAGCCAATACGAAATGGTTCGCGAGGTATGTTCTGGCTGGAGCCTCTTCTAGAAGTGGCTGTCGGTAGTCAAAGAGTTGCCTTTGGGCCAGTGTCACCAGAGGATGTTGATTGCCTCGTGGAGGCCCTCAGAAAGGATGATGCCGAAGCGCATCCTCTTTATTTGGGACCGGTAGACAAAATCGAGTACCTAGCCAATCAGCAACGGCTCACCTTTGCGCGAGCCGGCCATGGGGATCCACTATGCTTAGACAACTACGAGTCTCTGCATGGATTCAATGGACTACGAAATGCTCTAGAGATGAGTAGCCAAGATATTGTTAATCATATTAAAGACTCAGGATTAAGAGGACGCGGCGGTGCAGCTTTTCCGACAGGGATAAAATGGCAGACAGTTTTAGATCAACCGGAACAACAAAAATACATCGTTTGCAATGCCGATGAGGGCGATTCTGGAACCTTTGCAGACCGCTTGTTGATGGAAGCTGATCCTTACCAATTGATTGAAGGCATGACCATCGCAGGAATAGCCGTCGGTGCTACTCAAGGTTACATTTACCTCAGGTCAGAATATCCAGCGGCACTAGAAGTTCTTAATATCGCCATTGAGCGATCACATGTAGCTGGTTTTCTTGGCGCAGATATTTGTGGTTCCGGAAGGACTTTTCACTTGGAGGTGCGCCTTGGCGCTGGGGCTTATATCTGTGGAGAGGAGACTTCTTTGCTTGAGAGCTTGGAGGGTAAACGTGGGACTGTGCGTTATAAACCTCCCTTGCCAGCTATTCAAGGATTGTTCGGCATGCCCACGGTTGTAAATAACGTTCTTACACTAGCCGCTGTGTCCACTGTTTTAGACCGAGGCCCAGAATACTATANAGACTTTGGTATGGGTCGNTCGAGGGGGACTCTTGTTTTGCAATTAGCAGGAAATGTCAAAAGAGGAGGCCTTATAGAGACGCCTTTTGGTATCACTTTACGACAGTTGTTTGAGGAATTCGGTCAAGGAACATACAGTGGACGTCCGGCAAAAGCAATTCAAGTTGGTGGGCCATTGGGTGCTTTTTTGCCTGAAACTCAGTGGGACACGGCTCTTGATTATGAGTCTTTTGCTGCGATAGGCGCAATGNTAGGGCACGGTGGCGTCGTTGTATTTGATGACACTGCGGATATGGCAGCGCAGGCGAGATTTGCAATGGAATTTTGTGTGGTAGAGTCGTGTGGAAAGTGCACACCGTGTNGAATCGGTTCAGTTCGNGGAATGGAGGTCATTGACCGTATAACTTCAAATGATGACAGAGATCAAAACATTATTCTTTTAAATGATCTATGCGATACCATGGAGCATGGATCACTCTGTGCTATGGGTGGGATGACACCATTTCCAGTGCGCAGTGCACTAAATCATTTCGGTGGAGACTTTTAATATGTTGGAAATATATGACCCCCAGGTGGATGATGAAGTTCTGGTAAGTTCTAATGCCACATCGGTATTGACCGAAACGCAAAAAGATTACGGTACTCCACTCAGCATAGAGTCAAATCATGTGACTCTCTCAATCGATGGAAGAGCAGTTACTGTTCCAAATGGCACTTCCGTCATGCGAGCGGCGGCAGAAATTGANATCGATATTCCNANGCTTTGTGCGACCGATAGATTGAAGTCATTTGGATCATGCCGTATCTGTTTGGTTGAAATNGAAGGTCGACGAGGATTTCCAGCTTCTTGCACTACGCCTGTTGAAGAAGGAATGCAGGTTAGCACTCAAAAAGAGAGCACCAAAAAATTGCGGCGTAATGTCATGGAGTTATACATGACAGATCATCCCTCCGATGGCGAGGCCAATGCCACCAATGGTGACAGTGAAATGCACCTTACAGCTTTTAAGCTTGGGCTAGATAATGTGCGCTATGGCCGTAACGGACATAACCATTTGGGTTCGCAAAAAGATGAGTCGAATCCGTATTTCACTTTTGATCCCTCTGCATGCATTGTTTGCTCGAGATGCGTGCGCGCATGTGACGAAGTGCAGGGCACATTTGCGCTGACCATCGAAGGCCGGGGTTTCGAATCCAAAGTTAGTGTAAGCAGGTCTGATAATTTCATGGATTCCGAGTGCGTATCATGCGGAGCCTGTGTGGATGTGTGTCCGACGTCCGCATTGACTGAGAAAACTATACTTGAATTTGGCATGCCAGATCGCTCGGTCACTACGACATGCGCCTATTGCGGCGTAGGTTGTTCGTTCAAAGCCGAGATGAATGGTGAACAAGTTGTTCGAATGACGCCTTTTAAGGACGGCAAAGCAAATGAGGGTCATGCTTGCGTGAAAGGACGATTTGCGTTTGGCTATGCTACCCACAGTGATCGTATTACAACGCCAATGATCCGCGATAGCATCGAAGATCCTTGGCAAGAAGTATCATGGGCTGAAGCAATTGATCAGGCGGCTAGCAGATTTAAGGCTATTCAAACTAAATTTGGTCGGTTGAGTATTGGAGCTATCTCATCGTCGCGTTGCACNAATGAGGAGGTGTATCTAGTGCAAAAGATGGTGCGAGCGGGTTTTGGTAATAATAACATCGACACCTGTGCGCGGGTTTGCCACTCACCAACAGGTTTTGGATTGAAGACCACCCTAGGTGAATCAGCCGGGACCCAAACGTTCGCTTCCGTGGCCGATGCAGATGTTGTCCTCGTTATGGGTGCCAATCCTACTGAAGCTCATCCGGTTTTTGGTTCTCGTTTAAAGCGCAGACTTCGAGAAGGTGCAAAGCTAATCGTGATAGATCCGCGTGAGATAGAACTTGTCAGTTCTCCTCATATCAAAGCTGACTATCATCTCCCAGTTCGTCCGGGCACCAACGTGGTTGTTCTCAATGCATTGGCTCATACAATCGTTACTGAAGGTCTCGAAGACAAAACTTATATTAATGCACGTTGTGAATTGCCAGAGTATGAGAAATGGTCAGCATTCATTTCTGACGACAGGCACTCGCCCGAAAATACTGAGCGATATAGTGGAGTGCCTGCGGCAGATGTCAGGGGNGCNGCTCGTTTATTTAGTGATTGCGGTAACGGTGCAATCTTCTATGGGCTTGGAGTTACAGANCATAGCCANGGCTCCACGGCNGTTATGGCTATTGCAAATCTAGCGATGCTAACTGGAAATCTTGGNCGTGAGGGGGTTGGTGTCAATCCGCTGCGTGGGCAAAATAATGTTCAGGGTTCATGTGATATGGGTTCTTTTCCTCATGAGTTACCAGGCTACCGTCATATTTCAGATACTACTACCCGTAGCCTTTTTGAGGATGACTGGGGCGTGACCTTGGATTCGGAACCGGGATATCGGATACCAAATATGTTTAATGCTGCTGTGGAAGGTGACTTTAAGGGACTATATTGTCAGGGCGANGATATTGCTCAATCAGATCCGAATACGCAGCACGTGGAGGCCGCGCTTCGNGCNATGGAATGCGTNGTCGTGCAAGATATTTTTCTGAATGAAACAGCGAAATTTGCACATGTGTTTTTGCCGGGNGCATCTTTTNTGGAAAAGGATGGAACATTTACCAATGCTGAACGACGCATATCGCCCGTTCGAAAAGCTATAGAGCCTCTGAGTGGCAAAGCTGATTGGGAAGCCACCATGGCTTTAGCCAATGCCTTGGGTTGCAGCATGAGCTATGATCATCCTGCAGAGATAATGGACGAAATAGCGAGNCTGACGCCAACATTCCGGGGNGTGTCATACGATAAGCTAGNTGAATTGGGCAGTATTCAGTGGCCTTGTAATGAAGACGCCCCTGCGGGAACACCCATAATGCATGTGGGTCAATTTGTGCGTGGGAAAGGTTTCTTTGCAATGACCGAGTATGTTGCCTCTGATGAGCGGACAAACAAAAGATTCCCATTGCTATTGACTACCGGTCGAATCTTGTCTCAATACAATGTTGGCGCCCAAACTAGGCGTACTAAGAACAGTTCTTGGCATAGGGAGGATATGCTGGAGATTCACCCTCATGATGCCGAGGAGAGAGGGATTGTCGAAGGAGATTGGTTGGGTGTCAGCAGTCGCGTTGGAGATACAGTGCTTCGTGCCCAACTTACTGAAAGGGTAAAGCCCGGTGTGGTCTATACCACTTTTCATCATCCAGTTTCTGGAGCCAATGTCATCACCACCGATAACAGCGATTGGGCAACTAATTGTCCCGAATATAAAGTGACTGCTGTTCAAGTATCTAAGGTGACTGAGCCATCTCGTTGGCAGGCGAGGCAGAAATTGTTCGACAAGCGTCAGCAACGGTTCCTTCGAGAAGCGCAGGTGTAATGCCAAAAGTTTTAGGCCATGGGACAAGCCATGTTTCTAGGCAGGTATGGCATGTTGATCATTTATCAGAAGGGCTTGACATGGTTGCTACTGAGACGGCTTTAGCTCTTGTCTACAACGGTGTGTCTCATGCAGTAATGATGGGGACACCCACTGATCTGGAGGATTTTGCACTTGGTTTTAGCCTTACTGAGGGCATTTTGAAACATCCAAAACAATTGTTGGATTATGACGTTGTCGAAACAGAAAAAGGAATAGAATTATCTATGACTATTGCCTCCGAGCCCTTTGCACGCTTAAAACACCGGCGCCGTAGTTTGGTGGGAAGAACAGGCTGCGGTATATGCGGAGCGGAATCACTGGAGGTAGCTGTTAGAGAACCACCCGCATTGGAGGATTCAAAACGAGCTGGGATATTAACTCACACTGCTATCCAAAAAGCCGCTGGTGAACTTCCGTCGCTGCAGAAGTTCCAACAAGAAACAGGTGCCGTCCATGGATCGGCTCTATGCACGCCAAATGGTGAAATAATTATGGTTCGCGAAGATGTTGGGCGTCACAACGCTTTGGACAAACTAATAGGAGCCCTGGCAAGACTGGAGGCGAAAAAAAAAGAACGGATGGTTACAGGTTTTGTTATAACTACGAGCAGGGCTAGTTATGAGATGGTGCAAAAGACCGTTACCGCAGGGATCGGGACACTAGCTGCGGTCTCAGCGCCGACTTCCCTAGCTATAGATTTAGCGAATAAGGCAGGTCTGACATTGATTGGATTTCTGAGAAGAGACCGGCACGTCGTGTATGCGAACGACTGGAGAATTGAGATGGGGGATCAAATAGCTAATGCCCGTAGAAACGCCCAAACAATTGGTTAAGATGGCCAATCAGATATCTCTTAATCTCCGTGCTAACGGTTCGGACGATGTGGTCGCAGAACATGTTGCAACCCATCTTCAAAAATTTTGGTCACCACCTATGAGGCAAATGATCATTGCTCAGCTGACCGCGCCTGAAACGGACCTGTTGCCGGTTACGATAGTGGCGATTGAGAAGTTGTCTCAAATGCAGCATGCTAAGCGCGATTGAGTCCTCTCTAATTAAGAAATGCTACTTAGCAGGTTGAAAGGATCCAGCCGTTGGACGTTTAAGAAAATATTTAACCAGATTGTGGGACAATAATTCTCACTGGTCTTATCGAATATCCAATGGTCATTGACTATTTTTAGGACCTCTAAGGCCTATAAATCGCAGTAGGGGGAATTAGTTGCATAATCTGTGATGTTTTGTATTAACTAGCTTGAGAATTGTGGAGAATTTGAAGTCGAAGATAGAATTGAACACGCGAATAAATTTTGGAGACGTTGATGGACAAAAGTAGGTGTATCTTGCAGCGAGAAAAAATTGACCCAGGCATCCTCCGTTTGACTTTGAATGACGAGTCTCGAAGAAATGCACTGTCTCATGCCATGTTGGCAGAAATTTCTGCCGCACTTACTGATGTGGAGGCTGATGACACAGTCCGGGTAATCGTTATTGCTGCTAATGGTCCTGCGTTTTCTGCCGGTCATGATTTGAAAGAGATTACTGCAGCACGATCTGCCGAGGATAGTGGGCGATCTGAATATGAAGGTCTTTTTTCAGCATGTGCTTCGTTGATGCAATCGATAGTAGCCAGTTCGAAGCCGGTTATTGCTGAGGTAGCAGGTGTAGCCACTGCTGCGGGTTGTCAGTTGGTTGCAAGTTGTGATCTTGCCGTTGCGGCCGATACAGCAAGGTTTGCAACGCCCGGAGTAAATATCGGACTCTTTTGTTCTACTCCAATGGTCGCGCTGTCGCGAAATGTCTCTCACAAACACGCCATGGAAATGTTATTAACAGGAGATATGATCGGTGCAACTAGTGCTCAGAAAATTGGTCTCGTTAACAGAGTTCTTCCTTCAGACGATTTGACCGCTGGTACTATGGCCTTGGCAGAGAGGATTGCGCAAAAGTCTTCAATGACGTTGGCAATGGGTAAGAAGGCATTCTACGCTCAGTCTTCCATGCCGCTCGCTGATGCTTATGGATATACCTCCGCAGTGATGGTCGAAAATATCCTGACATATGATGCTGAAGAGGGTATACGAGCGTTTGTTGAAAAGCGCCATGCGAAATGGCAAGACAAGTAAAGCTGATTTTAGACCAAATTATCAACATGGTTGAATCTTTGGATTTTTCCAGGCAGAAAAAAATAAACATGCAGGTCTTTAATACGATCAGTGCTTTAGATAGAATGCCGCGGCACGCGTTTTAGACTCGATACCTCCGCAATTGATGATCAATCGTATATATGTTGCGGGAAACAATAAAACAGTAAACGGAAAACGGGTACGCAAAGGGCCAAGCTCATCTCCCGAATCAGAGTTGAGCAATGGATTATAATAGCTGGAGCGGTGAGCGGATTCGTGTCTCTACTTCACGACACATTGCAGGAAAACATAACCACAGCGTTAGCGACGACCGGCCAATGGACCGATAAATCCTTGCTAGTATCAAACTTTCCGATCTGCCGGTAGTCAGGAGTCCAGTCAACGAAAAAAGGGGATTATCTATGGAATTTGATCCAAGACGTCAATTGAGTCCACTCAGGAACACCACATCTTCTAGTGATGCTGGCGAGCTTGCTTTAGAGCAAGCTCGTCACTTTGGGATAGACCCAGAGACAGATTTTGGTCGCGCTCTCATAGAGCTCGCGCACAATCTTTATGATGTAAATATAGCGGCCCACGACTTGGGAAGGATTACGTTTGATGGACTTGCTCATATCGATCGAACGGATCGAATAGCTTGGTTCAACGCCAAGCGTTTCATCAGTTTCCAGTTGGCCAAAGTATTAGACTCGTTGCAGAATCCCTTGCGTGCATCTTATCAGTCAATAACAACTGATCATCCTGGATTTGCATCAAAGGGTGCTTACCCGCTCTTTGACAATGTGGCAGCAATCTTTTCTTCGACGCCCGTAATAACACGAACAGCCACCTATTTATTTGCTTGCACCGAGTGGGTAGAGGATGCTTTCTGCGGCAGAGAACCCTTGCATGATATTTACTCTAGATTGTTAAACCCGACATCGATAAGTTTGGCCAATCATATAATCGATCTTGAATGCGGGGCAGAATCAAATCAATACATGGCTTGGAACTTCAATTCTGGAATGGCTGCGATTGACGGGGTAATGAGTCATCTTTTGAGTCGAGATGATATCATCCTCTCTTCTCGACATATCTATGGTGGAACATATCAATTACTGCATGATTGGTTTGCTAAAGAATCGAAATTGGGTGTGGCACTTGAATGGTTCGATGGTTATGACTCGCAAGTTTTTGCGGACGCCTTGGACAGAGTTGCAGAGCAATATGCTGACAGAGTGGAAAAAGGGGCTAAAATTTTTGTCTATCTTGAAAGCCCATGTAATCCCCACGGCTATGTACTTGATGTGCCGGGAATTTGCAGACAAGCTCACGAGCGAGGCCACAGAGTCATCGTCGATCCAACGGTAGGCACACCTTTTCTACAGCCTCTGTTAAAGGTTTCAGACCGCATGGATAGGCCAGATTTTGTGTTGCACTCATATACCAAAGATTTGGCTGGAACAGGCACAACTACTGCGGGTGTTGTAATTGGTCGCAATGAGGACATGTTTGTCCCTAAGAACAGCAGTATTGAGGCGACATGGCCGGATGGGAGCGAACGCCGAGTGGAATGGGACGAAAGCATGTTCTGGAATGTGTACTATATCAAAGGTGGTTTTCTCGATGCTGACAAGGCATTTGAAGTTTTAAATGGAATGAAAACTTATGAGATGCGTGTTTTGCAGAAAGCTATTAATACAGTTGTTCTAGCTAATGTTCTTGCGGCCCATCCAAATATCAATGTGTCCTGCCCTATTTTGAAAGAGAATACAAACCATGCTCTATTGGAAAATCACATGTACCTCGGGCTACCGGCGCCTTTATTTACAATCGATATGGAGTCCTCTGACACAGAATCTTCGATAAATTCTGCCGTCTTCAAGCGCTTTTCCGATTCCCTAGAACCGGCAGTGGGGTTGCAGGTCAGCATTGGTCAAACAAATTCACTGGCACTTTGCCCTGCTATGACAACTCACTCGGAATTATCGGACGCGGCCTTGTTGGAAGCTGGTATACGAAAAACGACGATGCGTATCTCAGTCGGATTGGAGGACCCTCGTCTTTTTCTTGCGCATTTTATTACTGCTGCAAAGATAGCCATAGAACCGGAATATCCCGAGTTTTGCGATGCTTTCCCGAAATACTCGGAAATTGATGCCCTTTATATCGATACTTTCAAACGCTATACGTCTAAGCATAATCAGGCCCTTCCTGGAATTGCAGAGCTTATGAAATAAGACTCTAGCTTTCTTATAGAAATTACTGGTATGGATAATTACAAGACAGGGGGCGGGGTTGACCCCATACTTGCGGCAAAGTTTTATCCAAGTGGAACAAAAAGAGAGGCGACGTCGATTTGTCTCTGCGGCGCGGTGGAGATCCGTATCGTCACTGAATCTCCGTTGTTTTCGGGGTTCTGTCACTGTAAGGCTTGCCGCCGAGCGCATTCGGCTCCGCTCTACCAAATGCTTTTTGTCGAGACCTCGAACTTCTGCCCTAAAACTGGTCGCCTTAGGAAGGGAGAATACGAACTCACAATTACGAAGGGATATGAAAAACTAAGGCCCGCGAAAATGGGGATAGGTAACCCGAATTTCCAGTCATTGGATGTCAATCCTCATATTGGTGGGCTAGGAAGAATCTTTTGCAAAGACTGCAGTGTCATCATGATGACGGCGGTGTTTGCCAGACCTGGCAGTGTATTCAATAACGGCGATCAAGATAAAGAGATGGTGTGCGTCTTTCCATCGACTTTTACTGAAAATATGTCGGAGTTTATCCAAGCTTGGCAGCCTAATCTTCATGTGAATTGCGGTAGTGCAATTTTACCACTATCCGCCTTCAATGATGGATTGGCGAAGTGGACTGAATGGGCTGACGGTGTTCCCTGGGCTGATGACTAGGGACTTTAGAATCCCACCACCCAAAGGGCTTGGTCATTTTTACATCCTGACGCTGCTAAGGATTTGGCTCAGAGGCTACCAAACGAATGGAATCCAAAAAAATGAGATTGCATATGTGCACCTACCAGCGAGTTACTGAGTCATGAGCGGCGTGTCTAGTCGACGGAAGCTTGGATTGTCTTTGGCATTTGTCGCCACGATTATGTGGGCTGTATTACCAATTGCATTGGTTCAGCTCATGCAAGCACTCGATCCAATTACTATTACTTTTTTCCGTTTTTTCTTGGCTGCAGCTATTTTAACAATATATTTATCTATCCGAGGCAGATTGCCAAGCATATCGAAATTAAATTGCACTACGCGACTGTTGAAATTTTTATTTGCTGGAACCCTGCTCTCAGCAAACTATGGACTATTCATATACGGGTTGGAAAGAACTACATCTGAAGCTGCTGAGGTCATTATTCAACTCGCTCCAATGCTTTTTCTCTTAGCTGGAATTCGGGTCTTCAAAGAGCAGTTTTCCATGTTTCAATGGTTTGGAGCGGCAATCTTCATAACCGGTTTGATTTTATATTTCACGCATCGAGTTGAAGACCTTTTCGTTTCTTTCAGCAACTATGGTGAGGGTATGCTTATGGTAGCGATAAGCGCTCTGTTTTGGGCGGGTTATGCCATTATTCAAAAGTTTCTTATGAGGGAGTTCAGCTCCGAGGAGACCTTGATCATAATTTACTGGATTGGCGCAGGGTTATTTTTAATTAAATCAGAATTTTCCACCTTGCTGCACCTCAACACGTTTTTCTGGGTGTTATTGGTTTTTTGTGGATTGAATACGCTTATAGCGTATGGAAGTTTTACAGAGGCACTCGCGCATACTGAGGCTTCAAGAGTCAGCGCAATTATGGCTCTGACTCCTGTAATTACATCAACTATCGTACAGATTTTTCCCATGGAAGGCGTTTACATCGAACCTATGTATCTTTTGACTGTAGTTGGCGCGATAATGGTAGTCCTTGGATCAGTAATAGTCGCGATTTCAAAAAAGTAAGCCAGTTAAAATAGGCCAGCTATGCAGGATTAATAATCTCAAATGCGTTAAAGCACTCCTTGCTGTCATTTTTTCAAAACTGTGGTTCTTCGCTTTCCTTTGGGTGCATCTAGAATAAATATTCTTTTTTAAAATAAAAAGAATATTTGTATCTCTGAATTGTATAATTGAGCTTACTAAACGGCATATTAAAGAAGGCCATCGTCATTTGACTTTGTTAATGGACTAGGGATTTAGAGAACAAAAAAATATGGAATTATTTTTGGAATGGTTTCCATTATTGCTCCTTTTGGTTATTACTGGAGCTCTGGGAGGGGGATTGGCAGGTATGCTGGGAGTTGGAGGTGGCATCGTTTATGTGCCTGCCTTAGATGTTGTGTTTTCACTCGTTGGTATTGATCCCGAGGTAAGCATGCATAGTGCGGTTGCAACGTCTCTCGCCATTATCGTTCCGACATCAATATCCTCTTCCCTAGCACATCATAAAAGAGATTGTGTGGACCTGCATATCGTCAGATTGTGGGGCCCAACAATTCTCCTAGGCTCCATTATTGGGGTGATAGCAGCAAGCCAGCTCAAAGGTTCGATTTTGTCTTTGGGGTTTGGAATAATGACATTGCTCGTTGCAATGAACATGTTATTGCCGAACAGACAGATTAACTTCTTTAGGCGGTATCGCATTCCACCCCTGGGGGTCGCCGTGCCTTTTGGGCTTGGCGGTTTTTCAAGCATGCTGGGCGTCGGCGGAGGAACGTTAAGCGTGCCAATCCTGACAATGATGGATCGGCCGATTCATCGCGCGGTCGGCACAGCGGCGGCCTTTGGTTTGCTAATTAGTCTGCCCGGAGCAATATCTTTTATTGTATCCGGTTGGAGCGATAGTCGATTGCCTATATCTAGTTGGGGTTATGTTAATGTTATTGCTATGACCATTATGGCACCGGTGACCGTGCTCGCCGCCCCAAAGGGTGCAGGGATAGCTCACAGGCTCGGGCAACGCCAACTTCGGTTTGTATTTGGCTTCTGTCTGTTCGTAATTTCAATTCGAATGATTTTAAAAACATTCCTTAGTTAAGTCGGTTTACGAAATTTTTAAAAGCCTTTTGCAGAAAATCATTGTTTTGTACAAAATATTTGAATAGTAATTGTAACTGATCGCATAATGGGAGTCCGTTTGGACTCATGACCGTTACATTATGACGAGCAATTAAACTAGTAATCGTCGATCCTAGAAATAGCGGAACGTCTGATGAAAAGTTGTGATAAATTGACACAAAATTAGATAAAAACCGGCATACAACAGTCTAAAGTTGTGTAATTGCACTTAATCGTAACCGTCATTGAATGAGTCTAATACTTGAAAATTGTCTCTGACAATTGCAACCGCAAACAGCAAGCGAATTAACCGCTCGATGTGTTTGGACTGGTAGGGAGATTTTTTAAATTTATTTCATGCTAGTTCGAGTCATCGCACAACACACTGTAGTAGAGTATGATTAATGGGAATACCGAAGGAATCAAAATGATAAGAATATTACTTTTTTGGGCCATCTTTTTAGCTGCATTGGGTTGCCATGCCGATGCGGCTTTAAGAGAGGAAGCAGAGAAGTTGCTTTCAAAGATGGACACTAATATCAGGGGAGCATTGCAACAGTCTAGTAATCAGATGCTAGAAATGCAGTTGAATCAGAGCCCATCTCTTGCTCCCTATAAAGACGTCATGACCAGGTTCTTTGAAAGATATATGAGCTATGAAAGTTTGAAACCAGAAATGGTTCGCATGTACACAGAAGCCTATACGTTAGAGGAATTAAAAGAAATAAATGCTTTTTACTCGTCAAAAGTAGGGAAGAAAACCCTCGAATTGATGCCGAGACTAGTTGCTCGAAGCGGCCAAATCGCGGCTGCAAAGGTTGA